>NZ_CP019701.2:2342500-2642500 GCF_002005205.3 Rhizobium rhizogenes | reverse complement strand
ACGGTATCCTGCGGTCCTTCGAAGCAAGCCAGCAGCGGCTTGGTGTTTTGAAGCCGGATATCCTTTATGTGCATGATATCGGCTCCTATACTCACGGCGAAAAGCATCAGCATTATTGGGAGCAGCTGACCACCGGCGGCGGTTTCCGGGCGCTTGGCAAGCTGCGTGAGGAAGGATCGACGGGCGCTGTTGGTCTCGGCGTCAATGAGTGGCAGATCGTCAACGATGCCATGGATGTCTTCGATATCGATGTCGCCATGCTTGCCGGACGTTATACGCTTCTGGAACAGCAGAGCCTTACCTTCATGAACCGCTGCGCGGAAAGCGGCGTTGGCATCGTCGTTGCCGGGGCATTCAATTCGGGCATTCTGGCCGGCAACCGCAAGTTCAACTATGCCGATGCGCCTGCCGATATCCTCACCCGCGTCGATGCGCTGCAGGGCGTGTGCGAGGAGCTGGGCGTGTCGCTGCAGGCGGCCGCGCTGCAATTTCCGCTGGCCCATCCGGCATCGGTCACGGTCGTGTCCGGCGCGCGCAATGCGCAGCAACTCGCCTCCAATATCGAATGGTTCGAGCAGTCGATCCCGGATGAATTCTGGTCCGAGCTGCACAGGCGTGGCCTGATTGCCGAAGGTGCGCCCGTGCCGGTCGGAGAGGCCTGAGGCAATGCTCATCGACGCCCACCAGCATTTCTGGTTGATGAAGAATCGCGCCGGGCAATGGCCGCCGCCATCGCTTGCCGCCATCTACAGGGACTTTCTTCCGGCCGATCTGTCGTCGTTGCTGGCCGCTGCCGGGGTTTCCGGCACGGTGCTGGTGCAGACGATGGAGACCGCGGCTGACACAGATTTCATGCTGGAGCTGGCGGAAAAGACCGATTTCATCAAGGGCGTGGTCGGCTGGGTCGAGATGAAGTCTTCCGATGCCGTGGCGGAAATCGGCCGCCGGGCAAAACACCCGGCCTTCAAGGGTGTGCGCCCCATGCTGCAGGGCATGGAGGATGTCGCCTGGATAGATGATCCGGCACTCGGTCCTGCCGTGGAAGCGCTGGTGCAACATGGGCTGGTGTTCGATGCGCTGGTTTTACCGCCCAATCTGCCGTATCTCCTGTCTTTCGCCCGCCGCCATCCGCAATTGCCCGTTGTCATTGATCATGGTGCAAAGCCGTTGATCGCCACTGGCCACTACAGGGACTGGCGCAGCGACATGGCCGCTTTGGCGGCTCTGCCCAATCTCTATTGCAAGCTTTCGGGTTTGTTGACCGAGCGTGGCGAGCAGCGGCCGGAAGCGGTACGGCCTTATGCCGAAACCATTCTGGAACTGTTCGGCGCAAACCGCGTGATTTTCGGCAGCGACTGGCCGGTGTTGCGACTGGCGGGCGATTATCAGGGCTGGCTGGATTTTTGCCGCGATATCGTGCCGGCGGAAGACCATGCGGCAGTTTTCGGCGGCAACGCCATCCGTTTTTATTCCCTTTCCGACAGGTGATGCATGCTGGCGATTTTCTGTGACACCCCCGGTCAACTCACCGCCAAGGACCTGCCCAAGCCCGTGCGCGGTGAAGGTGAAGTACTGGTGCGCGTTCGCCGCATCGGCGTCTGCGGTACGGATTTGCACATCTTCACTGGCAACCAGCCCTATCTTTCCTATCCGCGCATCATGGGCCACGAGCTTTCCGGCACGGTCGAAGAAGCGCCGGAAGATAGCCATCTTTCCATTGGCGACGTGGTCACTGTCATTCCCTATATCTCCTGCGGCAAATGCAGCGCCTGCCTGAAGGGCAAGAGCAATTGCTGCCGCAATATCGGTGTGCTCGGCGTTCACCGTGATGGCGGCATGGTCGAATATCTGAGCGTGCCGCAGCAATTCGTGCTGAAGGCGGAGGGGCTGAGCCTCGACCAGGCGGCGATGACCGAATTTCTGGCCATTGGCGCGCATGCGGTGCGCCGTGGCGCAGTCGAAAAGGGGCAGAAGGTCCTGATCGTCGGCGCCGGCCCGATTGGCATGGCGGTTGCGGTTTTCGCGGTCCTCGATGGCGGCGAAGTGACCATGATCGATGGGCGCACAGACCGGCTGGATTTCTGCAAAAAGCATCTCGGTGTTGCCCATACGGTGGCGCTCGGAGAGGGCGACGGGGATCGCCTTTCCGAAATCACCGATGGCGATTTCTTTGATGCGGTCTTCGATGCGACCGGCAATCCGAAGGCCATGGAGCGTGGGTTCTCCTTTGTCGGCCATGGTGGTTCCTATGTATTGGTATCCATCGTCGCCAGCGATATCAGCTTCAACGATCCGGAATTCCACAAGCGCGAAACGACGCTGCTTGGCAGCCGCAATGCCACGCCTGAGGATTTCGAGCGCGTTTTGCAGGCGCTGCGGGAAGGCAAGGTACCGGAAGCGCTGATTACCCACCGCATGACGCTCGCCGATGTACCCACCAAATTCGCCGGACTGACCGATCCGAAAGCCGGAGTCATCAAGGGCATGGTGGAGGTCGCATGACGTTCGATACGCCCATTCTGCAATTCGGAACCAGCCGCTTTCTTCTGGCGCATGCGGACTTGTTCGTTTCGCAGGCGCTGGATAAAGGCGAGGCTCTCGGACGCATCGCCATTGTCCAGACTACCGGCAATGCCGAGAGCCTGAAGCGTGTTGCCGCGCTGAATAGCGGCACGCCCTATCCTGTGCGCATCCGCGGCATTCGCGATGGGCAGGAAGTGGACGAGGAAATTCCGGGTAAGGCTGTCGCGCGGGCGCTGACCGCTGCAACCGACTGGGCCGAGGTGCGGCGTCTCGCCTGTGTGGCCGAGGTCATTCTGTCCAACACGGGCGATCGCGGTTATGAGCTGGATTCCACTGACGGGCCAAGCCTTGCAGCCGACTTCACAGTGGTTCCGAAAAGCTTTCCGGCCAAGCTGTGCATGTTGCTGCTGGAGCGCTTCACGACCAATCCGGAAGCGCCTTTGTCGATCTTCCCCTGCGAGCTTGTGCCGCGCAATGGCGAGCGGCTGAAGCAGGTCATTCGCCAGCTTGCGGATGAATGGCAATTGCCGGCGGGTTTTGCCTTTTATCTGAATGAGAAGTGCCGTTTCGCCAACAGTCTGGTGGATCGTATCGTCTCCGAGCCGATCGATCCGGTTGGTGCTGTGGCAGAACCTTATGCACTCTGGGCGATCGAGAGCCAAGAGGGGCTTGTCCTTCCCTGCACCCACCCTGCCGTGGTGCTGACGGACGATCTCGATCACTATGAAAAGCTGAAACTTTTCCTGCTCAATCTCGGCCATTCCTATCTGGCGGAACGCTGGTTGCAGGATGCGCGTGCGAAGGACGAGACGGTGCGGCAGGCAATGGCCGACGACGCCCTCGTTGCGGATCTGGAAACACTCTGGCGAGACGAGGTTCTGCCGGTCTTTGTTGCGGAAGGCATGGAAGATGAGGCTGAGGCCTATATCGCTGTGTTGCGCGAACGTTTGCGTAATCCTTTTCTCGCGCACCGGCTCGCAGATATCGCCGGCAATCACGATGAAAAGAAGCGTCGTCGATTTACCCCGATCATCGCTGCTGCAGAACGGCTGGGATTGAACCTGCCGCAACACGGGCTGCGCGCGGCGCTCGCCACCATCAAGCAATAACGGAGTTTTTCATGCAGCGCATGGGCATGGTCATAGGCGTCAAACCGGAGATGATCGCAGAATATAAAAGGCTGCATGCGGCCGTCTGGCCGGAAGTTCTGGCGCTCATCAGCGACTCCAACATCCGTAACTATACGATCTTCCTGCGCGAGCCTGAGAATCTGCTCTTTGGCTATTGGGAATATCATGGCAGCGATTTCAGCGCCGACATGGCGAAGATAGCCGCAAGCCCCAAGAACCAGGAATGGTGGTCTTTCACCATTCCCTGCCAGCAACCGCTCGAAAGCCGGAAGGAAGGCGAGTGGTGGGCAATGATGGAAGAAACCTTCCACCACGACTGAACGATTTCCTTTGACACTGACCGCGAGTGACCGGCCATGACCAAAATTACTGATCTGCGTGTTTTCGACCTGCGTTTTCCCACATCCCAGAGCCTTGACGGTTCGGATGCGATGAACCCCGACCCGGATTATTCGGCGGCTTACGTCATTCTCGACACCGACGAGCCGGGCTTGAAGGGCCATGGCCTGACCTTCACCATCGGCCGCGGCAACGACATTTGCTGCATGGCCATTGAAGCGATGCGTCATCTGGTGGTCGGCACCGATCTCGCCACCGTCACCGAGAACCCCGGCAAATATTGGCGGCATCTGACGAGTGACAGCCAGCTGCGCTGGATCGGACCGGACAAGGGTGCGATGCATCTCGCCACCGGCGCCGTCGTTAATGCGGTCTGGGATCTGCTGGCCAAGAAGGCGGGCAAGCCGGTGTGGCAGCTTGTTGCCGATATGAGCCCGGAAGAAATCGCCGATATTGTCGATTACCGTTATCTGACCGATGTGCTGACCCGCGACGACGCTCTCGCGATCCTGAGACAAGCCGAGAGCGGCAAGAAGGAGCGTATCGAGACGCTGAAGAACGAGGGTTACGCCTGCTACACGACGTCAGCCGGCTGGCTCGGTTATGACGACGCTAAGCTGCGGCGTCTTTGCCAGGAAGCAATCGATGCCGGTTTCAACCATGTGAAGATGAAGGTCGGCCGTGATCTGGAAGACGACATCCGCCGTCTCACCATCGCGCGCGAAGTGATCGGCCCCGACCGTTACCTGATGATCGATGCCAACCAGGTATGGGAAGTGGATCAGGCAATCGACTGGGTCAAGAAGCTCGCCTTCGCCAAGCCTTTCTTCATCGAGGAGCCAACCAGCCCTGACGATGTCGCCGGCCATCGCAAGATCCGTGCCGCCATCGGCCCGGTGAAGGTGGCGACCGGGGAAATGTGCCAGAACCGTATCATGTTCAAGCAGTTTATCGCCGAAGGTGCGATTGACGTGGTGCAGATCGATAGCTGCCGCATGGGTGGCCTCAACGAAGTGCTGGCGGTTCTGCTGATCGCCGCCAAATACAATCTGCCGGTCTGGCCGCATGCCGGTGGCGTCGGCCTTTGCGAATATGTGCAGCATCTGTCGATGATTGACTATCTGGTGGTGTCAGGCACGAAGGAAGGCCGCGTGATCGAATATGTCGACCACCTGCACGAACATTTCATCGAGCCCTGCGACATTCGCAATGCCGCTTACATGCCGCCGAAGTTGCCGGGCTTCTCCATCGAAATGAAGCCGGAGTCGATCGAGACCTACACTTTCGAGGGATGATTAAAAGATGACAGCGCTTCATCGAGGCGCTGCCATTCCGCTTCGCTGCCGGGAAGGCCGAAACGCATGTCGTTCGGCCTTTCATCGAAAATACGAACCAGAATACCGCGCCTGCCGAGATGGCCGAAGAGTTCGCCGGCCCGATGGTCCCGCACCAGCGTAAACAGGGATGCGCCGCCGGCAATTTTCAGCCTAGCTTTTTCCAGCAGGGCATTCATGCGCCGGGCTTCCTGCGAAAGCCGCAGGCGCATGGATGATTGCCATTCCCTGTCCGCCAGAGCTTCAGCCGCTATGTGCAGCGCCGGGCCGGAAATGGCCCACGGACCAAGCCTTGCTTCGAGTTCGGTGGCGACATCAGGATGCGCAATCGCGAAACCCAACCGCACGCCCGCCATGCCGTAGAATTTGCCGAAGGATCGCAAGACGACCAGCGCGTTCTGATCGGTGGCGTTTGCGAGGGTTTCGGCGTGACCTGTTTCGATAAAAGCTTCATCCACGACGAGCAGGCCGTCCTTGCGGCACATGAATCCGGCCAGCGAGAGCAGGCTTTCGCGATCAGCCACACGACCATCCGGATTGTTGGGATTGACCACCACGGCATAATCGTAAGCCGACAGGTCGTGAATATTCTCCACCTCCGTCATTGTCAGCCCGGCCATGCGGGCGGTGCGCGCATGTTCGGCATAGGCGGGCGAAAGCACGGCGCCGTTCTTGGCACCCCGGACAAGCGCAATCTGCGCCAGCAGCGGCATCAGCATCTGGGTGCCGGGAGACAGCGCCACATGCCGGGCGGAAGGCGCGCCGAAATGCGCTGCCGCCAGCTGTTTCAGTTCTTCGGCGGCACCAGGTTCCGGCAGGCGGGCGAAGGCGCTGGCGGGAACGGGCGAATGCGGATAGGAGTGTGGGTTGATCCCGGTCGAAAGGTCGATCCATGGTTCAGGTGCGTCAGGAAACATCAGACGCGCCTTGCCGAGATTGCCGCCGTGACGGATCGCAGCCTGCGCCTTTTCTGATACTGTCTCGCCCATGTTCTTTGCTCTCGCTTTCCTGTCGCTCGTGATCGAACGCCTGACCGGTTATCCGGACTGGTTGTTCAACCGTATCGGCCATCCCGTCACCTGGATCGGTTCGCTTATCGCGCTGCTGGACAAAAAATGGAACCGGGAGAGTGCATCATTTTCGCAGCGCAAGGCGGCGGGTGTGTGGGCACTCGTTGTTATTCTCGGGCTGACGGCGATCCTCGCATGGTTTGCGCAATCAGCTTTGCTACTCCTGCCTTTCGGCCTTCTGGCTGTGGCAATCCTCGGTGCGTCTCTCCCGGCACAGAAAAGCCTGGAGCAGCATGTGGAGGCTGTCGCTGCGGCCTTGGAGCGCGATGGGGTGGACGGTGGCCGCAGGGCGGTATCGATGATCGTCGGCCGCGATCCGCAAAAGCTGGATGAGGCGGCGATCTGCCGGGCGGCGATTGAAAGTCTTGCCGAAAATTTCTCCGATGGCATTGTCGCCCCTGCCCTTTGGCTCGGCCTGCTGGGCCTGCCGGGCGGCGCGGCCTACAAGGCGATCAATACGGCCGACAGCATGATCGGCCATCGGTCACCACGCCATGAGGCCTTCGGCTGGGCCTCGGCGCGGCTGGACGATCTGGTCAATCTGCCGGCCTCGAGGCTCAGCGGCGGTCTTTTTGTGATTGCGGCCTTCTTCGTGAAAGGCGCATCTCCCGAAGGGGCTATCGCAGCGATCCGTCGCGATGCGCGCCACCACCGTTCTCCCAATGCCGGCTGGCCGGAGGCGGCGCTTGCCGGCGCGCTCGGTTTTGCGCTTGCCGGGCCGCGTTCTTATGGCGGGCAGATGATCGAGGCGCGTTTCATGGGTGAAGGCGGAAGGGCGACGCTCGTTGCTGGTGATATTCGCACGGCACTTCAGCTGGCACGGATCGCCGACGGGTTGCTGATCGGCCTGTTTGGTCTTCTGGCAATCCTCATCGCGCTATAGCAAGCAGCCTGTCGAGATCGAGATGGTGCTCCATATGCGCGGCAAGACGATCAAGGACGGCCTCCACCTGCGCATCATAATTCAGTTCCGAACGCTGGCCGCCAAGCCGCTTCAGCCAGGCGCTTCGCTGGTGATCATCCGCGAAAAGACCGTGAATATAGGTGCCGAAGACGCGGCCGTCGGGCGATATTGCTCCATCGGCACGTCCGTTGACTATCGAAAACGGCTGGCTGTTTCCAGCGCTTCCGGTTTCACCGACATGCATTTCATAGCCGGATAAATCAACGCCATCAAAAGTCGCTCCGCTCACGGAGACCAGTCGCTTGTCTCCGGTCAGAACCGTGTCGACATCCAGCAGACCAAGCCCGGCAACCGTCGCCGGCGGTCCTTCGATGCCTTCGGGATCGGCAACGGTTTTTCCAAGCATCTGGTATCCGCCGCAAAGCCCGAGAACATAACCGCCGCGCCGGGCATGGGCCTTTATATCGATATCGAGACCCGCATCTTTGAGCACGGCGAGATCGGCAATGGTGGATTTCGAGCCGCAAAGCAGCACCAGCCGGCAATCGGCTGGAATTGTCTCGCCCGGCCGTATGCGGATCAGCTCCACATCCGGTTCCATGTCAAGGGGATCGAGATCATCGAAATTGGAAATATGCGGCAGGATTGGCACGGCGACGCGGATTTTTGCACCGGCTTTTTGCTGTGCCGGGCTGGATAGTCCGAGCGCATCCTCTGCGGGCAGTTTCGCGGCGTCGGAAAAATGCGGCAGAAGCCCTATGGAAGCCCAGCCGGTCTTTTCCGCAATCATCCGCATGCCATCGGAAAACAGTGCGGGATCGCCGCGAAAACGGTTGACGATGAAGCCCGCGATCATTGCCGCGTCATCGTTTTCGAGCACGGCTTTGGTGCCGACAAGGCTGGCGATGACGCCGCCCCGGTCGATATCGCCGATCAGGATGACGGGGGCATCGGCTGCGCGGGCGAAACCCATATTGGCGATGTCATTGGCGCGCAGGTTGATTTCAGACGCGCTGCCCGCTCCTTCCACCAGCACCAGATCGGCCTGTTGTTTCAGGTGTTCAAAGCTCTCCAGCACGCGCGGCATCAGCCCGGCCTTCATATGCTGATAATCGGCCGCTCTGGCATTGCCGACGATCTTGCCCTGCACCACCACCTGTGCGCCGGTTTCGCTCTGGGGTTTCAGGAGTACCGGGTTCATGTGAACCGAGAGCGGTACACCCGCCGCCCGCGCCTGCAACGCCTGCGCACGGCCGATCTCGCCGCCATCGGCGGTCACCGCCGCATTATTCGACATGTTCTGCGGTTTGAACGGCATGACGGACAGGCCGCGCCGGGTGAAGGCCCGGGCAAGGCCAGCCACCATCAGCGATTTGCCGACATCCGAGCCGGTTCCCTGAAACATCAGCACCCGCGCGGTCATGTCAGAATTCTATCCCGGCCTGCGCCTTCACACCCGCCTTGAAGTGGTGTTTCACCAGCGTCATCTCCGTCACCATGTCGGCGGCGTCGATCAGCGGTTGCTTGGCATTGCGGCCGGTGACGATGACATGCAGATCGGGCCTGCGACTGGAGAGAGTTTCAACGACGTCTTCCAGCGGCAGGTAGTCGTAACGCAGCGCGATGTTTAGTTCGTCGAGGATCAGGAGACCGATGGTTTCATCAGCCATCAGGGCCTTGGCTTCTTCCCAGGCCTTTGTGGCTGCGGCAACATCGCGCTTCAGATCCTGCGTGTCCCACGTGAAACCCTCGCCCATGGTGCGCCAGACAACCTTGTCGCCGAACAACGTCAGGGCCTGCTGTTCGCCCGTCGACCATGCGCCCTTGATGAACTGCACGACGCCGACCCGCCGCCCGGTGCCGAGCATGCGTAGCGCAAGGCCGAAAGCAGCCGTGGACTTGCCCTTGCCGGGGCCGGTATTGACCATCAGCAGGCCTTTTTCGATGGTTTTTGCCGCGACTTCGGCATCCTGTACCGTCTTGCGGTTGACCATTTTCTGCCGGTGGCGTTCGGCTTCGCTGTCGCTGATGTCGCGTGTCATCGCATGTTCCTTCTTATCCAGCTGCGCGGGAACCGGTGTGCCCGCCGTTCGGAGCGGCGACTATACCCAATTTGCCGCACCCGGCAATGTGCCGGCCGCAGGCCCCCGGCATTGACCCTTACGTCCGTTCGGCCTAAGGGTAACGAACTGACGGTCTTTTCCCGGCAACGGGAAAAGCTAAGAGGGAACACGGTTCCACCCGGAAAATGGGTTACTCCGTGGCTGCCCCCGCAACTGTAAGCGGTAAGCCCGCACCGTAAAGCCACTGGACCTTTGAAGATGGGTTCGGGAAGGCGGTGTCCGGGTGTTGATCGAGCCGCAAGCCAGGAGACCTGCCGTTTCAGGAAAAAACGTCTGCCGGGCGGGGTGCTCCGGTTAGTCGGTCAGATCGAATATTGGGTTTGTGCATCTGCGCATGCCGTTTTCGATATCAGCACCCCGACGATTTTTTTAAAGGCGCGGGAAGCGAAACGGTTTGGATATTTCAGCGACATCTTCATGTGCAGGCGGAAACACGCAGGCTGACACGGCCTCCGGTGTGGTCGTCTTCGTTTGCCGAAGCTGTCGCGATGAAGCCGATCCCAATGCCGAACCACGCGCCGGTTTGCGTCTCGCCGAAGCCGTCATCGCGAAGGCGGAAGCATCCGGTGTCGTCGTTCGCTCCGTCAATTGCCTTGCCAATTGCAAGCGCGGCCTCAGCGCCGTGCTTCGTGGCGCAGACGGCTGGTCCTATGTGTTTGGCGGGCTGACACCCAATGACGCGGAAGACCTGCTGACAGGCGCGCATATGCTGGCTGCCTCCGCAGATGGCCTGATGCCCTGGCGCGGCCGCCCCGAACCATTGAAGCGCGGCATGGTGGCGCGCATTCCCCCATTCGATTTTACCGAGGAGAGATCATGAGCACCCTTCTGGACCGCGTTCCCTGCACCATCGTCACCGGCTTTCTGGGGGCCGGAAAAACCACGCTACTGCGCGGCCTGCTCGAAAAGCTGGATGGCAAGCGGCTCGCCATCATCGTCAATGAATTCGGCGATATCGGTATCGATGGCGAAATTCTCAAGGGCTGCGGCATTGAAAGCTGCCCGGAAGAAAACATCGTCGAACTGGCCAATGGCTGCATCTGCTGCACGGTGGCGGATGATTTCCAGCCCGCTATCGAACAAATCCTCAGCCGCCAGCCGAAGGTGGAGCATATCCTCATCGAAACGTCCGGCCTCGCACTGCCGAAGCCGCTGGTGCAGGCCTTCCAGTGGCCGGCGATCAAGAGCCGCGTGACAGTGGACGCCGTGGTGGCCGTGGTGGATGGCGCAGCCCTTGCCGAGGGACAGGTTGCCCACGATATGGAAGCACTTGCCGCCCAGCGGGCCAATGACGAGGCGCTCGATCACGATGATCCGGTAGAGGAAGTTTTCGAGGATCAGGTCGCCTGCGCCGATCTTATCGTGCTGACCAAGGCCGATCTTCTCGATGATGCCGGCCTCGAGAAGGCGAAGGCTCATGTACTTGAACATCTGCCCAGGGCGGCGAAGATCGTCGTCGCGTCGAATGGCGCCATTGATCCTGCCGTGTTGATCGGCCTTGGCCTTGCGGTGGAAGAGGATATCGAAAACCGCCGCACCCATCACGATGGCGCGTTCGACCATGAACACGATGATTTCGACAGCTTCGTCATCGACCTGCCGGCTGTGAGTGACCCGGAGGCGCTGGCAGCCCGCATCGCCGAGACGGCGGCTGCAGAAAATGTCCTGCGCATCAAGGGTTTCATCGAAGTTTCCGCAAAGCCGATGCGCCTGCAGGTGCAGGCGGTCGGCAGCCGCGTCAATCATTATTATGATCGCCCATGGGCGGCGGGTGAAGAACGCCGCAGCCGGCTCGTTATCATTGGTGAAAAGGGCATCAACCGCGAAAAGATCGAGCAGATGCTGGCCGCCTGACCGCTACGGACTTTTACTGGGAATGCCTTAGATGCATATTCTCGCCACCACATCCTCGTCCCTGGACGATCTGATCGAGCCGGTTGATCTCAACCAGCCCCGTTCAGATGTGGTGATGCTGTCTTTTTCGGCAAGCGATCTTGCCGGGCTGGAAAGGGCGTGGCGGCAGGCTGGCGATGTTCTCCCGTCGCTCTCCGCCGCCAACCTCTCCGAGCTTCGGCATCCCATGTCGGTCGATCTATGGATCGAAAAGACGGCGGAGCACGCCCGCGTTATCCTTATCCGGATTCTCGGTGGGGCGGAGCGATGGCGCTATGGCGTCGATCAGCTTGCCATGATGGCCCGACGGCGCGGCATCAAGCTTCTGCTATTGCCGGGCGAGTGCAGTGACAGGGACGAAAAGCTCGAAGCGGCCTCGACCGTGGACAGGCAGATACTGGCCTCTGCCCTTTCCTTTTTCCGTGAAGGGGGAAGGGCGAATATGGGCAGCCTTGCAACTGGTCTTGCGGCTCTGGCAAAGGATGGCGCGTGGCCGGATATCGAGGCTGAACCTCTGCCGAAGGCCGGATTTTACCGGCCCGGGCATGGTGTCGTCAGTCAAGCGGAAGCCCTTGCCGGCTTTCCAGCCGATGCAGCCATACTGCCCATTCTCTTTTACCGCTCGATGTTGCTGGCGGCTGATGCAGCACCCGTGGATGCGCTCTTCCATGCACTTTCCGGGCGCGGTTTTGCGCCACTGCCGATTTTCGTCAGCGGTCTGAAGGACGGGGAAGCGATCCGTTTTCTCGAAAGCGTGTTGCCTGATCTCGGGCCCGCCGCCATCGTTGCTGCCACCGCTTTCGCCAGCCAGACGGATGAGGACGGACGGACGCTGTTTGACCGTCTCGGTGTCCCTGTTTTTCAGGTGGTGATGGCAACCACCCGGCGTGATGGCTGGGCGGAAAATGCGCGTGGCCTCAACCCCTCCGACCTTGCCATGCATGTGGTTCTGCCGGAACTGGACGGCCGGATTCTCGCCGGGGCGATTTCGTTCAAGCAGGTGCGGGCGGATGGCGGTGGCAGCCTGCTGAATGTGCCGGAAGCGGATCGTATCGAACAGGTGGCGAAGCGCATCGCGGCCTTTCTGCGATTGAAACAGGCACCGCCGCAGGATCGCCGTATCGTCATTCTGATGCCGGATTATCCGGGCGCTGCGCCGGGGCGCACGGGTTATGCCGTCGGTCTGGATGTGCCGCAAAGCGCGCTTGAAATGCTGCGCGATCTTGCCGATGCGGGATATGCGGTGTCGGATATTCCAGACACGGCGCGGGCGCTACTCGACTGCGTTGAACAGCAGGAAGCGACGGTCGTTCTTTCCGACTATCGCGATTTCCTGACCGCATTGCCGGCCGCTGCCGCAACTGCCCTGAATGCAACATGGGGAACCGCGGAAAGTGACGATGCGCTTGCTGATGGTGCATTCCGCTTTCGCGTCGCCCGCTTTGGCAATGTTTTCGTGGCGCTCGCGCCGGACCGGGGTCGCAACGAGGATCGGCGGGTGGATTACCACGATCCTGCCCTGCCGCCGCGTCACGCGCTTGTCGCTTTCGGTGCATGGATGCAACGGGTAGCGGCTGCACATGCCATCGTGCATGTCGGCGCGCATGGCACGCTGGAGTGGCTGCCGGGCAAGACGGTGGCGCTTTCGCGCGACTGTTTTCCCGAAATCGTCACCGGTCCGCTGCCGGTGGTCTATCCCTTTATCGTCTCCAATCCCGGCGAGGCGGCGGTGGCAAAACGGCGGATTGCGGCTGTGACCATCGGCCATATTCCGCCGGTGCTGGTCAATGCCGGGCTCTCGCCGGAACAATCGGCGCTGGAACAACTGGTTGACGAATATGCGCAGGCCGATGGGCTGGATCGCCGCCGTCGCGACCGGCTGGCGAAACTGATCGTTGAAAAGGCGCTGGAAACCGGGCTTGCGGCAGAGGCGGGCGTGGGTGCGAAGGACGATGCCGATGCGGCTTTGTCGCGCATCGACGCCTTTCTCTGCGACCTTAAGGATTTCGCCATCAAGGATGGCCAGCATATTTTCGGCCGGTACCCGGAAGGCGAGGCCGATCCGTTAAGGCTTGAAAGCGCGAAGGCGGAAAAAGCCGCGCTGCTTGCCGCGCTCGACGGTTGTCACATTCCCCCCGGCCCTTCCGGCGCACCCGCGCGCGGAAGGCTCGACGTGCTGCCCACCGGGCGTAATCTTTATGCCGCCGATCCGCGCACCATGCCGACGCCCACGGCCTTCGAGCTGGGTCGCATGGCGGGTGAGGAGGTGCTGCGCCATCATCTGCAAAGCCATGGCGACTGGCCGAAACATCTGGTTTTTGATCTCTGGGGCAGTGCGAGTCTCCGCAATGGCGGTGAGGATGTGGCGCAGGCGCTGCATCTGATGGGTGCAAGGCCGATCCACGACCCGGCGACCGGCCGCGTTACCGGCATTGAGGTTCTGCCCCCGGCGAGCCTCGGGCGACCGCGTGTCGATGTCACCTTTCGCATTTCCGGCCTGTTTCGCGACATGTTCCCGGCACTGATCGCGCTGCTTGATGCGGCTGCCAAGGCCGTGGCGCGGCGGGATGAGGCGCCGGGCGACAATCCGCTGGCGGAAGAGGCGGCCGCGCTCGGGCATATTCCGGCGCGCATCTTCGGCTCCGCGCCTGGCACCTATGGTGCAGGTATCGAGGAAAAACTCGCCAGCGGAAAATGGGACGAACGCGAGGAACTGGGGCAGGCCTATCTCGATGCGGCAAGCCATGCTTTCGGCGGTGCTGACGGGCTGGAGATTTTTGAAGATGCCGGTTTTGTGGAGCTGGTGCGTCGGGCCGATCTCCTTGTCCATACCGGCGACGACCCCGGCCGTGATCTTCTTGACGGTTCTTCCGATGTGGCCTTCATCGGCGGCTTTTCTGCTGCGAAGGCAGCATTGGGTGGTGTAGCCGATATTGTGGCGCTGGATACGACCGATCCGGCACGCCCGCGTGCAAGGTCGATGACGCAGGCGCTGACGCGGGTGGTGCGCGCACGCGCCGTCAACCCGCGCTTCATTGCCGGCCAGATGCGACATGGCCCACGCGGAGCGGCGGAATTTGCCGAAGCGGTGGATAGGCTCGTTGGCTTTGCCGAAACCACCCATGTGGTTTCCTCCTCGCTGATCGAGGCGCTTTATGATGCCTATTTCGGCAACGAGGAGGTGCGCGATTTCATCCTGCGGGAAAATCCGAAGGCAGCACAGGTGATGGCCGAACGTTTCCTGTCCGCTCGTCGTCGCGGCCTGTGGCACAGCCGGCGAAATGCGGTGGATGCGGAGCTTGAAATGCTGATCATGCCCCGTTCCGAAAGGGTGGGCGCATGATGGCTGCTGCTGCCGATCCCGTTCAGCCATTCGGTCGCCGCGGTCTTTGCCCGGCGCTCTCGGCACCCATGCGGACCGGCGATGGTTTTCTGTCGCGAGTCGCTTTCGAGGCGGATATCTCGCCCCGTATGATGGTGACACTTTGTGATCTCGCCGAGCGGCACGGCAATGGGCTGCTCGACATCACCGCACGCGGCAGCCTCCAGTTCCGTGGCCTGACGCCGGAAAGCGCATGCGCCTTGGAAAAGGATGTGCTGGCGCTTGGCCTGCCGCTGCGCGAAGGGCTGGCGGTCGAGACTTCGCCTCTTGCCGGCCGGGATGATGCGGAAATCGCCGATGGACGTTTTCTTGCCGACCAGATTCGGAAAGAGGCCGACCGGCTCGCTCTTCATGAAAAGCTCGCCGCCAAGATTTCTATCGTCATCGATGGCGGCGGATATCTCTCCATGGGCGAATTACTCGCAGATATTCGCCTGAAAGCGATCCGGCTGGGCAGCCAGACTTTCTGGCAATTGCTTGTCGGTGGGCCGGAAAGCAAGGCGCTGAATTCGGGATTGGTCGAAACAGCTGGCGCGGCGGATGTGGTTCTGTCGCTTCTCCTTTATCTCGCCGGCAAGGGGCCGCTCGCCCGTGGACGAGATCTGGACGATTCGATCATCAAATCGGTTTGTGGTGATCGGCTATTGGATCGGGTGATAAAGAGCGAGGCCGTCCGGGCTCCTTTTTCACCGCTGGGATTGATGGCGGCGGGCATGGGTCTTTTTGCCGCCGGTGCCGCGCCTGCCTTCGGACAGGTTCGAGGCTCTGATTTATCGCGTCTCTGCCAGGAGGCCGATATGCTCGGCATCAGGGCCTTGCGGCCATCACTAAACCATAGCATGCTATTTTTCGGATCGAAATCCGCTTGCGATGCATTGCTTGAGACTGCAGGGGCATGCGGTTTCGTTACCGAAGCCGGTGATGCGCGATCTTCCATCGCCGTCTGTCCCGGCGCGCCGGGCTGTGCATCGGCTTTTCTTCCCACCCATGAGCTGGCCGCTTTTGCTTCCCGGGAATGCGCCCCGTTGCTCGACGGTTCTTTCACGCTGCATATTTCCGGCTGTGGCAAAGGTTGCGCGCACCCCGCCCCGTCGCTTCTGGCCTTTTGCGGCACGGCCGATGGTATCGCCTTTTCCGTTTCCGGCCGCGCCGGCGAGCCACCTGACGGGATTTTACCTTTCGCACAGCAGAGGACGGCGCTTTCGCGGCTTGCCCGTCTTTACGAAAAAGAACATAAGCCCGGGGAAAACGGCGCCACCCTGCTCGCCCGTCTGGGCGGGCAAGCAATCGGTGCGGCGCTTCGACAGGATGACCGATGACCGACTATGACTATATTCGCGATGGCAATGCGATCTATGAGCGCTCCTTTGCCATTATCCGTGAAGAAGCGGATTTATCCGCCTTTACCGAAGAGCAGGCGGATATCGCCATTCGCATGATCCACGCTTGCGGGCAGGTGGAAGCGGCCAGCCATTTCCGTTTCTCGGCTGACTTCGTTGCCGCTGCACGGGGTGCGTTACTGGCCGGAAAGCCCATCCTCTGCGATGCGCAAATGGTTGCCCATGGTGTGACCCATGCCCGGCTTCCGGCTGACAATGCCGTCATCTGCACGTTGCGTGATCCACGCACACCGGAGCTGGCGAAAAAGATCGGCAATACGCGTTCTGCCGCCGCACTCGATCTCTGGGCGGATCATCTGGACGGCGCCCTGGTGGCCATCGGCAACGCGCCGACGGCGCTATTTTATCTTCTCGAGATGCTGGAAAAGGGTGCGCCGCGTCCGGCCGCCATCATTGGCATGCCCGTTGGCTTCGTCGGCGCGGCGGAATCGAAGGATGCGCTGGAGGCAAGCGCGCTCGGCATTCCCTATGCCATCGTCAAGGGGCGCATGGGCGGTTCGGCCATGACGGCCGCCGCCATCAATGCGGTTGCGAGGGCAGGCCTGTGAGTGCGGCTCTTTTTGAACATGCCAAGGGTAAACTGGTCGGTGTCGGCACCGGGCCGGGCGATCCGGAGCTTCTGACGCTGAAAGCGGTGCGTGCCATCGAAAATGCCGATGTGCTTGCCTTTTTCTGCAAGAAGGGTGGCAGCGGCAATGGTCGCGGCATTGTCGAAGCCTTTATCCGCCCCGGCACACTGGAAATGCCACTGGTCTATCCGGTGACCGTCGAAAGCGACAAGAACGGCGAGGATTATCGCGGCGCGATCGCCGCATTCTTTGATCAGTCGGCGAAAGACATCGCCGCCCATCTCGAGGCCGGGCGCAATGTGGCCGTGCTTTCGGAAGGTGATCCGCTGTTTTACGGCTCCTACATGCACCTTCATCTGCGGCTGTCGCCATCCTATGATGCAGAGGTGGTTGCGGGCATCACCGCCATGTCCGGCTGCTGGTCCATGGCCGGGCTGCCGCTGGTGCAGGGCGACGACATATTGAGCGTGCTTCCCGGAACGCTGGCGGAAGATGTTCTCGCGGAACGTCTTTCCGGCACGGATGGGGCCGTGATCATGAAAGTCGGGCGCAACCTGCCGAAAATCCGCCGGGCGCTGGAAAAGGCCGGCAAACTCAGCGACGCGCTTTATGTGGAGCGCGGCACCATGGCAAACAGCCATGCGGTGCCGCTTATCGAGCGTGACGCATCACCCGCCCCCTATTTTTCGCTGGTTCTGGTGCCTGGCTGGAAAACCAGACCCTCTACAGGTGAAAAGCGATGACCGGCAGGCTCGTCGTCGTCGGCCTCGGCCCCGGCAGTGCAGCGCAGGTAACGCCGGAAGCGCTGGCTGCCGTCGAGGTTTCGGAAGATTTCTTCGGTTATATTCCTTATCTCGACCGCCTGTCGCTTGGTCCTCACCAGCGCCGCCATGCCTCCGATAATCGTGAAGAAATTTCCCGCGCCGAACAGGCGCTGCGGCTTGCGGCCGAAGGTGGCAAGGTCTGCGTGGTTTCCGGCGGTGACCCCGGCGTTTTCGCCATGGCGGCGGCCATTTGCGAGGCGATTGAAAATGGCCCGTCCGAATGGCGTGACATCGATTTTTCCGTCGTGCCGGGTGTGACCGCCATGCTGGCGGTTGCTGCAAAGGCCGGCGCGCCGCTAGGCCATGATTTCTGCGCCATTTCGCTGTCGGATAATCTCAAGCCCTGGGGCATCATTGAAAAGCGACTGATCGCGGCGGCGGAAGCCGGATTCGTGATGGCTTTCTACAACCCGGTCAGCAAGGCGCGGCCGCACCAGCTGGGCACCGCTTTTGATCTTTTGCGCGCGCATCTGCCCGGCTCGGTGCCGGTGATCTTCGGTCGCGCCGCAGGTCGGGCGGATGAGCGCATTCGGGTCGTGCCCCTGTCGGAAGCATCGAGCGATATGGCTGACATGGCCACCTGTATCATCGTGGGTTCGGTGGAAACCCGTCTGATCGAGCGTTCCGGCAAGGAACCTATCGTTTATTCGCCGCGGTTTTCGAAAAGGGAGAGCTGATGGCGGATGGCGGTGAGCGCAGACGCTATGTCCGGCACCGTCGCGCCCTTCAGGGGCGCGCCGCCGAGAGGTTGCGGCCGCTCAATCATGATGACCGGCAGGCCAAGCCGTCTCGCCGCTTCGATCTTGCCGTAACTGGCGCTGCCACCGGAATTCTTGGAAACCACCGTCTCGATGCGGTTTTCCTGCAGCATGCGGATTTCGTCATCCAGCGCAAAGGGGCCGCGCGCGGTGATGTAGCGCGCATCCGGTACGTTCAGCGGCGGCTCCACGGGGTCGACGCTGCGGATGAGATAATTGTGCCGGGGTGCGGCTTCGAAGGGAAGAAGCTCCTGGCGGCCGAGAGCCAGAAATACACGCCTGCTTTCATCTCCGAGCACGTTAACGGCCTGTTCGACGGTGTCGACGCTCTGCCACCTGTCACCCGGCTGGCGCTGCCAGGCGGGGCGCGAAAGCGCGACGAGCGGAATGTCGGCCAGCCTTGCCGCTTCAACCGCGTTGGCGGAAATTCTCGCCGCATAGGGATGGGTGGCATCGACCAGAATATCGAAGCCCTCGGAGCGGATGAAATCCGCCAGCCCTGCTGCGCCGCCAAACCCGCCGCTGCGCATCGGTACCGGTTGTTCGACCGGCGAGAGCGTGCGGCCCGCCATGGACAGCAGAATTCGGTAGCCGGAGTCTTCTGCCAGTCTACCAGCCAGAATGCGGGCATCCGCCGTACCGCCAAGGATGAGTATGGAGCGTGTCATGACGTCTGAATATTCCGGAACGGCCAGTTCTTCTACTGAAAAGAAAAAAGAGCCGTGGCTTTCCATCGTCGGCATAGGCGAGGACGGGCTTGAAGGGCTCGGCAAAAATGCACTCCGGGCGATCGAAGCGGCCGAGGTGGTTTTTGGTGGCAAACGTCATCTGGAATTGGCGGCTGCGGCCATTCGGGGCGAGGCGCGCCCGTGGCCGGTGCCGTTCGATGTGGAGATGAGCGGTGTTCTCGCATTGCGTGGCCGCCGGGTGTGTGTGCTCGCCTCCGGCGATCCGTTTTTCTATGGCGTCGGTGTTACCCTTCTGCGGCGGATTCCATCGGAGGAGACAGTCTGCCATCCCTCGCCTTCCGCCTTTTCTCTGGCTGCGGCACGGCTTGGCTGGGCCCTGCAATCGGCCGAATGCGTTTCGCTGCACGGACGCTCCATCGATCTTTTGCGGCTGCATCTGCATCCCGGCGCACGGATCATCGCGCTGACCTCGGATGAGCGCGACCCCGCTTTGATTGCGGGGTTACTGGCCGAGTCCGGTTTCGGCCGATCGGAATTCATTCTGCTCGAGGCATTGGGCGGAACGCGTGAAAGGCGTCGGCAAGCGCGGGCGGCTGATTTTGACTTTGAAGATATCGACCCGCTGAATGTGGTGGCGATTGATGTCGTTGCGGATGAGGATGCGCGTGTCCTGCCGTTCGCGCGGGGGCTCGATGACAGCCTGTTCGAACATGACGGGCAGATAACCAAACGTGAAATCCGGGCGGTGACGCTTTCCTCTCTGGCGCCCCGGCGTGGAGAATTGCTGTGGGACATTGGCGCGGGCTCCGGCTCGATCGGCATCGAATGGATGCTGTCGCATCCTTCGCTGCGCGCCATTGCCATAGAGCAACATCCGGACAGGGCGGAACGGATCGCCCGCAATGCCGATGCTTTTGGTGTTCCGGGGCTGGAGGTCATGATCGGTGTGGCCCCGGCAGCTTTTGAAGGCTTGCCCACGCCGGACGCCATTTTCGTTGGCGGTGGCGGCAGCGAAGCAGGTGTGTTCGAGGCTGCCATGGAGGCGCTGAAACCCGGTGGGCGGCTGGTCGCCAATGCGGTGACGCTGGAAATGGAAGCGGTCTTGCTAGATGCGAATGCGCGGTTTGGCGGTTCGATGCTCCGGCTGGAGGTTTCACGCGTAGCGGCTGTCGGTTCCATGTCAGGTTGGCGTCCGGCCATGCCCGTGACGCAATGGAGCTGGGTCAAGCCATGGTGACTGTGGCCGGTATAGGCTGCCGCAAAGGTGCTGCTTCGGACGCGATCATCGCGGCCATACGCGCCGCCGAGCAGGCCTCTGGCATGAAGGTTGACTCTTTGGCGACTGCTCCGCTCAAGGCCGGGGAAGTTGGCCTCGCGGAAGCGGCGAAAGCTCTGTCGCTGTCGCTTGAAATCGTAACGCAGGAACGGCTCGAGGCAGTTGCCGCCGAGACGATGACATTTTCACAGGCCAGCCTCGATCACGCCGGAACGCCCAGCGTCAGCGAAGCCTCGGCGCTTGCGGCAGCTGGAGCAGGTGCACGGCTGGTTGCGCCCCGCCTCATCGTCGGTGATGTAACTGTGGCTATCGCAACGACGGGCAACGCGCCACGTGGTAACGACTGCGCCATTGAATACGGAGAAGAAGAATGACGGTTCATTTCATCGGCGCCGGTCCGGGTGCCGCAGATCTCATCACGGTGCGTGGGCGCGATCTGATCGCTGCCTGCCCTGTGTGTCTTTATGCCGGTTCGCTGGTTCCGAAGGCCTTGATCGATTATTGCCCGCCGGGTGCCCGCATCGTCGATACGGCGGCACTTTCGCTTGATGAAATCGAGGCGGAATTTGTTGCGGCGGCAAAGGCAGGCAAGGACGTGGCGCGGCTGCATTCCGGCGATCTTTCCGTCTGGAGCGCGATGGGTGAGCAGATCCGCCGGCTGGAACGGCTGGGGCTTGATTATACCGTCACGCCCGGCGTGCCCTCCTTCGCCGCCGCTGCCGCCACCCTGCAGCGGGAGCTGACGGTGCCGGAAGTGGCGCAGAGCCTTGTGTTGACCCGCATTTCCGGCCGAGCATCGAAGATGCCTGACGGTGAAACGCTGAAGGCTTTCGGCGCAACGGGCACGACACTCGCCATCCACCTCGCCATCCATGCCATCGGCAAGGTGGTGGAGGAGCTGACGCCGCTTTACGGGTCCGATTGCCCCGTTGCCATCGTGGTGCGCGCCTCCTGGCCGGATGAGCGGGTCATTCGCGGCACGCTGTTCGATATTGAAGGCAGGCTTGCGGCCGAGCCGGTGGAGCGCACGGCGCTGATCTTTGTCGGGCGCGGGCTTGCCTCGGCGGATTTTCGCGAGAGCGCGCTTTATAGCACCGACTATGTCCGCCGGTTCCGTTCTCCGAAAGAAGATGCGGCGGGCTGATGCGACGGTGTGGAAGCGGTGCGCCCCTTGAGCGCGCCCTGACGATCGAAAACCACAATATCGAGCGCGATGGCGGGCGTGTTCAGCGCCGCCGCCGCGGTTATCCAGGCTTTTTCCGCAACGGTCGCCCCGAGGTCTATCCCCGCGCTTTCGGCCAGCTGAAAGGCGTGCGCGACCATATTGGCCTGACGGATGGCAATGGCGAGTTTGTCATCCCCTCCCGCCTCCGTGGCCAAAGCCGCCAGTGCTTCAAGGTCGGCAAGGCCTTTCTTGGAATGCACGTCGAGCATGCCCTGGGCGAGCTTGGTCATCTTGGCGACGCCGCCGGCAATCGTCACCCGCTCGACCGGGTGGCTGCGCAGATATTTCAGCATGCCGCCGATAAAATCGCCCATGTCAATCAGCGCCGTCTCAGGCAAGCCATACAGCATCTGTCCGGCTTTTTCGGAGGTGTTTCCGGTCGCGCCGAGCACGTGGGTGCAGCCGGTTGCCCGCGCCACATCGATGCCACGCCAGATGGAGTGAATCCAGGCCGAGCAGGAAAAGGGAATGACGACGCCGGTGGTGCCGAGAATGGAAATGCCGCCGAGAATGCCGAGCCTGCCATTCAGGGTTTTTTCCGCCAGTCTTTCTCCGTCACGAACGGAAATCTCGACTTCGAAATCGGCATCCGTTCCCGCCACTTCGCGAATGGCCGTCTCGATCATCCTGCGCGGCACCGGGTTGATGGCGGGTTCTCCCGGCGGCAGCGGCAGGCCCGGCCGGGTAACGGTGCCGACGCCCTTGCCGGCCTTGAAGGTGATGCCGCTTCCGGGTTCTCCCCGTCTGACCGTGCTTTCAATCAGGGCGCCATGGGTGACGTCGGGATCGTCTCCGGCATCCTTGACGACGCCAGCGCGGGCGAAGTTTTCACCTTTTTCCTCTGTCGCGAGGGAAAATGCCGGCCTTGCGCGGCTTGGAAGTTCGACCTCGACAGGGTAAGGAAATTCGCCGGTCAGAAGGGCGGCGCAGGCCGCCTTCGTGGCGGCTGCCGCGCAGGTGCCCGTGGTCCAGCCGCGGCGAAGGGTCTTTCCATCCGTTTCCATATCAATTCCTATAGCCGGGACGGCTTTTTCCGTCATCGTTAAAAAGCAGCCAAGAAAATGTCGATACCGCAGATTTTAAACAGCATTGCCGCAAAAGGTCCGGTCTTTGAGGCCGGTCACGTCTGGCTCGCGGGCGCAGGGCCGGGCGATGTGCGGTATCTGACGCTGGAAGTGGCGCTGGCGCTTTCGCAAGCCGATGTCATCGTGCGTGATGCATTGGTGAGCGATGATGTTGTGTCTCTTGGACCTCAGGCCGAAATTGTTTTTGCCGGCAAGCGCGGCGGCAAGCCCTCCGCGACGCAGGACGACATTACGGCGTCGCTGATCGATTTCGCCGCCCGAGGCAAAAAGGTGCTGCGGCTGAAGGGTGGCGATCCCTTCATCTTTGGACGCGGCGGCGAAGAGGCGGAGGCGCTTGTCCGCGCCGGCATTCCATTCCGCATATTGCCAGGCATGACCTCTTCGCTTGCGGCTCTTGCTTCTGCGCGTATTCCGGCCACCATGCGCGGCATCAGCCGCGCCGTGACCCTTGCCACCGGCCATGCGGCGGGCACTGAAGAAGATCTTGACTGGCCGGCGCTGGCGAAAACACAGGAACCCATCGTCGTTTACATGGGGCTGAAGAATATCGGCTCGATTGCTGCACTTCTGATGGAGGGGGGCCGTTCAGGCGCCACGCCGGTTGCGGTTATCATGTCGGCGACGACTGAGCAGGAGCGAATTTTCATCGGCAAGCTGGAAAGCATAGCTGACGATGCAAAGCGGGAAAACTTCGAAGCCCCAGCGCTTATCGTCATCGGAGAGATCGTTTCGATGCGGGAACGGCTTGGAGTTTCAGGATCATGACGGCGCGGGCGATCATCATCGGTGCACCCCGTTCGGGGTCGGGCAAGACCAGCGTCACCATCGGTCTTCTCAGGGCATTTGCCCGACGGGGCATCAAGGTGCGGGGCATCAAGACGGGGCCGGATTATATCGATCCCGGTTTCCACACCTTCGCCACCGGCACGCCCGGTCTCAATCTGGATAGCTGGGCCATGCAGCCGGATTTGCTGCGGCATCTGTTTTCGCAGCAGACCGAGGATGCGGAACTCGTTCTGATCGAAAGCGCCATGGGCCTGTTCGACGGCATTCCGGTGGCGGAAAACCGCACCGGTTCGGCGGCGGATCTGGCGCGGCTGTTCGGCATTCCCGTGCTGCTGGTGTTGGATGTGTCGGGCCAGTCGCAAACGGCCGCCGCTGTCGCCCATGGTTTCGCCCATTACGACCCTGATGTCACCATGGCGGCGGTGGTGCTGAACCGGGCCGGCAGCGAAAGACACCGGACACTGTGCACGGAAGCCATCGAAAAAATTGGCCTGCCCGTCGCCGGCTGTGTCCTGCGCGATCCCTCGCTTATCCTGCCAGAGCGGCATCTGGGGCTGGTGCAGGCCAGCGAACACCCGGAAATCGACGCGCATATAGAACGGCTGGCGGATGCGATGGAAAAATCCATCGATCTCGACGCCTTGCTTTCACTCGCTGCGCCGGTGAATGTGTCTTCCGGTTCGGTGGACGCAGCGATTGCACCGCCCGGCCAGCGCATCGCGCTGGCGGAGGATGCGGCTTTCACCTTCCTTTATCCGCATCTCAGGAAGCATTGGCACGCGGCCGGGGCCGAGATCGTGCCGTTTTCGCCGCTGGCTGATGAGGCGCCGGACGAGACCTGCGATGTCTGCTGGCTTCCGGGCGGATATCCCGAACTTTTTGCCGGAAAACTTGCGGATGCTACCGGTTTCAAGGCAGGCATTGCCCGTTTTGCGACGACAAGGCCTGTTCATGGCGAGTGCGGTGGTTACATGGTACTTGGTGAGGCGCTGGAAGATGCCGATGGGGTAACCCATGCCATGACCGGGCTTCTGTCACATGCCACCAGCTTTGCGACGCGCAAGATGAATCTCGGTTATCGCCAGGCAACGATTGCGGCAAGTGGACCGCTCGGCGTGGCGGGGGATGTTCTGCGCGGCCATGAGTTTCATTATGCGCGGGTCACCGATCCCGGCCGTGACGAGCCTTTTGCCCAGATCGCCGACGGGCAGGGCCGTCCGCTCGGGCCATCGGGCGGCAAAAGAGGCCTCGTTTCGGGCACCTTTTTCCACGCCATTGCCAGAAGCGGCTGATCGGCCTGCGTCATCGCCTTTCCATGGGATGTGCGGCAAAGTGGAGCAAGCTGCGAAAGTTTGTAGGCTCTCACCACGGGAAAGTGCTATAGATCGCGTCAGGGAACATGGAAAAGCGGAAATAGCGCCTGCGATCCATGTTCCGTGAAGTCTGGTCGGATTGAAAGCTGTTTCATATTTTCCGGCCCGAGCCTGCTATCGCGCATTTTGTCCCGAGCGTGCCTACCGATGATAAAGCCCCGAATTTTTCTCTCTGCCGCTCTTGCTGCATCCATTCTGCTGGTTCCCTTCGGTGGGGGGATTAACAACATGTTCGCTCACGGCGGCGAAGATTATGCGACGCTGGAAAAGCTGGGCGCAGCGCTGTTTGACGATCCCAATCTTTCGATGAACCGGACCATGGCCTGTTCCACCTGCCATATGCAGGCGGCCGGGTTTTCCGATGCACGGGAGAGCGAGAAGGTCGGTCGGGATGTCTCTCTGGGTGACGACGGTATTTCGCTCGGCGACCGCAATGCCCCGACGGCGACCTATGCGAGGTTCACGCCGCCTTTCGGCAAGAATGCGGCGGGTGAGTATGTCGGCGGGCAGTTCTGGGATGGCCGGGCCTCCATGCTGGAGGATCAGGCGGGCGGACCGCCGCTTAACCCGCTTGAAATGGGCATGCCGGACAAAGCCTCTGTCGTAAAGCGGCTGAGGGAAAATCCTGACTATGTTGCAGCCTTCGGCACGCAATTCGGCAATGATGTCTTCCAGAGCGATGAAACCGCCTATGCCGCGATGACCAAGGCGTTGGCGAGTTTCGAGCGTTCGGACGAATTCTCGACTTTCGATTCCAAATATGACCGTTTCCTGCGCGGCGAGGAAAAGCTGACGGATCAGGAAGAGCTGGGACGGGTTCTGATTTCCTCGACGCAATTCACCAATTGCAATACGTGCCATGAAATCCGCGGCGCCAAGGGGCTGGAAGACGGCCTTTTCACCAACCACAAATATTTCAATATCGGCGTTCCCGCCAATATGGCGGTCAGGGCCGTGAATGGCTCGAAGCCCGGTGCGGTCGATCTGGGTTTGGCGCAAAATCCTGAAGTGGCCGGCGATCCGGCACAACGCGGCAAGTTCAAGGTGCCGACCCTGCGCAACGTCGCCGTTACCGGTCCTTATATGCACAATGGCGTGTTCAGGGATTTGCGCACGGTGGTGCTGTTTTACGTGAAATATAAAAGCAAGAAGCCCAGCCGCCAGATCAACCCGGAAACCGGCAAGACCTGGGATGCGCCTGAGGTGCCCGAGAATATCGCCATGACGGAACTGACATCCGCGCCGGCGCTGGATGACAAGCGGGTGGATGCCATCGTGGCTTTTCTGAAGACGCTGACCGACCGGCGTTTCGAGCATCTTCTGCCCAAGGAGGTTGGGCAGACGGCGGTGCCGCCTGCCCAACCGGTTCCTGTCAGCGTTACGCCGAAAGCGCCTTGAATTCGGCGAGAACCGCGTCACCCATTTCACCGGTGCCGACCTGACGGCAGCCATCGGCCATGATGTCGGCGGTGCGGATGCCCTTGTCCAGCACGTTGGCGATTGCCGCCTCGAGCTTGGTCGCCTCGTCAACCATGTTGAACGAGTAGCGCAGGCACATGGCGAAGGAGGCGATCATGGCGATGGGGTTGGCGATGCCGTTGCCGGCAATGTCAGGAGCCGAACCGTGCACCGGCTCATACATGGCCTTGCGCTTGCCGGTCTTGGCATCAGGTGCGCCAAGCGAGGCGGAAGGCAGCATGCCGAGCGAGCCGGTGAGCATGGCGGCAACGTCGGAGAGCATGTCGCCGAAGAGGTTGTCGGTCACGATCACGTCGAACTGCTTGGGTTTGCGCACCAGCTGCATGCCGCCGGCATCGGCCAGCATATGCTCCAGTTGCACGTCCTTGTATTTGGCGGCGTGGGTTTCGGTGACGACCTGGTTCCACAAAACGCCTGATTTCATGACGTTGCGCTTTTCCATCGAGCAGACGCGGTTGTCGCGGGTGCGGGCCAGTTCGAAAGCGACGCTGGCGATGCGCTCGATCTCGAAGGTGTCGTAGATCTGCGTGTCGATGCCGCGCTTCTGGCCGTTGCCGAGATCGATGATCTGCTTCGGTTCACCGAAATAAACGCCGCCGGTCAGTTCGCGAACGATGAGGATATCGAGGCCTTCAACCAGCTCCGGCTTCAGCGAGGAGGCGGCGGCGAGTGCCGGGTAGCAGATGGCAGGGCGCAGATTGGCGAAAAGTTCGAGGTCCTTGCGCAGGCGCAGCAGACCCGCTTCCGGGCGATGCTCGTAGGGAACGCCATCCCATTTTGGGCCGCCAACGGCGCCGAACAGGATTGCATCGGCGGCAAGCGCCTTTTCCATGTCCGCATCGGAAATAGCCACGCCATGGGCGTCGTAAGCGGAACCGCCAACGAGGCCTTCCGAAACGGTGAAGCCGGCATTTTGCGCGCTGTTCATATAATCGATCAGCTTGCGGACCTCAGCCATGGCTTCGGGGCCGATACCGTCACCGGGCAGCAGGAAAAGCGAACGGACTGTCATGAGAACCCTCCTTGGGCGGCGCGCCGGAAAACATCACGAAGGGTTTTCGATGGCGGCGAGCGCGGCGTCAAACTCGTTCCGTCCTGCGCATGCCTGGTCGTATCGCAGCCGGACGGGATCGAGGGCTTCTTATCTCCGCCTCAACGGCTTTTCAAGCAAAGCAAAAGCCGATCCGGTACTGTTTGGTACGGGATCGGCTTTTTTTGAAGAGCAGAAATGCGGTCAGGCCCAGGGGCGAACCGAGGCGTTCGCCTTTTCAAACGTGTCGATAGCGCCGGAATGTTCCAGCGTCAGGCCGATATCGTCCAGACCGTTCAGCATGCAATGGCGCTTGAATTCGTCGATCTCGAAGGTAATCGTGCCGCCGTCGGGGCCGCTGATTTCCTGGCGTTCCAGATCGATGGACAGAACGGCGTTCGATCCGCGCGAAGCATCGTCCAGCAGCTTTTCGAGGTTCTCGGGGCTGACGACAACAGGCAGAATGCCGTTCTTGAAACAGTTATTGTAGAAGATGTCGGCGAAGCTGGTGGAGATCACGCAGCGGATGCCGAAATCGAGAAGTGCCCATGGCGCATGTTCGCGCGAGGAACCGCAGCCGAAATTGTCGCCGGCCACAAGAATCTGGGCGTTCTGATAAGCGGGTTTGTTCAGCACGAAATCCGGATTGGGCGAACCGTCCTCAAGATAACGCGACTCGGCGAAGAGGCCTTTGCCAAGGCCCGTGCGCTTGATGGTCTTCAGATAGTCTTTCGGAATGATCATATCGGTATCGATATTGACCACCGGCATGGGCGCGGCAACGCCCGTCAGCTTGGTGAATTTTTCCATCTGTCGCTTCCCGTGTTTCCCTTGAACAAAATCCGGCACTCGCAAAAAGCCTGCCGGATGTTCTCTGCCGGGAAATACTGCAAAACTCGGCGCTTTAGAAGCGCAAACCCGCGTTCTTCGGTACGCCTCCTGCGGCGTACTGGCATTTTGACCGGATTAAACGATCTCAGAGATCGATAATCGTGCCCTTGCCGTCGTTCCAGACGCGCATGTCGCGCTGGTTGCGGGGCTTTACCGGAATGGGAGCGGGTTTCAGGCGCGCAGACAGCATGCGGGCAGCGCTGAGAACCGCGAGCACGCCGATGAAAGCGACCGTGAGCGACGCGGTAAAAAGAGCGGCCATGGCCAGAATTGCAATGCCGGATGCGGCGATGAAAAATGAACGTATGCCTTGCATGATCCAAACCTTTCTATCCAGATGAATGTGGGCCTTCTTCTTCCGGCTTGCAAGAGGATTCAGTGGATTGTCAGCTTGCAGATGTCACAAAAGCTTGACACAAGTGCGGCATCGTCAATTTTTCCGAAAATATTTCCGTGAGACCACGTCGTTCATTGCTGTCAGTTCCGGCCATCAATGTCCGGGCACTCGAAAAAATCCGCGAGCTTGACTGCGACGGGGTGATCCTCGATCTGGAGGATTCCGTTGCGCCCGACATGAAGGGCAAGGCACGGGACAATCTGGAAAGGCTGTTTTCGGACGGACTTCTCGCCGGGCGCGAGACCATAATCCGCATCAACCCTCTGTCGACGCCGGAGGGGAAAGCGGATGTGAGGCTTGTGCTTTCCTGCCTGCCGGATGCGGTTCTTTTGCCCAAGGTGGAGCAGCCCGCCGACATTAATGATCTGGCCGATCTTCTCGCCGAGGCCGATGCGCCCGGGCGCCTGAAAGTCTGGGCGATGATCGAAACACCGTTCGGGGTCCTGAATGCCGCTTCGATTGCCGATGCGGCCCATACGCCGGATGCGCGGCTTGCGGCCTTCGTTATCGGCCTCAACGATCTGCGCAAGGAAACACGCGTTCCGTCGCTTCCCGGACGCACTTATCTCGTGCCGTGGATGATGCAGGTCGTGCTGGCCGCCCGGGCTTACGGGCTGGACGTCATCGACAGCGTCTCGAATGATTTTCGCGATATGGCGGTTTTTGACGCTGAATGCGAACAGGGGCGCGCCATGGGATTTGATGGCAAGATGCTGATCCATCCTGCCCAGATCGAACCGGCCAACCGGCATTTCGCCCCGGATGAAGCGGCGGTTGCGGACGCCCGCGAGATCATTGCCGCTTTCGCAAAACCGGAATCTGTGGAATTGAACGTCATCAACATGAACGGTCGGATGATCGAACGGCTGCATGTGGGCCAGGCCGAAAGGCTGGTCGCCATGGCCGATATCATCGCGCAAAGAAAGGCGAAAAAAACGTGAAGGTCTATCGTTTCATAACCGGTCCGGACGACTCCAAATTCTGTCACCGGGTCACCGAAGCGCTGAACAAGGGCTGGGAACTTGCCGGTTCGCCGAGCTATGCCTTCAATGCCGCGAGCGGCGTCATGCATTGCGGCCAGGCCGTGACCAAGGTGGTCGAAGGCAAGGAATACCATCCGGACATGAAGCTCGGCGAGCAGTGAGCGGCGCCAGCCGCCCCGATCAGCGATCGGCGGCGGCCTCGTCGGCGCTTTCCTCGATCCGCTCCATATCGTCATCCGACAGGCCGAAATGATGGCCGATCTCGTGGATCAGGACATGGGTGATGATATCACCAAGTGTTTCCTCGTTCTCGGCCCAGTAGTCGAGAATGGGACGGCGATAGAGCGTGATGCGGTTCACCATCTCGCCCGTTTCCATGGTGAAACGTTCGGAGATGCCGCGCCCTTCGAACAGTCCGAGAAGGTCGAAAGGCGTTTCAAGCGCCATGTCCTCGAACACGTCATCGGTCGGAAAATCGGCGATCTCGATGATGAGATCTTTCGTCAATGCGCGAAATTCTTCCGGCAGGTGGCCATATGCCTCGATCGCAAGCGACTCGAAGGCGGAAAGCGTCGGCGCATGGCGGTCCCGCCAATCGTCGGTCTGGTCTATGCGGGCCATTTCTGCTCCTTGTTGGAAGGCCCATATAAACACTTGCTGGACAAATTTCGAGACCCGACTGCTTCACCCGCCGAAAAAGCATGAAATTCTTGGCGTTACAGTTACTTTTCAAGCCGTCGTCATCTTGACATAAACGGGCGTCTCGCGTAATCGGCACCCAAATTGATGGCGTAGTGCGCCTTCTGTTTATTCCGCCCTTCAAAAGGCGGCTTCACCGGCAGACATTCAAAGGGGCATTCAGCCCTGACGGATTTCCGCTACTCCGACTGATAAAAAGACGGCCAGCTTGCATTTGCGGGCAGAGCCGGAACGAACATGAAAGGATAAAAAATGTTCGCAGTCATCAAGACCGGCGGTAAGCAGTACCGCGTAGCGGCCGACGCCGTGCTGACCATCGAAAAGCTGGAAGCAGAGGCAGGCGCAACTGTAGAATTCACCGAAGTTCTCGTTGTTGGCGAAGGCGCCGACGCCAAGATCGGTGCTCCCTTCGTCAAGGGCGCCATCGTCAAGGCTGAAGTTGTCGAGCACAATCGCGGCAAGAAGGTCATCGCCTTCAAGAAGCGTCGTCGTCAGAACTCCAAGCGTTCGCGCGGCCATCGTCAGCATCACACTGTCGTCCGCATCACGGACATCGTTGCTGCCTGATCGGCGCGACACGGGAAACAAGGTTTAAAGGAGAACTCCAATGGCACACAAAAAAGCTGGCGGTTCCTCGCGTAACGGTCGCGATTCCGAATCCAAGCGCCTTGGCGTGAAGAAGTTCGGCGGCGAAGCCGTCATTCCAGGCAACATTATTCTGCGTCAGCGCGGAACGCAGTGGCATCCGGGCGCCAACGTCGGCATCGGCAAGGACCACACGATTTTCGCACTGACCGCAGGCAACGTGAACTTCCGCACGAAGGCCAACGGCCGCGTATTCGTATCCGTGGCCCCGAAAGCGGAAGCCGCAGAATAAGCCGGTAAGCGTCATATGCAGCCGGTGTCCCATCGACCCGGCTGAGACGTATCAGGTTCAGTCAAGAAAACAGGGGAGATGGGGCACCACCCAACTCCCCTTTTTCTTTAACCTCATGGAGGGACTGAACCATGCAAGCTGAATTGTTGAGGGTCGACCAATCACGGTCACCCGAGGAACGGCCGAGGCCCGATCGGTCGAGGAGCGATTGCCCCGTTTTACTGTCGCAGAGGCTGGTTTTGCGCAAGCCTCACGAAGAAGACATCGACGCCCTTGCCCATCTTGCCAACAATGCCAATATCGCGACCATGGTGTCGCGTATGCCGCACCCCTACACGGCGAAAGACGCCGCGGATTTTGTGCGACGCTCCAAAGCTGGCGAGATTGGCAAGTGCGTCTATGCGATTACCCGCATGGACAATGGCGAGTTTCTGGGCTGCTGCGCGCTCGAACCCCAGGAAGACGAAAAGACGCTGGAAATCGGTTACTGGCTGGGGGAACCCTACTGGAACCGGGGTTACATGACGGAAGCGGCGCATGCGCTGATCGACATGGCTTTCCGCACGCGTGAAATCGACCAGATCGATGCCCGTTGCCGGGTCACCAACATTGCTTCGCGCCGCGTCATCCAGAAGTGCGGTTTCCAGTTCCAGGGCTCCGGCATGGTCGGGTCTCTGGCGCTCGGCGGCATGGTGCCGGTCGAATGGTACAGGCTGGACCGCAAGACCTGGGTTTCGCTGAAGAGCTGGGGGGATATGGGATGAGTGCGCTCGAACTGACCCGACGGCGAACTTCCACCATCGTGGCGCCGCCCGGCCCCTGCCCCGTCATCGAGACAAAGCGTCTGGTGTTGCGGCCGCAGCGGCTTTCCGATGCCGGCAGCATTGCGGAATCGCTTGGCGATTTCGCCGTGACGAGGATGCTGGCCCGCGTTCCCGCGCCCTACCACAAGCAGGATGCGCTGGAATGGCTGGTCCTGCGCACCTCCGGCACCCTGCCCGACTGGGATTTCGCCATTACCAGTGGTGACGATACCCTGATCGGCGTGGTCTCGGTGGAATTGCGGCATGGCGAGTGGCATCTCGGCTACTGGCTGAACCGCTTCTACTGGGGCAAGGGTTACATGACCGAGGCGGTGGCTGCCGTGGTCGAGCGCTTCTTCCGCCGTATGCCCGGGGTGATCCTTCATTCCGGCGTGTTTGCGGATAATCCCGCTTCGCTGCGTGTGCAGGAGAAACTCGGTTTCCGGGTGACCGGCTGCCACCAGATCTACGCCACGGCGCGTGCCGCCATGGTGGCCCATATCGACACGATGATCACGGCGGAAGATTTCATTGCGCCGCGTCGCTGATACCTGAGGAGCATCGGGCCGAAAACCACACACAGTTTTCGGCCCGATGCTTTGAACAGGGCCGGTTTGCCCCGAACCGGCCTTGTTTCGCGCAGGGGCTTCCCGCACGATAGTCTTTGACCTTGCGGAGAAGCGCTTGTATTCGAAACGACAATATTTTTCTTTGACGCAGCGGAAAGATTGCTGTGTCCGAAAACCGACAGAACGGCAGTCAGATGAAATTTCTCGATGAAGCAAAAGTCTATATCAAGTCCGGCGATGGCGGCGCGGGTGCCGTGTCCTTCCGGCGCGAAAAATTCATCGAATTCGGTGGTCCTGACGGTGGCGACGGCGGACGCGGCGGCGATGTCTGGGTTGAGGTGGTCAACGGTCTCAACACGCTGATCGACTTCCGTTTCCAGCAGCATTTCAAGGCCTCGATCGGACAGCACGGCATGGGCAAGACCCGCACCGGCGCCAAGGGGTCGGATGTGGTGCTGAGGGTGCCGGTGGGCACGCAGATTTTCGAGGAAGATAACGAGACGCTGATCGTTGACCTTACCAAGGAAGGCCAGCGCTTCCGTCTCGCCGCCGGCGGTAATGGCGGCTTCGGCAATGCCTATTTCAAGTCGTCCACCAACCAGGCGCCCACCCATGCCAATCCGGGCCTTGCGGGTGAGGAAAAGACGGTCTGGCTTCGCCTGAAGCTGATCGCCGATGCCGGTCTCGTCGGTCTGCCCAATGCAGGCAAGTCCACTTTTCTTGCGACCGTGACCCGCGCACGGCCGAAGATCGCCAATTATCCCTTCACCACGCTGCATCCGAACCTTGGCGTTGCGACCATTGATGGCCGCGAATTCGTGCTTGCCGATATTCCCGGCCTGATCGAAGGCGCGCATGAGGGTGTCGGCATCGGCGACCGCTTCCTTGGTCACGTCGAGCGCACCCGCGTGCTTCTGCATCTCGTCTCCGCACAGGAAGAAAAAGTCGGCAAGGCCTATAAGACGGTCAAGGCCGAGCTGGACGCCTATGGCGGCGGGCTGACGGACAAGGCGGAAATCGTCGCGCTGTCGCAGATCGACGTGCTGGATGAAAAAGAACTGAAAAAGAAGGCCAAGGAACTGGAAAAGGCCTGCGGCCGCCCGCCGCTTCTTCTGTCGGCTGCCGCGCATATCGGCATGACGGAGGCGTTGCGCGCCCTTCGCGACATCATCGTTTCGGCGAGCAATGGCGGCGAAACCGCACTTCCCGACCGGTCGATGCCGCATGAGGACAGCGAGGCCGAGGAAGGGGACGACCGCCTATGAGCCTGACGCGCAAGCCGCTGGCGAGCCACCACCGGATCGTCATCAAGATCGGATCGGCGCTTCTGGTGGACCGGAAGACCGGCCTGAAGAAGGACTGGCTCGATGCCATCTGTGAGGATATCGCCGCGCTGAAGAAAAACGGTGCGGATGTTCAGGTCGTGTCTTCGGGCGCGATTGCGCTTGGCCGCACTGTGCTCGGCCTGCCTTCCGGCGCATTGAAGCTGGAAGAAAGCCAGGCGGCGGCGGCTGTCGGCCAGATCGCGCTGGCGCGGGCATGGTCGGAAAGCCTGTCGCGGCACGAAATCGTCGCCGGGCAGATTCTGTTGACGTTGTCTGACACCGAAGAGCGGCGCCGTTATCTCAATGCGCGCGCCACGATTAATCAGCTCCTGAAAATCGGCGCTATTCCGATCATCAATGAAAACGATACCGTGGCGACCACCGAAATCCGTTATGGCGACAATGACCGTCTTGCGGCGCGCGTGGCGACCATGACGGGTGCGGATCTGCTGGTCCTGCTGTCGGATATTGACGGGCTTTATACGGCCCCGCCGCATCTTGATCCGGATGCAAAATTCCTTGAGACGATCGCTGATATCACCCCCGAAATCGAGGCCATGGCGGGCGGGGCGGCCTCCGAGCTTTCGCGCGGCGGCATGCGCACCAAGATCGATGCTGGCAAGATCGCGACCGCTGCCGGCTGCGGCATGATCATCGCCTCCGGCAAGACGCTCAATCCGCTGAAGGCCATTGAAAATGGCGCCCGTTCCTCGTGGTTTGCGCCATCAGGTACGCCGGTGACAGCGCGCAAGACCTGGATTGCCGGGCAATTGCAGCCGGCTGGCGAAATCCACGTGGATGCCGGCGCGGAAAAGGCCCTTTATGCCGGCAAAAGCCTGCTTCCCGCGGGTGTGCGGACGGTGAAGGGCAATTTCGGACGCGGTGATGCGGTTGCCATTATCGGTGTCGAAGGTCGTGAAATTGCGCGCGGTCTTGCGGGTTATGACGCGGAAGAGGCGCGTCTCATCATCGGTCACAAGTCCAACGAGATCGAGGCGATCCTCGGTTATGTCGGGCGGGCGGCGATGATCCATCGTGACGACCTCGTGATGACCGGCGCTGCCGTTAAAGTTAAACATGCAAAGAAGGATGAGATCCATGCCTGAACAGGCCGTGAAGCAGAGCCATGATATCGACGCGCTGATGATGACCATCGGCGCTCAGGCAAAAGCTGCTTCGCGACCGTTGTCCATCGCCGGCACCGACCAGAAGAACCGCGCGCTTCTCGCCATGGCATCCGCCATCGAGGCGTCGAAGGACGCGATCCTCGCTGCCAACCGCAAGGATCTGGCGGCGGCGGAAACCGCCGGTCTTGCCGCTTCCTTCGTGGACAGGCTCACGCTCAACGATGCGCGGATCGCTGGTATCGCCGAAGGTATCCGCTCGGTTGCGGCGCTGCCCGATCCGGTCGGCGAGGTCATCGCCGCCTGGGATCGTCCGAACGGGCTGAAGATCGAGCGCGTACGCACACCGCTTGGTGTTATCGGCGTCATTTACGAAAGCCGCCCGAATGTAACGGCGGATGCCGGCGCACTTTGCCTCAAGGCCGGCAATGCGGTCATCCTGCGCGGCGGTTCGGATTCGCAATATTCATCGCGTGCTATCCATGCCTGCCTCGTGGAGGGTTTGAAGATTGCCGGGCTTCCCGAACATGCCATTCAGCTTGTGCCGGTGACAGACCGTGCCGCGGTCGGCGCGCTTTTGGGCGGATTGAACGGCTCGGTTGATGTGATTGTGCCGCGCGGCGGCAAAAGCCTGGTTGCGCGGGTGCAGTCTGAGGCACGGGTGCCCGTCTTCGCCCATCTGGAAGGCATTTGCCATATCTATGTCGATGCCTCGGCCGATCTCGACATGGCAAAACGCATTGTCGTTAATGCCAAGATGCGCCGCACCGGTATTTGCGGGGCGGCGGAGACATTGCTGGTCGATGCCGCCGCTGTCTCCACGCATCTCGCACCGCTCGTTAATGATTTGATTGCGGCCGGTTGCGAAGTGCGTGGCTCGCAGGCGGTTCGAAACGTGGTTGAGGGCCTGAAGGCCGCGACGGAAGAGGACTGGCGGACCGAATATCTCGATGCGATCATTTCGGTCGCGGTGGTTGAGGGTATTTCAGGTGCGATCGATCACATCGGCACCTATTCGTCCAACCATACCGAGGCTGTAATCGCCGAAGACCCTGATGTGGTCGAGCGCTTCTTCAATGAACTCGATTCGGCCATTCTGCTGCACAATGCCTCGACGCAATTTGCCGATGGCGGCGAATTCGGCATGGGCGCGGAAATCGGTATCGCCACGGGCAAGATGCACGCGCGCGGTCCCGTCGGTGTCGAGCAGCTTACCTCGTTCAAATACCGTGTGCGCGGCACCGGCCAGACACGGACCTGATATTTGCCGACCGGGAAGCGCCTCGACAGACGTTATCTCACCATGCCGCATGCGGAACGCGGCATGGTTGTCGGCTTGTTCGGCGGCTCTTTTAATCCGCCGCATGCCGGCCATGCGCTTGTTGCCGAGATCGCGTTGCGGCGGCTGGGTCTCGACCAGCTCTGGTGGATGGTCACACCCGGCAATCCGCTGAAAAGCCGTTCAGAACTCGCGTCGCTTGAGGACCGCATCGCCGCCTGCGAAAAGCTTGTCAGCGATCCGCGCATCAAGGTGACCGCCTTCGAGAAATCGCTGGGCATCAGCTACACGGCCAACACGCTTGCGAAGGTGAAGGCGAAAAATCCGCATGTCCGCTTCATCTGGATCATGGGGGCCGACAATCTGAAAAGTTTTCACCGCTGGCAGAAATGGCGGACGATCGCAGAAACATTTCCGATTGCCGTCATCGATCGGCCAGGTTCCACTTTGTCCTACCTCTCCTCGACCATGGCGCATGCTTTCAGCCAGGCGCGGATAGATGAGGATGACGCGGGTGTGCTTTGGAAAAAACGGGCGCCTGCCTGGGTCTTCATTCACGGTCCCCGTTCCACGCTCAGTTCCACGGCGCTGCGCAATAATCACAAATGATGTATGGGGCGGCGGTTGCAGGCTCCATATCTTGAAAAGTTAATGGTTTGATGCCACCTTTATTGTGTGACGCAGAGAATCGCGTCGCCAGTATCTGTTTTGTCATTCTTGGAAAGGGAAAACCTCTGACAACAGTACACAGCAAGGGAAGAGCATTCGTTGCTATCCCGAAGGGCCAGGACAGTGGCGTCGATGCCGCCGGCCATGCTCTCGACACCGTCCTCGCGAGCCTTGAGGACTCCAAGGCCGAAGATATCGTATCTCTCGACATTGCCGGAAAATCGGCGCTTGCGGACTACATGGTGGTGGTCTCCGGGCGATCGAACAGGCATGTCTCGGCGATCTGCGAGCATCTTCTCAGGGATATGAAGGATGAAGGGTTCGGAAACGCCCGTGTTGAAGGTCTTGAGACCGGGGACTGGGTGCTGATCGACACCGGCGATATCATCGTTCATGTGTTCCGTCCGGAAATCCGCGCCTTCTACAATATTGAAAAAATGTGGGCGACACCGGACATGCCGGAAGAAACGCTGCATTGACCCGGTAGGCCCTGGATCGAGCGCATCCCCGTTGCCGAAGGTCGTCTTCGACTTCGGAAGGGTGCCTCTGGCCGGAAATCAAACCGGCCGCATAGGAATCCGCAGGCCAAGCTGCTAAGAGCGGGACCCTGTTGGGTCACGAGAAGTGCGGGTTTGCGATGCGGATTTCGATTTTTGCGGTGGGACGGCTGAAATCCGGCCCGGAAAAGGATCTTGCGTCCCGTTATATCGAGCGTCTTGCGAAGACCGGCCCGGCGATCGGGCTGGAGTTTTCGCGGGTGATCGAAGTGGCGGAAAGCCGGGCATCGAATGCGGAAACGCGCAAGCGCGAAGAAGCCGCGATGCTGGAAAAACATCTCCCCGACGGCACGGTGCTCGTCTTGCTGGACGAGCGCGGCAAGGCGCTGGACAGTCCTGCCTTTGCTTCGTTTTTTGGTGACCTGCGCGACAGCGGCAAGCGCGAACTCGTTATCGCCATAGGTGGCGCTGACGGGCTGGATCCGACCCTTTACGACAGGGCGGCGGCCGTTATCAACCTCGGCAAGCTTACCTGGCCGCACCAGATCGTTCGTATCCTGATTGCCGAGCAGCTTTACCGCGCCGTCACCATTCTCTCAGGCCATCCCTATCACCGGGTTTGAACGGTTCGGATGAGGATTGGCGTCTCAATTTCAACATGAAGCTTCGCGACACGACAGGTTGCGGGCGGTTCTGCCGCCGTGATCTTTCAGGCCTCTTGGAAGATCGCGGCAAAATCCCTAATATCGCCGCTTCTGCTTCGGCATCAAAGAAAGTTCAAATGGACAACAGGTCTCAACGAAAACGGCACGCTGCCCTTGCGGGCGCGGTTATTGCTGCTTTCGTCATGGGGATCGGTCCGACCTATTCGCGCGATGATGCGGGCGCCGTTCCGGCCGAAAATGGCGATTCATCTCCGGATGCACTGCAGGCACTGGAAAAACGCCGTGACCAGAACCGGCAGGATCTGGAGGAACTGGTCGACAGCATCGGTCTTTCGGAAGACAAGACCCGCAATCTCGAGGAGAGCATTGCTGCCCTCAATCAGGATAGCGCCCGCATCCGGGAAGAACTGATTGCATCCGCTGCCCGGCGCAGGGCGCTGGAGACCAGGATCAGCGACGGCGAGGATCGTCTGGCCAAGCTCTCCGTTCGCGAAGACGGTGTCAAGGCGTCGTTGCGTGAGAGGCGTGGCGTGCTGGCCGAGGTTCTGGCGGCGCTGCAACGGATGGGTCGCAATCCGCCCCCTGCCCTGCTGGTCTCGCCGGAGGATGCGCTCGCTTCGGTGCGCAGCGCCATTCTTCTCGGTGCCGTCGTTCCAGGTATTCGCGGTGAAACGGACAAGCTCGTCGCCGCTCTCAAAGAATTGACTGATCTCAGGCAGGCAATCGCTCGCGAAAAGGATGATCTTACGGGTATGATGACGGCAAGTCTGGAAGAGGAAAAACGCCTCGACCTGCTGATTGCCGAAAACGACCGCAAGAATACGCAGACGGCGGCGGAACTGGAGGCGGAACGCAAGCGATCCGAGGAGCTTGCAAGCAAGGCGACTAGCCTGGAAGGCCTGGTCAGTTCGCTTGAAGGCGAGATCACCTCGGTGCGGGAAGCAATGGAAAAGGCACGCGCGGAAGAGCAGCGCGTGGCGCGTCTTTCCGAGGCTGAACGTGAAAAGGAGCGTGCCGCGGCCGCGGCTGGAATGCCTGATAAAAACCGCATTGCGCCCGCATATCCCTTCGCGAGTTTGAAGGGAAAGCTGGAGGTGCCGGTTGCGGGCGAAGTGCTGCGGCGTTTCGGCGATGCGGACGGTACGGGCCACTTTTCCAAGGGGATTGTCGTTGCGAGCGGGCCGGAAGCCATCGTGACGGCGCCTGCGGACGGCTTCGTGGTGTTTGCCGGAGATTTTCGCAGTTACGGACGGATGATCATCCTTAATACGGGTGACGGATATCATGTGGTGATGACGGGCATGGACAATGTGAGGACACGGCAGGGAATGTTCGTGTTCTCGGGAGAGCCCATCGCCTCCATGGGTGCAAAAAGAGTAGCGAGTGCAGCAGCATTGGCGCTGGAAACCGACAGGCCAACGCTCTACATTGAGTTCAGGAAAGATGGTGTGCCGGTTGATTCCCAACCGTGGTGGACCGCAAAAAATACCGGAAGGGCGCACAATGATTCGTAAGGTTTCGCTTCTCCTTATCGGTGGGCTTATGGGCGCCACGGCGATGAGCGTGATTTATTCGGCGAGCATGCCGGCACAGGCGGCCGGGCCTTCGACCTACAAGGAACTGTCGATCTTTGGCGACGTGTTCGAGCGCGTGCGCGCACAATATGTGACGCCACCCGATGACGAGAAGCTGGTTGAAAATGCCATCAACGGCATGCTCAGCTCTCTCGATCCGCATTCCAGCTTCATGAATGCCAAGGATGCCAACGACATGCGCACCCAGACAAAGGGTGAATTCGGCGGTCTCGGCATCGAAGTGACCATGGAGAACGAGCTCGTCAAGGTGATCTCGCCGATGGACGATACGCCGGCTTCGCGTGCGGGTATCCTTGCCGGTGACTTCATTTCGGAAATCGACGGCACGCCCGTTCGTGGTCTCAAGCTCGAACAGGCCGTCGAAAAGATGCGCGGCGCTGTCAAGACGCCTATCAAGCTGACGATCATCCGTCAGGGCGCCGACAAGCCGCTCGATATCACCGTCGTGCGCGATGTCATTGCCGTGCGGGCGGTCAAGTCCCGTGTCGAGGGTGACAATGTCGGTTATCTGCGGGTCATCTCCTTTACCGAGAAGACCTATGACGATCTCGAAAAGGCGATCAAGAAGATCAAGGCGGATGTGCCGGCCGACAAGCTGAAGGGCTATGTGCTTGACCTGCGCCTTAACCCGGGTGGCCTGCTCGATCAGGCGATCAACGTTTCCGACGCTTTCCTTGAGCGCGGTGAAGTCGTTTCGACCCGCGGCCGTAATCCCGACGAGACACGCCGCTTCAACGCGACGGCAGGCGATCTGACCGACGGCAAGCCGGTGATCGTCCTCGTCAACGGCGGTTCGGCTTCGGCTTCGGAAATCGTTGCCGGCGCCCTGCAGGATCTGCGTCGTGCGACCGTGGTCGGTACGCGTTCCTTCGGCAAGGGATCCGTTCAGACGATCATTCCGCTCGGTGAGGCAGGTGCGCTGCGTCTGACCACGGCGCTTTATTACACGCCGTCGGGCAAGTCGATCCAGGGAACGGGCATCGAGCCGGACATCAAGGTGGAACAGCCGTTGCCGCCGGAATTGCAGGGCCGTGTCACCTCTGAGGGCGAATCCAGCCTTTCCGGCCATATCAAGGGCCAGAGCGAGACCGATGAAGGTTCGGGCTCCTCCGCCTATGTGCCGCCGGAAGCCAAGGACGATATCCAGCTCAATTATGCGCTGGACCTGTTGCGCGGCGTCAAGACGGATCCGTCCTTCCCGCCGAACCCGGACAAGGCTGTGGTCAACAAGCAGTAAGACAGTGCGCCGGCCAGCCGGCACATTTTCTTGAATGCCCAACCATTTGGACGGATCGTTCATTGCCTTCGGACCTGCGAAAACCGCTTCTGGGTCGTCAGAAAAAAAGCGCCGGTATCAACCGGCGCTTTTCCGTCATTATGGTTTTGTCTGCGCTTGCGGTTCTTTCGATCGGCGGCCTTTCCGTCTATACGGCGCTTTCGCCCGGCAACCTGCAGAAGACGGCCTCCGGGCCTGAGACGGCGGCGCCGCTGGCTACAAAGGTGCCTGAGACAGCAGTTGCCGAACAGGTTGCCGGCGAAAATGCAGGCCTGCAGACGCAAAGCGGTCGTTCCGGCGCCAATATCAATCGCGCAACCATGCCGGATGGCAATGTGGTATCCGTTTATTCTCCCCGGCCCCGTGACGGCGAGGGGCCGGTGCTAATGAGTGGGCAGACCTATGGCCAGGATCCGCGCATGGCCATGCGCCCCAATGAAGAGCTGCTGGAAGAGACTGCGTTCGGCAGGCTGCCCGTCGTTGGTGCAGATGGCCTGCGACCGATGGAACAATATGCCCGGCCATGGTCCGGCGCGCGCGGCACCCGGGTGGCGATCGTGGTCGGCGGTCTCGGCCTCAGCCAGACTGGTTCGCAAAAAGCGATCCGGGAATTGCCGCCGGAGGTGACGCTTGGTTTTGCCGCGAGCGGCAACAGCCTGCAGCGGTGGATGCAGGAAGCGCGCCGTGAGGGGCATGAAATCCTTCTCCAGATACCGCTGGAGCCTTTCGGTTATCCCGGCACCAATCCCGGGCCGGACACGTTGCTGGCCGGCGATCCGGCCAAGGTCAATCTTGACCGGCTGCATCGCTCAATGGCGAAGATCACCAATTATACCGGCATCATGAATTATCTCGGTGGACGCTTTCTGGCCGAGCAGGCGGCGCTGGAGCCGGTGATGCGCGATATCGGCAAACGCGGTCTGCTGTTTCTGGATGACGGTTCCTCGGCGCAGTCGCTGAGCGGCGGAATTGCAAAGGCCATCTCCGCCCCACAGGGATTTGCCGATATTCTGCTCGATGGTGAAGTAACCGAAGCTTCCATCTTGCGCAAGCTGGACGAGCTGGAGCGCATTGCCCGCCGCAATGGCCAGGCAATTGGTGTCGCATCGGCCTTTGATGAGAGTATTGCGGCGATCTCCAAATGGTCGCGTGAAGCCGGGGGCCGCGGCGTCGAGATTGTCGGCGTTTCTGCGCTTGTTTCGGAGCCGGCGGGGCAGTAAACCTTGCCTGCGGCCATTTCCGCGCCTTTCAGCGCTCAGACAATGCGGGTTTCCCATGACAATCAAAGCAGAAGATTTGCCTTACCGTCCCTGCGCGGGAATAATGGTTTTGAATGCCGAGGGCCTCGTCTGGGCTGGCCGGCGCATCCGGGAAGGCAATTCCGAATATGACGGCTCACCGCAATTGTGGCAGATGCCGCAGGGCGGCATTGACGATGGCGAACGGCCTTTGACAGCCGCCATTCGCGAGCTTTACGAAGAGACCGGAATGAAATCGGTGACGCTGCTGGCAGAAGCAAGCGACTGGATTCATTATGATCTGCCGCCCGAGTTGATCGGTACCGGGTTGAGAGGCAAATATCGCGGGCAGGCGCAGCGCTGGTTCGCCTTCCGCTTCGAAGGCGACGAAAGTGAAATCCAGATCGACCCGCCACCGACGGGACATACGGCTGAATTCGATGCCTGGGGCTGGAAGCCCATGGAAAGCCTGCCGGAACTGATCGTTCCGTTCAAGCGTGCTGTCTATGAGAAGGTGGTTACGGAGTTCCGTCACCTCTCCGGCAAATAAAAAAGGCGGCCCCGTGGCCGCCTTTTCCCTGTCCGATGCTGAGAGCTTATTCCGCTTCGTTGGCGGAATCGGCGTTGAGCTGGCCGTATTTTTCCTCGCCGATCTTGCCGAGCAGTTCGAGCTGGGTTTCGAGGAAGTCGATATGGCCTTCCTCGTCGATCAGCAGGGTTTCGAACAGCTTCATGGAGACGTAGTCGCCGGCCTCGTGACAGATGTCACGGGACTTCTTGTAGGAGGTGCGGGCGTCGTATTCACCGGCCAGATCGGCCTCGAGTACTTCCTTGACGTTCTGTCCGATGCGCAGGGGAGCAAGGGTCTGAAGGTTGGGATGACCTTCAAGGAAGATGATACGATCGATGATCTTGTCGGCGTGCTGCATCTCTTCGATGGATTCTGCGCGCTCCTTCTTTGCGAGCTTGGTGTAGCCCCAGTCGTTCAGCAGCCGGTAATGAAGCCAATATTGGTTCACCGCGCCGAGTTCGAGAAAAAGGGCCTCGTTAAGCCGCTCGATGACTTTTTTGTCGCCTTTCAATGTCCGCTCTCCTGTTCTCTTCATGGAATCGCTTCAAGCGGGACATAAAATCAAAAACATCGGCCTCAGTCGAGTGGCGACGGGCGTGATATTCTTCGGTGGTCTTGATGATCAGGTCGACAACGGTCGGAAAACAGCCGCAGCAGCGACCGCGTTTTTCCATGGCGTGATACACTTTTGCAGGAACAATCAGCTGCCAACAGTCCTCATCGAGGAGTTCGTTGATGACGTCCCGGATATCGTGATCGGTGATGTAATTGCAGCTGCAAACCAGCATGATGGACTGCCTGTATGACGCAACACGTTGTTTTCGTTCTTAAACCAAAACAGGACACCAAATGTCAAGAAAAACCTATTTTTGAATCGGCCGGAGATTTCTAGATTCATTCTAAACTATACAAAAACTATCGTATTTTCATTAGCTTAGCGATTGTCATTTTCCGGTTTTTCGTGCTCAAGTTTTTGTGTGCACCAAAATCGGAGCGATAGACATCACGAAAAGTTTACCGCTTGTGCGGCCGAGCGGGTCAAGTTTGCCGTCGTCAGGCGAAATATTGCCCGCCATTCGCCGTCATCGTGGAACCGGTTATGAAGCCGGCCTCGTCTGACACCAGAAACAGCACGCAGCGGGCGATCTCCTCCGGTTCACCCAGCCGCCCGACCGGAATCTGCGGCACGATCCGTTCAGCCAGGACTTTCTCCGGTATCGCTCTCACCATCTCGGTGCCGATATAACCGGGGCAGATGGCGTTGACCGTGATGTTGCGGCTGGCGCCTTCCTGGGCGAGCGCCTTGGTGAAGCCGATATCGCCTGCCTTCGAGGCGGAATAATTGGTCTGGCCGGCCTGCCCCTTCTGGCCATTGATGGAGGAAATATTGACGATACGGCCGAAGCCGCGGTCGCGCATGCCCGGCCAGACGGGATGTGTCATGTTGAACACGCCGGTAAGGTTGGTATCGATCACCTCGCGCCACTGCTGCGGCGACATCTTGTGAAACATGGCATCGCGGGTGATGCCGGCATTGTTGACAAGGATTTCGACCGGCCCGAAGGTCTCTTCCACCTTCGCGATGCCATTTGCGCAGGCGTCATAGTCGCGTACGTCCCACTGATATGCAGGGATGCCGGTTTCCTTCTGGAAGGCTTCCGCCCGGTCCGTCGTGAACGCGTAGTTGACGGCCACCCGGTAGCCGGCTGCCTGCAGGGCGCGGGCAATCGCGGCGCCTATGCCGCTTGTCCCGCCGGAAATCAACGCAACCCGGCTCATATCGGCCTCCATGACCTGTCACTGAAGCGCCTGCTCATGCGCGATGCTTCATCCTGCTCAACCTGTTTGTCGTGCTCAACGGCCACAGAAATGCGGCCAATGGGAGGCCGCTTCTACCCTATTGTTCACCGAACCGGAATTGATTTTTGGAAAGCCGTATAGCGGCTTCAGAGCGCCTCGATGCACATGGCGACGCCCATGCCGCCGCCGATGCAGAGTGTTGCGAGGCCCTTCGATACGTTGCGGCGGCGCATCTCATAAATCAGCGTGTTCAGGACGCGTGCGCCGGAAGCACCGATTGGATGGCCGATGGCGATTGCCCCACCATTAACGTTGACAATGGCCGGATCGAGGCCCAGCTCGCGCACCACTGCGCAGGATTGGGCGGCAAAGGCTTCGTTGGCCTCCACAAGGCCGATATCATTGATCGACCAGCCGGCCTTGGCCAGCGCCTTGCGAGAGGCAGGAATGGGCCCGGTGCCCATGATCTGGGGATCGACGCCCGCCGTTGCCCAGGAGGCGATGCGCGCCAGCGGCTTGATGCCGCGTTTTGCGGCTTCCTGTTCAGACATCAAAAGTGCGGCGGCTGCGCCATCATTCAGGCCGGAGGCATTGCCGGCCGTGACAGTGCCCTCCTTGTCAAAGGCGGGGCGTAGCTTGGCCATGGTTTCCAGCGAAGCTCCATGGCGGATATGTTCGTCAGCATCGATGACGATATCGGCCTTGCGGCCTTTGACCGTGAAGGCGACGATCTCGTCCGTAAAGCGGCCGGCGTTCTGCGCCGCTTCGGCTTTGTTTTGCGATGCGACGGCGAACTGATCCTGTTCATCGCGGGAGAGTTGCCATTGGCGGGCGATATTCTCGGCGGTGATGCCCATGTGGTAACCGTAAAAGGCGTCGGTCAGACCGTCCTTGAGCATGGTGTCTATCATCTTGAAATCGCCCATCTTCACGCCGCTGCGCAAATGGGCGCAGTGAGGCGCCATGGACATGGATTCCTGCCCGCCGGCAATGACGATGTTCGCGTCGCCGGTCGCGATCTGCTGCATGCCGAGGGCCACGGCGCGCAGGCCGGAGCCGCAGAGCTGATTGAGGCCGAAGGCGGTTGCCTCCTGTGGAATGCCGGCCTTCATTGCCGCCTGCCGCGCCGGGTTCTGCCCTTCGCCTGCCGTCAGCACCTGACCGAGAATGACTTCATCGACTTCGTTTGCCGTGATGCCGGCACGTTCCATCACCGCGCCGATAACGGTCGCCCCGAGTTCATGGGCTGGCGTATTGGCGAAATGGCCATTGAAAGAGCCGACGGCGGTGCGCGCAGCGCTGGCAATCACGATTGAAGGCAGGGTCATCTCTATTCTCCTCACATGCGGGCGGAGACTGGCAAAGCTTTCAATACAAGTCAAATGCCGAAAGTTGCTTTAAAAGATGTTGCTAAATCACCCGGGAATCTTGCGAAAAATTGCTGCGCAAAAAACAAACTGTTGCGATGCACAAAACATTTGTCAGAGGGCTTGTTTTGCGCATACACTTTGAGCCGGGAAGAGCAAGAACACCAAAAAACAAAAAAATACCATCATCGCGAGGAGGCGGGCATGGCGAAACACGACGGCGAAACAATCATTAAAAAATACGCCAACCGGCGGCTCTACAACACCGGCACCAGCACCTATGTGACGCTTGATGATCTGGCGCAGATGGTCAAGCGCGGCGAGGACTTCAAGGTCCAGGATGCCAAGTCGTCCGAAGATATTACCCATGCTGTCCTGACGCAGATCATCGTCGAACAGGAGGCCAAAACCGGCAATACGCTGTTGCCGACGGCGTTTCTGCGGCAGCTGATCTCCTATTACGGCGACCAGATGCAGATGGTCGTGCCGACCTTCCTCGAACATTCGATGAAGACGTTCTCCGACCAGCAGAGCCAGATGCAGGAGCATATGGCCAAGGCTTTTGGCGACGGCTCTCTTGCCCGCAATTTTCAGGCGCCGCTGCAAATGATGGAAGAGCAGATCCGCCGCAATACGGAACTGTTTCGGCAGGCGATGCAGGGTTTCACGCCTTTCGCAATGCCGCAGGCGCCCAAGGAAACCCGCAAGCCGAATGCATCCGAAATTGATGAGCTGAAGGCGCAGCTGCGCGCATTGCAGCAAAAGCTCGACCAGCTGTGATGGCGTGAGGAGTACGCCGGAAGTGGCGCGCTGTTCCGGCTTCGCTCGCCCATGTCTGCGATGCAGTTTTCTGATCGCAGACTAAGCTGTTGAAAACATCCCCCATCATCCTCAGGTCAAGCCAGAGGATGACGTTGACCATGCCGAGCGCGTTGTCTCCCGCGCATCTCTGGCTTTAGATCGGTCAACTTGCGGCGCGTTCAGGCACGCGCAGCAGCAGCAGGAATCCAGCTCCCAGGAACACGATGAGCGTGGCCATGCCAATATGGGCGGAGCCGCTTATATAGGTCGCTATGGAAAACGACAGCGTCGCCATGAAACTCGTGGCGCGCCCGGAAAGCGCGTAGATGCCGAAATAGCGGCCGGCTTCCGCCACGGTGATATTGCGGGCGAGATAAGAGCGTGACGAGGCCTGAACGGGGCCGAAGGCGAGGCCGATCAGCACGCCATAGAGCAGATAGGCCTTTTCCGCGCCGGTGGCGAAGATGCCGCCATTGTCTACCGTGGATAATTGTATCCAGCCGAACAGGGTCGATCCCTTTTCCGTGGAGACGATGCCGAGCGTGGCCAGCAGCAGGAGCACCAGACTGATGAGGATGGTGATGCGCGAACCGAGTTTCTGATCGACGCGCCCGGCGGCAAAACAGCCCGCGATGGCGACGACGTTGAGGAGAATGCCGAAGAGGCCGATTTCCATCGTCGCCCAGCCGAACATGCCGGCGGCAAAGGCGCCGCCGAGTATGAGAACGCCATTGACGCCGTCCTGATAGAGCATGCGTGCGATCAGGAACCGCAAAAGCACGGGGCGGTAGCGCAGCTCGCGGAGCGTGATTTTTAGCTCCCCCAGCCCTGAACGGATCGCGGCCTTGAACGGCAGGCCCTTTTCGGCGTCCGGGGTCAACAGAAACATCGGTAATATGAAGATGAGATACCAGAGTGCTGCGAGCGGGCCGGTTATTCTGGCGTCCTCACCGATTGCGGGGTCGAGACCGAAGAGCGGCTTGATGCCGGCGATGGTCAGCCCGGTCTGCGGGCTCGCGGCCAGAAGTGTCACCACCGCAATCAGCACTACCATGCCGCCGAGATAACCCAGCCCCCAGGCGAGATTGGAAATGCGCCCGACATTTTGCGGGTTGGTCAGTCGCGGCATCATGGAATCGTTGAAGACAATCGAGAATTCCGCCGCGATCGAGGCGAGGATCATGCAGATGATCGGCAGGATGATCGGGGAACCCGGCGCCGCAAACCACAATAAGAAAAGGCTGACGATCTTGATGACGGCAAAAAAGGCGATCCACGGCTTGCGCGCGCCGGATTGATCAGCGATGGAGCCGAGGATGGGCGAGAAGAGGGCGATGATGATCGAGGAGACCGTCGCCATATTGCTCCATGTCGCCTGTGCCGAAATCGGATCATCGGTGAGCCGGGCGACGAAATAAGGCCCGAAAACGAAGGTGGTGACGACGGTGAAAAACGGCTGCGCCGCCCAGTCGAACATGACCCAGCCCCAGATGCCGCGTTTGGCAACCACTGTTTCCGCGTTTTGGGAGGGGACAGTCATTCATCGTCCTATCGGATAATCGGGAAGGATAGAGTGCGGGATGTCGGTCATCCGCTTCGTTTGTCACCATCCGGGCCGATAACCCGGATGGTGTTTTCAAGACTGCCGATCAGCGCGCCTGAACGATATCGCCAAGCAGCCCCGCCGCCACGGTCAGGCGGGCAAGGTTGGTATCACCGCTTTCGCTGAGCGCGCCCAGCTCGGAGACGATGCGGTTCACCCGCACGCGGTCGGCGGCATACCAGGCCTGAACCGGATCTTTCTCTTTCGCATATTCCGTCAATGCAGAGATGACGATCCGGCGTCTGGACGAGGAGATCTGGTCCTGGCTGCGCAGAAGAGCCAGGCTCTCGTAATGATCGGCCGGTGCGATGCGCTGGCTGGCATCCAGCAGGCGTGCCACACGGAAGGTCGAGGATACGGTGGCATAGCTTTCGGCGGCGCGGGCAAGCGTTGTGCCCGCACTTTCGGCAATGCGCATGATTTCAGGCACATAGACCAGCAGGGAAAGCGTATCCAGCTCCTCCAGAAGAGTGGAAGGAACGCCGTCGATTTCTGTCACGCCCAGTTCGCGGCGATATTTCGCCGCTGCCGGCGACAGCGTCTTGATCGCGGTCTTCAGACGCTCGATCTCGGTCGCCATGTCGCCCGTCGCCGCGCTTCCCGTTTGCAGGTATAGCCTGCTCGCATCGGAGAAGATGCGGGTGATCGTGGCATAAAGCCCGTTCTGGACTTGGCCGCCAACCTTGCCGTCAAGTGCATCGACCTCTGCCCAAAGGCGCTTGAGACCGAAACCATCTTCAACGATGACGGCCGCTTTCACGACGTCGGCCGCCAATAATCCGCTGGCATCGGCAAGTTTCTGCACGAAGCCCGGGCCACCGCGGTTGACGACGGCATTGGCGAGCGCGGTTGCAACGATCTCGCGGTGCAGGCGATGCGCCTTGATATCGTCCGCATAGTTCTTCTGCATCTTGGCCGGGAAATAGTCGACGAGCAGATGCTGGAGATAAGGCTCATCCGGCAGCGGGCTCGCCACCAGTGCGTCGAACAGCGTCAGCTTGGCATAGGACAGCAGCACACCGATTTCCGGCCGGGTCAGCGGCTTGCCGGAGGCGTATCTTTCGCTGAACTCGGCATTATCAGGCAGGGTTTCCACCTTGCGGTTCAGCTGCCCGGTTGCCTCCAATGCGCCCATCAGGCGGCCAAGTTCTTCGCGGTTTGCAAGCCCGAGCCGTTCCGTCAGCGAGATCGCCAGTGATTGCAGGTAGTTGTTGCGCAGCACCAGCTGCGCCACTTCCGGCGTCATGGAGGCAAGAAGCTGATTGCGCTTCGGCATCGTCAGGCGGCCGCTGTTAACGGCGGAGGCAAGCGCGATCTTGATGTTGACTTCGACGTCGGAGGAGTTCACCCCGGCCGAGTTGTCGATGGCGTCGGAATTGCATCGCCCGCCCGAAAGCGCATAGGCAATGCGGCCCTTCTGGGTGATGCCGAGATTGGCGCCTTCGCCGATGACCTTGGCGCGCAGTTCGGTGGCGTTGACGCGGATGGGGTCGTTCGCCCTGTCACCCACCTCGGCATTGGTTTCCACCGCCGCCTTGATATAGGTGCCGATGCCGCCGAACCAGAGGAGATCGGTCGGTGCCTTCAGAATGGCGGTCATGATCTCGAAGGGCGTGGCGACGGATTTGTCGATACCGATGGCAGAGACGGCTTCCGGCGTCAGCGTCACCGATTTTTCCGAGCGGGAAATGATCATTGCGCCGGCGGAAAGGGCCGAGCGGTCATAATCCTGCCAGCTGGAACGCGGCAGTTCGAAAAGCCGCTTGCGCTCTGCGAAGGACCTGTCGGTATCGGGGTCGGGATCGATGAAGATGTCGCGGTGATCGAAGGCGGCGATAAGCCTGATCTTTTCCGACAGCAACATGCCGTTGCCGAAGACGTCGCCGGACATATCCCCTACGCCCGCCACAGTGAAGGGTGTGGTCTGGATGTCGGTGTCCATTTCACGGAAATGGCGCTTTACCGTTTCCCATGCACCACGGGCGGTGATGCCCATTTTCTTGTGGTCGTAACCGGCGGAACCGCCCGATGCGAAGGCGTCGTCCAGCCAGAAGCCGGCTTCGCGGGCAAGGCCGTTTGCCGTATCGGAGAAGGTTGCCGTTCCCTTGTCGGCGGCGACAACGAAATAGGGGTCGTCACCGTCGAGCCGCAGCGTATCGGCAGGCGGTATGATGGCGTCATCGACGATATTGTCGGTGATGGACAGCAGGGTGCGGATATAGGTCTTGTAGGCCTCGCGGCCGGCATTAAAGACCTCGTCGCGGGAGCCGCCGGCCGGCAGGTTCTTCGGGAAGAAGCCGCCCTTGGCGCCGACCGGAACGATCACCGCATTCTTGACCTGCTGTGCCTTGACGAGGCCGAGCACTTCCGTGCGGTAATCCTGGCCGCGATCCGACCAGCGCAGGCCACCACGCGCGACCTTGCCGAAGCGCAGATGCACGCCTTCGACCTCGGTTCCGTAAACGAAGATTTCGCGGAAGGGGCGCGGATCGGGCAGGCCGTCAAGATGTTTGGGATCGAACTTGAACGCCAGAATGTCACGTGGTGTGCCATCGGCATTTTTCTGGAAGTAGTTGGTGCGCAGCGTCGCGTCGATGGCGTTGACGTAACGTCTGAGGGTGCGGTCCTCATCGAGATTGGGAACGCCGCTTAGGGCCGCTTCGATTGCCTTGTGTATCTCGGCGAGCTTTTTCAGCCGCTTCTTTTCATCGACAGAGGGATCGAAACCAGCCTTGAACAGTGCGAAAATATTCCGGGAAATGGCCGGATATTTGTAGAGCGTTTCGGAAATATGCTCCTGCGAATAGACGATGCCGGTCTGGCGCAGATACCGGGCATAGGCGCGCAGCACGGAGACTTCGCGCACGGTGAGGCCGCAGGCAAGGATCAGACGGTTGAAGTTGTCATTGTCCACCTTGCCGGAGAAGGCGGCAAGGAAGGCCTCCTCGAGTTTCGGCCCGTAATGTGGCAGATCGAGCGCCGTGCCCGCAGCGACGGACAGTTCCATGTCGTGCAGCACGATATCGCGCTTTTCGCCATCCGCAACGACGCCGATATCGAAGGTACGTTCGCTGATGACGTTGAAGCCCAGATTTTCGAGCAGCGGCACACGCCGCGAAAGCGGCAGATGGCCATCGCGGTGGAAGATCTTCAGCGACAGCGTCTCGGGCGACTGGCCTTCCTGCTGATAGAATTCAATGCGGACCGGTTCACCCTTTGCCGCGCCCAGAATATCCGGCATGTCGCCGATCGCCTCTTCGGGCGTGAAGGCTTCCTGATAGGCCTGATCCACCTCCAGCACCGGTGCGCCCGGTTCCGACAAGCCAATAAAGTGGTCTATCCAGCGCGCCGCAATGTCGCTGACGGCGTCTTCAAGCTTGTCCTGGGCAATGCGCGGCGTCTTGCCTTCCGTGCGGCCGACGATGAAATGGACGCGGGCGACGGCGCCTTCAGGGAAGGCGGGGTAATAGGCGGAGATATGTCCGTCATAGACCTTGCTCAGATAATCGCCGATCTTCTCGCGCACATAGGAATTATATTCCTCGCGCGGCACGAAGATGATGGCGGAAACGAAGCGGTCGAAACGGTCGATACGCGCAAGGACCCGCACACGCGGACGGTCGCTCAGTTCCATGATCTGCTCGATGAAACGGATCAGAAGATCGGTCTCGATCTGGAAGAGATCGTCACGCGGATAGGCTTCCAGCGTGTTCTGCAGGATGCGGCCGGAGTGGCTGTTGGGGTCGAAGCCGAAATGCCGCTCGACATCCGCCACCTTGGCACGCAGCAGCGGTATCTGCTTGACCGAACGTGTATAGGCAGTCGCCGTGAAAAGGCCGACGATGCGCAATTCGCCGATGACGTTGCCGTCCTCGTCAAAGCGCTTGATGCCGATGTAGTCCATATAGGCACGACGGTGCACGATCGATTTTACGTTGGCCTTGGTGACGATGAGGAAATCCGGGCCATCAAGGAAGGCGAGGATTTCGGGCGTCGTCGTCACGGCGTTCTTGCCCAGGCGCAGCACGCGCACATCCGGGTCGCTCAGGCTGCCGAGGCCGACGCCGTCACCGCGTTCGATCTTCGCGTTCTTCCCCTTGCCGGAATAGGTGTAGTCACGCATGCCGAGGAAGGTGAAATTGTCGTTGCGAAGCCAGTTGAGGAATTCGACGGCTTCCGTCCGCTCGGCCTTGCGTCGCGAGGAGCCGCGCTTGGACAATTCATCCAGCGCCTCGTCGAGTTTCGCCAGCATGGGCCGCCAGTCGCGGTAAGCGAACTGGACCTGCGTCAGCACGAAACGCAGGCGTTCTTCAAGCGCTGCGGCGGCCTGCTGTGTCAGCGGCGCGATATGAAGCTGTATGAGGCTGATATTCTCAGCCGGATCGTCCTCTGGCTCGGCAAGGCGGTAACCGGCCCGCGCGTCCTCATCGCGGACGAGGATGGGGTGGACTGCCAGATAAAGGCCGCGATAGCTGCTGGTGACCTCGCCCATCACGGAATCATAAAGGAAGGGCATGTTGCGGCCGATAATCGTCAGGACCGTTACCGGAATATCCCGCGGTGAAACGCCGTCCACCTGGGTGATGCTGATATGGGGCGTCTCTCCGGTCCAGTGCGAAAGCGCCTGGAAACTGTGAGCCGCGCTCGCTGCCAGCATCTCCGCGGAATAATATTCTATATCGTCGGCACTTGCCCTTCCATAAAGAATACCTGGATCAAGAAATTGGACATTTTCGGCAATTGCCTGCTGGCGCGCTTTTTCGATCTGTTTTTCGCGTTTTGGATTATTTCTGTAGCCCATTTGACGTGGATTCCTCCAAAAATCACACTTTAATATAAAAAAGCACCGCCAATTTACGGATTTTGCCTTTTCAGTCGAATCGGATATTGGCGTGGAATTACGAAGAGTTTAAGAGGCTTTCGTGTTTCTTCAGTCGGTAAGTGAAATTTTTTTGCTTCTTTTGCCATGAGGGTCCGTCGCGAAGCATTTGACAGTATTTTAGCGGCTAATTTTTAGGCGGTTATTGAGCCGCCATGTGATGTTGCGGCCACGGTCGAAGCAAATTATTGATTTGCGCCTATTTTTGTGGTACACCAACGACACTGATCCACAGCGTGGCATTTGTGTGCCCAAAAACACCACGAAAGCAACACCTCTTTTGCACGCGGTTTCCGTGACATATCGAGCGTTTACGTTATCGAACCCCGCAAGACGGGAAGGTGTGTTTTTGCGTGCACGGCTGGACCAGTGCGGAGTCACCTGACGGTTCCCCCGTCTCATCAGGGCCTGACCGACCCAACCCCGGCATCCCCGGGTATGTAACAGGGAGTTTTTAGAACGAATGACGACCCAGCAGAAGAAATCTCCAGCACATCACGGTTTCAAGACCGGTGAAGCGATTGTGTATCCCGCTCATGGTGTCGGTACCATTTCTGCCATCGAGGAACAAGAAGTCGCCGGCATGAAGCTTGAGCTTTTTGTCATCGATTTCGAAAAAGACAAGATGCGTCTTAAAGTTCCCGTCGCCAAAGCCGTCAGCATCGGCATGCGCAAGCTTTCCGAAGGCGATTTTGTCGAGCGGGCGCTGAAAGTGGTGCAGGGCAAGGCGCGTGTGAAGCGTACCATGTGGTCGCGCCGCGCGCAGGAATATGATGCGAAGATCAATTCTGGCGATCTCATTGCGATTGCTGAAGTTGTGCGCGATCTCTACCGTGCGGAAAACCAGCCGGAGCAGTCCTATTCCGAGCGTCAGCTTTACGAAGCCGCTCTCGACCGCATGGCGCGCGAAATCGCCGCTGTCAACAAGATGTCCGAAACCGAGGCTGTCCGCCTGGTGGAAGTCAACCTTGCCAAGGGTCCCAAGCGCGGCAAGACCGTTGAAGAGGACGATTCTCAGGACGAAGCCGCTTAATAGCAGGCTTTTTCCTTCTAAAAAAACCCGCCTTGATGGCGGGTTTTTTGTTACCTCATGGATAGATGCACATCACAGGATACGGATTTTCGTGCCCTTGCGCATATGGGGCAGAACGCGTCGCATGTCTCGAGGGTGGAGGGCGATGCAGCCGGCGGTCGGCTCGTATCCCGGTCGGATGAGATGCATGAAGATCGCCGAGCCGCGGTTACGGCTTCTTGAGGTTATGTTCCAGTCCAGCACCAGACAGACATCATAGAGGCCGTCCTTGCGCATCATTTCCTCGTGGCTTGGAGCGAAGGGTGCTCTGACCAGCCTGTTGTAATTGGGATTTCGAGGTTCGTCGCACCACAGCATGGAGTTTTGCGTCCGTTGCATCGGCAATGCCGTTGTGGTGGCGGAAATGCGGTCCCCGCGATAAAATCCGTGCAGCAGGCGGGTAACGGAAATCGGGGATTTCCCGTCTCCCTCGCGTTTCAGCATGGTGCGGCCATTCCGCCCGATCGCGGCGGGAAAGGTGAGATGCCCGAGTTGAACGATGGCCCGGCTGATTTTCAAGGGGGCCGGCCGAACCATGAGCGTCGATGCGCGTTTACGTTGTTCTACGGGGCGTTTGCTCATGTTTTTCACGAGATTTTGCTTTGCAGGTTATTTAACGTGAAGTCATAGCATTTCATCATGTGATGGCAATGGGTTGACCTTTTACCGGCAAACCGCTGAATTGGCTGACGATTAAAGTAAGAAAGGCTGAGAATCCGAATGACGGCTCGCACTATCCTTCTGGTGGACGATGACGACGATCTTCGGGAGACGCTGACCGAGCAATTGTCTCCCTATGAGGAATTCTCGCTCTTGAGCGGTGCAAACGCCGCGCAGGCGATGCAGACGGCCAAGACCGCCCAGGTCGATCTTCTGATCATGGATGTCGGCCTGCCGGACATGGACGGCCGCGAAGCGGTGAAGCTGTTGCGCAAGGGCGGCTTCAAGGCGCCGATCATCATGCTCACCGGACACGACACCGATTCCGATACGATCCTCGGGCTTGAGGCGGGCGCCAATGATTATGTGACGAAGCCGTTTCGTTTCGCCGTGCTTCTGGCGCGCATCCGGGCGCAGCTGCGTCAGTATGAGCAGAGCGAGGATGCGGTTTTCACCGTCGGACCCTATCAGTTCAAGCCCAGCCAGAAGCTGCTGACGACCGAAGACGGCAAGAAAATCCGGCTGACGGAAAAGGAAGCGGCGATCATCCGTTATCTCTATCGCGCCGGCAGCACTGTCGTGACCCGCGACGTCCTGCTGGAGGAGGTCTGGGGTTACAATTCCGGCGTGACCACGCATACGCTGGAAACGCATGTCTATCGCCTGCGCCAGAAGATCGAGCGCGACCCCTCCAATGCCGAAATTCTGGTGACCGAGAACGGCGGTTACAAGATCGTTCCCTGAGCAGGGGCCTCTCCGCGCCCATCATCATGTCAGGCTAGAGACTTCACGCCGCGTGTCCAAGAAGGTGCGCGGCGTTCTAACATCTTGTATTTTGAGGACTGATATTGGAAAACCGCTATAGTGATGCAGGTGGTTTTCCGGAGTAACAATCAACATGGCCTTGACGGACGATATCATTCTGCTGGGGCAAGTGCCGTTATTCGCGGGGTTCAGCGACGATCAGTTGCGGCTCATCGCCTTCGGCGCGGAACGCCGCCGTGTATCGGCCGGGCAGACCTTGTTTCGTGAACATTCGCCGGCCGAATGCGCCTTTGCGGTGACAGCGGGCCATTTCGAGCTCTTCGCGGCCGGGCGGGATGGCAAGCCCGAGCTGCAGGCGACGCCGGGCAAGGGAGCCCTGCTTTCTGAACTCGCGCTCTTTACCCTCTGCGAAAGGAAATTCACCGCGGTTGCCGCGGAGGATTCCGAAGTCATCCGGATAACACGTATCCTGTTTCACCGGCTGGTGGAGGAGTTTCCGGAGGTTGCCGATATCGTCTCGGCACGCATTCGTGACAATATAGCGTCGCTGGCGGCGGGTGCGGCCCGTTTGCAGAACCGCTTCATCTGACCTCCGCGCCGAACCGGCTTCGCCTGAAAGCCCGGTTCAGAACCGGAAATGAGCCGTGACCGGAACGTGGTCTGACGGCCGGTTCCAGCCGCGCGCTTCACGCAATATGTCGATTTTTTCGAGCGAGGATCCAAGATCCTGCGAGGACCAGATATGGTCGAGGCGGCGGCCGCGGTCTGCCGCTTCCCAATCCTTGGCGCGGTAGCTCCACCAGGTGTAGATCTTTTCCGTCTCCGGTACGTTCAGGCGCATCAGGTCGAGCCAGTTGCCCTGCTTGATGATATCGAGCATGCCCTCGATCTCGACAGGCGTGTGGCTGACGATCTTCAGAAGCTGCTTGTGCGACCAGACGTCATTCTCAAGCGGCGCGATATTGAGATCGCCGACGAGAATGGACGAGGTGCCCGGTACGCCATCGGCACGAAGCGCCTTCATTTCCTCGATGAAATCGAGCTTGTGGCCGAATTTCGGATTGATCGACCGATCCGGCTCGTCGCCGCCGGCCGGCACGTAGAAATTATGCAGCCTCACCCGGCGCGATCCGACCTGAAAAATCGCGGAGATATGTCGCGCATCGCCGATGCCGCAATAGTCCTGGCGGTGATCTTCCGTCAGCGGAATTTTCGAAGCGATGGCCACACCATGATAGCCTTTCTGGCCATGGATGATGACATGCTCGTAACCGAGCGCCTTCAGCGGTTTCATCGGAAACTCGCCATTCGGGCATTTCGTTTCCTGCAGGCAGAGAATGTCGGGCTTATAACGCACCAGAAACTGCTCAACGATCGGCATTCTGAGCCTGACCGAGTTGATGTTCCAGGTGGTTATCGAAAACGACATGCATGCGCTCCGCTTCTAGAGTATTTTGCCGCATTTCCGGACGGAAAGCCGATGGCCACTTTTCCTGGAAACGCTCCTTTGCCTCGAAGCACAATGTTTCGAGACGTGTTTCCGGGGCGAAGGCTTATAACATCGCGATGAAAACGGGAATGTATTTTAGCGGCAAAATGAAAAAGGCGACCTGAGGGCCGCCTTTCGAAGAGTTCTTTTGGGCGAAGGGGCTCAGCCGCGCTTGCGCACTTCCTCATAATTGATGTTGAAGACGCGTTCGTCGAAGTTCACGCCGGTCTGGACGTTGAAGATCATCACGGTTGTGTCCTTGTTCTGCGCGTCGGTCGTCGTCCACTGCCGCAGGTCGAAGGTTTTCGGGTCGAACATCAGTGTGATGGTGGAATCGCCGAAGACGCTCTTGTCGCCGAGCACGATGGTGGTCAGGTCCGATTCTTCCTTCACGTCCCGGACCTTCTGGTTGCCGAGGTCGATCTTGTCGGACAGAAGCAGGCTGAGCGGGGTTTTGGACAGCGGATAGAGATCCCACGTCTTCAGTTTCATGTTGCCGATGACGACGTTCTTGCCGTCGGCGATGACCCGCATGGGTGAGGGATCTTCATAGTTGAAACGAAGCTTGCCGGGACGTTCGATGTAGAATTTGCCGCCGGTCTGTTCACCGCGCGGGCCGAACTGGACGAATTCGCCCATCATGGTTTTGACCGACGAGAAGTGGTTGGCGATCTTCTGCGCGGTTGCACCGCTATTGCCGGCTGCCTGGGCAAATGCGTCAAGCGGTGACAGGCCTGCCATGACTGCAGCCATGGATAATGCCGTCAGCACGCCCCGTCGCGTCACGCCATCCTGCGGTGCGTTTGCGATGGCCGTTTCGCCGGTGGTGAGGTCGTTCATTCTGTTCTCCTTCATCGCAGCGATTGTCCGCATAAAAGGCGGCGGCTTCATGACGTTGAAAGCGTGTAATAACGCTTCCCGGCCCCGCTTGGTTGCCCGGCGCATCGGGCCTTTGCTTTGCGCATGTCGTTGTCCCGAAACCTCTACACATTTTCGGGAGACATGTATTACCGCTCGATGATGTCTGCTTCCGTTGGCACGAGGATTTCGCGTTTTCCGGCATGATTGGCGGGGCCGATGATGCCCTCCTGCTCCATGCGTTCGATCAGCGAGGCGGCGCGGTTGTAGCCGATGCCGAGACGCCGCTGCACGTAGGAGGTGGAGGCTTTGCCATCGCGAAGCACGACGGCGACGGCCTGATCGTAGGGGTCTTCGGAATCGGAGAAGTTGCCGCTGCCGGCCGGGCTGCCGCCAGCACCTTCCTCGTCGTCTTCCTCGGTGATCGCTTCAAGATATTCCGGCGACCCTTGTGTCTTTAGATAGGCGACGATCTCTTCGACTTCGTTGTCGGAGACAAAGGGGCCGTGCACGCGCTGGATGCGTCCGCCGCCCGCCATGTAGAGCATGTCGCCCATACCGAGCAGCTGTTCTGCACCCTGCTCCCCGAGAATGGTGCGGCTGTCGATCTTCGATGTCACCTGGAAGGAGATGCGGGTCGGGAAGTTTGCCTTGATCGTACCGGTGATGACGTCGACGGAGGGGCGCTGGGTGGCCATGATGACGTGGATGCCTGCGGCGCGCGCCATCTGCGCAAGACGCTGGACTGCGCCTTCGATGTCCTTGCCGGCGACCATCATCAGGTCGGCCATTTCGTCGATGATGACGACGATATAGGGCAGGGGCTTCAGATCGAATTCTTCGGTTTCGTAGATTGCCTCGCCGGTCTGGCGGTCGAAGCCGGTCTGCACGGTGCGGGTGAGGATTTCACCCTTGTCGAGCGCCTGCTGCACGCGGCTGTTGAAGCCGTCAATGTTGCGCACGCCGATCTTCGACATCTTCTTGTAGCGCTCTTCCATCTCGCGCACTGTCCATTTCAGGGCCACGACGGCCTTTTTCGGATCGGTGACGACAGGGGAAAGCAGATGCGGAATGCCGTCATAGATCGACAGTTCGAGCATTTTCGGGTCGATCATGATCAGGCGGCACTGTTCCGGCGACATGCGGTAGAGCAGCGACAGGATCATGGTGTTGATGGCAACGGACTTGCCCGAGCCGGTGGTGCCGGCGACGAGAAGATGCGGCATCTTGGCGAGATCGGCAATGACGGGTTCGCCGCCGATGGTCTTGCCGAGCGCCATGGCGAGCTTGGCCTTGCTGTTTTCGAAATCGCGGCTGCCGATGAGTTCACGCAGGAACACGGTTTCGCGCGTCTGGTTCGGCAGTTCGATGCCGATCGCGTTGCGGCCGGGGACGACGGCGACACGGGCGGCGATCGCGCTCATGGAGCGGGCGATGTCATCCGCAAGGCCGATGACGCGTGAGGATTTGATGCCGGGCGCCGGTTCCAGTTCGTAAAGTGTCACGACCGGGCCGGGGCGAACGTGAATGATCTCGCCCTTGACGCCGAAATCCTCGAGAACTCCTTCCAGAAGGCGGGCGTTCTGCTCCAGCACTTCCTCGCTCAGCATATTGTCGCGAACCACATTCTTCGGCTCGGCCAGCAGATGGACGGTAGGCAGCTGGAAACCGTCGGCAGCGATGAAGGAGGACTGCGCCTCCCTCGCCACGCGCTCGCTGGGCTTGGGGCGTGCGGAAGGGGCGGTTATTCTGGTCTGCCCGCGCCCCGGAGCCTGTCTTGCGGTGAATTTCTGGTCGGATTCTTCGTCGGAAAGAATGCCGCTCGGCAGACGGCGTCCATCCGCGTCGAAGGGCTGTTCGTCATCCATGTCGTCGTCATGATCGAGCGCGATGGAGGGCGGCGACATCTGCCGGCGTGATGCGGCGCGTTCTTCGAAAGACGGTTCCGAGCGCTGGTCGAGGCGGTTGATCGCGGTCTTCAGGCGCGACGGCTCGTTCAGCGTGCCGAATTCATATTCGTTGAAGTCGTAAGGATGCTCGAATTCTTCGTGCAGGGATTTCGACTTCAGGCCGAACAGGCGGCGCAGGCGCGCCTGGGTGATGTACCAGTAATGCGCCAGTGCACCGAAGGCGAGGATGTTGGCGAAGAACCCTTCACCGTCGTCTTCGTCATCCTCTTCGGCCTCACGGGTGGTGCGGGCCTTGCTGGCAACCGGCAGAGCTTCTTCCTGTTCAAGATCGTCGAGGCCGCCGATAATGCCGGCGGCAAACAGCATCAGCCAGGCGGCGGGCGCCGCGAATATGACGCCGAGTACGGTGGCAATGGTGCCAGTGGGGTAAGCGCCGATGAAAAGGGCGGGGAAGCGCAGGATCATGTCACCGATGACACCGCCGATGCCGTTTGGCAGCGGCCATGTGACGGGCGCCGGAAAACAGCCGAGCGATGCGGCGCAGACAATGGCGCCCGCGACCCAGGCGACGAGGCGGGCCGGTATCCTGTGGAACTTGCGGCCGGCAATCAGGGCAATGGCCCATGCGATGACGGGCAAAAGCGCGATGATGGCGGAAAGCCCGAGGAACTGCATCACGATATCGGCGAAGATCGCGCCGCTGTAACCCAGAAGGTTGGTGGGCTGGTTTCCCGTTGCATAGGACAGGCTTGGATCCGCCACGTTCCATGTGGCGAGCGCGGCAATTCCCAGCGCGATCGTGGCAAGCAGAGCGAAACCGGCCAGAGCCATGATCTGACGTACGAAAAACGCCGTCAACACAAAGCGCGTGTGACGACCATCGAATGTCGGAGAGTGCATTCTGCCCATGTCCCTGAACCCATCGTTTTTTGGTTTCGGCAAGATCCGGCAGGTGATCTGATCCCGGATTGACAGGGAAAACTAACCGCTGGCTGGTTAATGTCGTGTTAACCATGCGGGTTTTTGACGTCATCCGCGAATTTGCGGCAAAGAAAAGGCCCGCCGAAGCGGGCCTTCTTTTGGGAGAGGGGATGGAGAACCCCTTTTCCCTGGCATCAGGAGTGGTAGGCGGCTTCGCCGTGGGTTGCGAGGTCGAGACCTTCGCGTTCGGCTTCGACCGGTACCCGGAGGCCAACGATCACGTCGACGATCTTGTAGAGGATTGCCGAGACGATGGCGCACCAGACGATGGTGATGGCGACGGCGACGAACTGCGTCCAGACCTGCGAGGCGATGGAGAAGTCTTCCTTGCCGGTGCCGCCGAGCAGCGGAGAGGTGAAGATGCCGGTGCCGAGAGCGCCGATGATGCCGCCAATGCCGTGGACGCCGAAGACGTCGGCCGTGTCGTCATAACCGAACTTGTTCTTCACCACGGAGACGAAGAAGTAGCAGATCGGCGAAACGATGAGGCCGAGAACGATCGCGCCCATGGGGCCGACGGAGCCGGCGGCGGGCGTGACGGCGACGAGGCCGGCGATCATGCCCGAAGCGGCGCCCAGCATGGAGGCCTTGCCGCGGGTGAAGCTTTCAACCAGCGACCAGGAAACGATGGCGGCTGCGGTTGCGAGGAAGGTGTTCATGGTTGCGAGAACCGCACCACCAGATGCTTCGAGGTTGGAGCCGGCGTTGAAGCCGAACCAGCCGAACCACAGCATGGCTGCGCCGACCAGCGTCAGCGTCATGGAATGGGGTGCCATCATGTCCTTGCCGAAGCCGGTGCGCTTGCCGACCATGATCGCGCCGATCAGACCTGCGATACCGGCATTGATGTGAACGACCGTGCCGCCGGCGAAGTCGAGAGCGCCCATGCCGAAGATCAGGCCGTTTGCGTCCCAGACCATGTGTGCAATCGGGAAGTAGACGAAGGTGGCCCACAGGATGGTGAAGAGGATGACGGCGGAGAACTTGACGCGTTCCGCAAAGGCGCCAACGATCAGCGCCGGTGTGATGGCTGCAAAGGTCATCTGGAAGGCGATGAAGGTGTATTCGTAGATCACCACGCCTTCAGAGAAGGTTGCCGAGGTGCTATCAAGCGAAACGCCCGACAGGAACAGCTTGCCGAAGCCGCCGAAATAGGGACCGGTGCTACCGCCGAAGGCGAAGGAGTAACCGTAGATCACCCAGACGAGCATCATGACTGCGGCAACGACCGTGCACTGCATGAGGACGGAGAGCATGTTCTTGGTGCGGACAAGGCCGCCGTAAAACAGCGCCAGACCGGGAATGATCATGAACAGCACGAGGATCGTCGCGACATACATGAAGGCTGTGTCGGCCTTTTCCGGAACGGGTGCCGCTGCTGCTGCCGGCGCGGCATCCTGGGCAAAGGCGATGGCCGGGGCCATCAGGGCTGCCATACCGGCGCCCAGCTTGCCGAGTGTTGAAAACTTGTTGAATTGCATAGCGAGAAAACTCCCCTGTCAGCCGTGCTTCAAAGCGCTTCTGTGTTGGTTTCGCCGGTACGGATGCGCACGGCCTGTTCGATAGAGTAGACGAAGATCTTGCCGTCACCGATCTGCCCGGTCTTTGCCGTAGACGCGATCGCCTCGACAGCCTTGTCGACGACATCGGATGCGACCGCGATCTCGATCTTCAGTTTGGGAAGGAAGCTCACCGCATATTCCGTGCCGCGATAAATCTCGGTATGCCCCTTCTGGCGTCCGTAACCCTTCACCTCGGTTACGGTCAGGCCCTGGATGCCGACGCCGGTGAGCGCTTCGCGCACCTCATCCAGCTTGAACGGCTTGATAATGGCCATCACAATTTTCATCTGGTTTCCCATCCTTTGTTTGTCCTCGGCACGGAGCCGACTCTCCTTGCCGCTGGCAGATCAGTAACAGCGACTGCGGACATACATTCAAAGGGCGTGCCAGTTTTGGATGGTTCTTCTAACGTATTGAAATATAAAATTTATATGACGAGCGTCTGAAAAACGGGCACGGATGCGCGTAATTTTCGTCTATTAAATGTGCGATTTTTCAAAAAAGCGCATTATTTAATCATTTGCCCTTTTGCGGATCAAACCTTCCTGTGCCACGGAGGCGACCAATTCACCCTGCCTGGTGAAAATATTGCCACGGGTCAAACCGCGGGCACCCGAGGCGCTGGGGCTGTCCTGCGTGTAGAGCAGCCAGTCGTCCAGCCGGCAGGGCCGGTGGAACCACATGGCATGATCGAGGCTCGCCACCTGAATGGACGGATCGAAGATCGTCGTGCCGTGGGCATAAAGCGAGGTGTCGAGCAGGGTCATATCCGAGAGATAGGCGAGAATGGCCGATTGCAGGCGCGGATTGTCAGGCACGTCGCCGACGGCGCGGACCCAGATGTCCTGTTGCGGTTCCAGCTTTTCCTTCGAGATATAGTGGGTCAGCGAAACCGGCCTGATTTCGATCGGACGTTTGTTGCTCCAGTAGTTCCGGATCGAGGCGGGTGCCTTGGCGAGAAAGGCTGCCTGCATCTGTTCCTCGCTCATCAGTTTTTCCGGTGGCGTCACGTCGGGCATCTTTATCTGATGGTCAAACCCGTCTTCGAAGATCTGAAACGACGCCGACATGGAAAAAATCGCCTTGCCGTGCTGGATGGCGACCACGCGGCGGGTACAGAAGCTTGCGCCGTCGCGGATACGCTCCACCTGGTAGACGATGGGCACCAGCGGATCGCCGGGGCGCATGAAATAGGAATGCAGCGAATGGACGAGGCGATTGTCATCCACCGTTCTTTGTGCCGCAATCAGGGCCTGCGCGATGACCTGGCCGCCGAAAACCCGCTGCCAGCCGATTTGCGGGCTTTCGCCGCGAAACAGGTTCTCTTCCAGCTTCTCGAGATCGAGCGTGGCGATGAGATTGACCATCGGGTCTGACGTTTGCGAGGGATGCGACATTTTTTCGGCCTGCTCCGGCTGTAGGAAGACGTCACATGGTCTATAGTGCGCTGATGATGCGTGCACAAGATTTGAGGAGAAGCGCGATGCTGGACGTGGTGGTGGCAGGCGGCGGATATGTCGGTCTTTCCGTTGCTGTCGCAATTAAGCAGGCGGCCAGGCACCTCAATGTGCAGGTGATCGAGGCCGCCCCTGAGGATGTCTGGAAGAAGGATGTTCGCGCTTCGGCCATCATCGCGGCTGCCACGCGCATGCTTGATGTTTTCGGCATATGGAACGAGATCGAGCCTGAAGCGCAGCCGATCCACAGGATGATCGTTACCGATTCGAAAACCGCCGATCCGGTTCGACCGGTGTTTCTGACCTTCGATGGCGCGGTGGAGGAGGGGAGGCCATTTGCCCATATGGTCCCGAATGTCGCGATGGTCGGGGCGCTGAGAGGCCTGTGTGATCGCCTCGGCATCGAAATCCGCCACGGCCTCAGTGTTTCCGGCTTTACCGCCGGCGCGCAATCGACGGCCATCAGCCTTTCCGACGGGTCGTCGCTTGAAGCCCGATTGCTCGTCGCCTGCGACGGGGTTCGCTCGGCGCTGAGAGATATGGCCGGCATCAAGACCGTGCGCTGGGATTACGACCAGTCCGGCATCGTCACCACTGTCGAACATGAGCGGCCGCATGAAGGCTGTGCGGAGGAGCATTTCCTGCCGTCAGGACCTTTTGCCATCCTGCCGCTGAAGGGGAACCGGTCGTCGCTCGTGTGGACGGAACGCAAGGCCGATGCCGACAGGCTGGTGGCTTCCGACGATCTGGTGTTCGAGGAGGAACTCGAACGCCGCTTCGGCCACAAACTCGGTTCTATCCGTCCCGTCGGTCCGCGCCGTGCCTTTCCGCTGGGTCTGACGCTTGCGCGTTCCTTCGTCGCGCCGCGGTTCGCGCTTGCGGGTGACGCGGCGCACGGTATTCACCCGATTTCGGGGCAGGGCCTCAATCTCGGCTTCAAGGACGTGGCGGCGCTTGCCGAAACCGTGGTCGAGGCCGATCGCCTCGGTCTTGATATCGGCTCCCTCAACGTTCTGGAGCGCTACCAGTCCTGGCGGCGTTTCGACACGTTGCGGATGGGTGTGACGACCGATGTGCTGAACCGGCTTTTCTCCAACGATGTCGGCCCCATCCGCATCATGCGTGATTTCGGTCTGGGCGTGGTGGATCGTTTGCCGGGTCTCAAATCCTATTTCATCGGTCAGGCCGCCGGTACGACGGATTCGAATGCGCCGCGCTTGCTGGCTGGCGAGGCGCTTTGAACTGAACCATTCGCCGAGGGGCAAGCAGGTCCATCTGCAATTGCCGCTTGACAGGCAGTTGCGGTGTTTTCTGTCTTTCGCCGGTCATGGAAAGCTGAATCCGGGCAAGGACTTATCCGGATTCACAATCTTGTATGGGGCGTGAATTCTCCAACCAGATATTGCGGAGAACAAAAGCTGAATCCGGGCGAGTCAGCGATTCGTATTCGATTCGTTCGCAAACTGTTCCGCAGCCGAATCGATTCCATTTTCGCCGGCTTCTTTTTTGGCCATCAAGTCGCTGAATCTGAATGGAAAATTCGCCTGCGAATTGACCCGTCGCCACTTTACGGGCGAGGCCTATTGCCTTTGTCGGCGGGCGTTGCCATGTGTGGTGCGCGTGATCGCGTTCATGATGGTGGGCGGGCACGGCAAGCAGATAAAGTCGATTCGCGGATAGTACGTTGAATTTTCGCCCCATGATCCTGAGCGGCCGCGGTGTCACGGCCGTTCTCGGCCCTACCAATACCGGCAAGACCCATTACGCGATCGAGCGGATGGTCGCGCATGGCAGCGGTGTTATCGGCCTGCCGCTGCGCCTTCTGGCGCGCGAAGTCTATACCCGTCTGGTTGAAAAGGTGGGGGCGCCGAATGTGGCGCTGATTACGGGCGAAGAAAAAATCGCGCCACCCAAAGCCAAATATTCCGTCTGTACCGTGGAAGCCATGCCGCGCGAGACGACCGCCGCCTTCGTCGCGATCGACGAGGTGCAGCTGGCCGGCGATCTTGAGCGGGGCCACATCTTCACCGACCGGGTGCTGCATCTGCGTGGGCGGGAGGAAACGTTGCTTCTCGGTGCCGGCACGATGCGACCCATCCTCGAAAAGCTGCTGCCGGGAATTACCGTGGTGGAGCGGCCGCGCCTGTCGCAGCTTTTTTACGCTGGCCAGAAGAAGATTACCCGCCTGCCGCAGCGCACCGCAATCGTCGCCTTTTCCGCCGACGAGGTCTATGCCATCGCCGAACTGGTGCGCCGCCAGCGCGGCGGTGCGGCCGTGGTGCTGGGGGCGCTTTCGCCGCGTACGCGCAATGCGCAGGTCGGGCTCTACCAGTCGGGCGACGTGGAATATCTTGTCGCGACGGATGCCATCGGCATGGGCCTCAACCTCGATGTCGATCATGTCGCCTTCGCGCAGGACCGCAAGTTCGACGGTTACCAGTTCCGCAATCTCAATCCGGGTGAAATCGGCCAGATTGCCGGCCGTGCCGGCCGTCATCTTCGCGATGGCACATTCGGTGTCACGGGGCGCGTCGATCCGTTCGATGACGAGCTGGTGGAGCGCATCGAAACCCATCAGTTCGATGCGGTGAAGGTGCTGCAGTGGCGGACGAAAAACTTCGATTTTTCCTCCATCGCCAATCTGCGCGTGAGCCTTGATGCCGCGCCGACGATCCAGGGGCTTTCGAGGGCCTTGCCGGCCATCGACCAGCAGGCGCTGGAATATCTGTCGCGTTATCCCGAGATCATCGACGTGACGACGACGGAGGCGCGGGTGGAAAAGCTCTGGGAGGCCTGCGCGCTGCCCGATTATCGACGCATCGCGCCTGCCCAGCACGCCGACCTGATCTCGACGCTTTATTTCGATCTCGTCAAGCGCGGTGCGGTGAACGAGGATTTCATGGCCGAACAGGTGCGTCGCGCCGACCGGACGGATGGAGAGATCGATACCTTGTCTGCGAGGATTGCGCAGATCAGAACATGGACTTATGTATCGAACCGCCCAGGATGGCTTGCCGATCCGACACACTGGCAAGAAAAGACGCGGGAAATCGAGGATCGATTGTCCGATGCGCTACATGAAAGGTTGACGAAACGCTTTGTTGATCGCAGGACATCTGTGCTCATGAGGCGCCTGAGAGAGAATGCGATGCTTGAAGCTGAAATCAGTGTAAATGGTGATGTCTTCGTAGAAGGCCATCACGTCGGTCAGTTGGCCGGATTCCGGTTCACGCCGGTGTCGGGAATGGAAGGGCCGGATCAGAAGGCCGTGCAGGCTGCGTCGCAGAAGGCGCTGGCGCTAGAATTCGAGGCGCGTGCCGCGCGCCTGCATGCCAGTGGCAACGGCGATCTCGCTTTGAGCTCCGATGGTATGGTTCGCTGGCTGGGCGAACCGGTTGCCCGCCTCTCGGCCGGCGACAACATCATGAAGCCGCGGGTGATCCTGCTGGCCGACGAGCAGTTGAGCGGCAATGCCCGTGATCATGCGCTGGCGCGCGTCGAACGTTTCGTCAATCACCAGATTGCGACCGTGCTGAAGCCGCTGGACGATATTTCACGCGCTGAGGACCTTCAGGGTCTGGCGAAGGGGCTGGCGTTCCAGCTGGTGGAAAATCTTGGTGTATTGTTCCGCCGTGATGTCACGGAAGACGTAAAGTCGCTGGATCAGGACGCACGTGCCTCCATGCGTCGTTACGGCGTTCGTTTCGGCGCCTATCACGTCTTCCTGCCGGCGCTGCTGAAGCCTGCTCCGGCGGAGCTTGTGACGCTGCTCTGGGCGCTGAAGAATGACGGCCTCGGCAAGCCGGGTTATGGCGATCTCATTCCGGTGCTGGCCGCTGGCCGCACCTCGGTGGTGACGGATGCCAGCTTCGAGCGCATGTTCTACAAGCTTGCCGGTTTCCGTTTCCTTGGAAAGCGCGCCGTGCGCATCGATATTCTCGAGCGTCTGGCCGATCTCATCCGTCCGCTGCTGCAGTGGAAGCCCGGCCAGCAGCCGCGCCCGGAAGGTGCTTATGATGGCCGTCGCTTTACGACGACGACCGCCATGCTTTCCATTCTCGGTGCGACGCTCGACGACATGGAAGAAATTCTCAAGGGCCTCGGCTACCGTGCCGATCAGGTGACGGCGGAAGAGGCGCAGGCCTTCCTCGCCAGCCAGGCCGGTGCCGCTGCTCCGACGGACGCTGTGACAGCGGAAGAAGAAAGCGCGGAGACCGAGCAGGACGAGCCGGCTTCCGAAGAACAGGCGTCCGAGACGGTCGCTGTTGCGGAAGGCGAAGCTGCTGAAGCACCGGTCACGGAAGCTGCCGGTGAAGCGGTTGCCGCAAACGAAACCACCCCCGTGGAAGGGGCTGAGGCCGCTGAGCCGAAGCCTGTTCTTCTGTGGCGTCCGGGTGGCCGCAACGAAAACCAGCGCGGCGAAAACCGCCGTCCCGGTAATCGTGGTCATGGCCGCGAACAGGGAGCGCGCGAGCAGGGCGAGCGTCGTGGCGAAGGCCGTCGCGACAATCGTGACGGCGCAAATCGCGACGCCGCCAATCGCGGTGGTGACGGTGAACGCAAGCGTGATGGCGGTCGTCCTGATCGGGGCAACAACCGCAACAACGACCGTCATGATCGCGGCGAGCGCAAGGACCGGCCGGAACGCAATGACCGCGGCGGAAAGCCGCAGGGCCAGCAGCGTTTCGAAGCCAAGCCGCCGCGCAAGGAGAAGCCGATCGATCCGGATTCGCCTTTCGCAAAGCTCGCTGCTCTCAAGGAGCAGCTGAAGAAGTAAGCGTATGGGAAGCAACGAACAGCCACTGGAGAGCGCGCGTCAGCGTCTGGACAAGTGGCTGTTCTTTGCCCGCATGGCCAAGTCGCGCTCGCTTGCCCAGAGCTATATTCAGTCGGGTCAGGTCAAGGTCAACGGCGCTACCATCCGCCAGCCCAGCCATGCGGTGAAGGCCGGTGACAGGCTGGATATCGGTTTTGAGCGCATGGACAGGGTGCTTGTCGTCAAGTCCGGCGGAGTGCGCCGTGGGCCCTACGAAGAGGCCAGACTTCTCTACGACGATCTTACGCCGCCACGGGAGCCTTCCGACAGGTTGACCCCTCTCGAACAGGCCATGCGCGAGCCGGGCAGCGGGCGTCCGACCAAAAAGGAGCGCAGGGCGCTCGACAGGTTTCTGTCGGATAGTGACGGAAGCAAAGATTAGAATAAACCTCCAAGTTACACCCGTTTTTCAGAATTGTTTATCCTTGCTATCTGAAGACAAAGGCATTACGTCCTTTGCGAAATTGCCCTGTCTGAATTCCGGGCGACGGCTTGTGTTCCGAAGCCCAAAGACCCGGCCTGCATATTCTGGAGTTCATCATGACATATGTCGTGACCGACAATTGCATCCGCTGCAAATACACCGATTGCGTTGAGGTCTGCCCCGTCGACTGCTTTTACGAGGGTGAAAATTTCCTCGCCATCAATCCTGACGAATGTATCGATTGCGGTGTGTGCGAGCCGGAATGTCCCGCCGAGGCGATCAAGCCCGATACGGAGCCGGGTCTCGACAAGTGGCTGAAGCTCAACGCTGAATATGCTGCGATCTGGCCGAACATCACCATCAAGCGTGATCCGATGCCGGAAGCCAAGGAAATGGACGGCGTTGCAGGCAAGCTCGAGCTTTATTTCTCCGCGGAGCCCGGCCAGGGCGACTGAGTTCAGACGATCCAAGAGGTCGTTTTAGTGTGATCCGGGAAGCCCTTGCAGCAGCAGCGCGAGGGCTTTTTGGTATGCTTTACCCGTTCACCCGCCACGGCCGGATTGCAGGGTGGTCGAAAGCAAGGTCAGAAGGGCCACGCTTTCCTCCAGGCTTTGCCGCTGGCGGCTTTGCAGGATCGCGGCCTGCAGACGGTTCATCTCGCGGGCGATCGCTGCTGGCTGCCATGTTCGCAGCGCTCTTTCGATGATGGGTTTTCTGCGGAAATGGATGTGGCGTCCGAGTGTCTGCATGACCTGACCGGCCTGCTGCTTTTTCTCGTCCATCTCGGCGCGCATCTGGTCGAGAAGCTGAAATTGCTTGAGACATCCCTGAAGCACAAGGAAGATCGGCGTCTTCGATGAGATGATCTTCTGGGTGGCGTGGAAAAAGGCGTTCCTGTCGCCTTTCAGGATGGCATCAACGGCATCGTCAGCCGAAACGGTGCTGGCATCGCCGATGATGGCCAGCACGTCGTCTTCCTCGATCACCTCCGCGCCACGGCAATAAAGTGCCAGCTTGCGGATTTCGTTGCGTGAGGCAATGCGGTCGCCGCCGAGCGATTCGATCAGCCTTTGCCGCGCGGCGGGGGCAATGCGCAGATTGTCGTTGGAGAGTTCCTGGTCGATCAGTGCGTTCAGGGAGCGCGCATCATCCGCATAACAGGGAATTGCCGCGATGGAGCGCGCGGGTTCCGCTATCTTGCGCAATCCCGTACCTTTTTTGATGTCGCCCGCCTCTATGATCAGGAAACTTGCCTGTGGTGGTGTTTCGGCCAGAATCTGGAGCGCATCCACCAGCGCCTTTTCCGCCGCAGCACCTTTGATCCAGACGAGTTTTTCGCCGCCGAAAAGGCCGATGGCATTCACTTCGTCAAGGAGGCGACCGGGATCGCCCTGCAGATCGGATGCGGTCAGCTTCAGCGATGCGAAAGCGTCATCGGGGTCGATACCCGTCTTTTTGGCGATCACGTTTGCCCGTTCCGACACGAGGCCACGGTCCGGGCCGTAAAGCACGAAAACGCGAAAGCGCTCCGCCGGATTTTCGGCGAAGCGCTCAAACTCATGCGATTTTATCTCCGCCACGGCCGCGGCTCTCAGCGGCCGAGGGTGGCGGCGATATCGGTGCGGATGATTTCAGCCAGCTCCCGGGCAGCCCGGTTCTCGGCATCGCGGATCGCCCTGATCTTGGCGAATTCCTGCTGCGGCAGGTCCACCTGCGCCGTCACGCTGCGGCGTGCGGAACGCAGGATCTGGCCATCGGAAATCCGCGTCAGCACATATTGACCGCTCATCACGACGCGACCGGGGTAAGGACCGTCATAATTGTTGTTGGTCCGGGTCGTCAGGTCGTAATTCTCGACTTCCGTGGACGTCGCGCTCGAACTCACGGATACCTTGACGTTGTACTGCGCCGTGGCGGGCTCACCTGCACCGCCGGATGTCAGGAAGATCAGCTGGTTACGGACTTCCTGCCCGATCCTGCCGCCGATCGGGGAGATGCTGACCGCTGCCAGCCTTTCCTTGGTGCCGGAAGCCTCGCCATAAAGCGGGCGTACCTGGCAGCCCGCCAGAAGACCAGCCATCATCACGACGGAAATTGCTGCCGCGACGCGGCTCCATCTCGAAAAAACGTCAGACAACAATGTTCACAATCCTCTGCGGAACCACGATGACTTTCTTGGGCTCGCCACCGGCAAGAATGGATTTGACGGCATCCAGAGCAAGGGCGGCCGAACGGACCGCATCTTGATCCGCATCGCGCGCGATTGTCAATTCTCCGCGCTTCTTGCCATTGACCTGCACGGGCATGACCACGTCATTTTCCTCGACCAGCGAGGCGACGAAGACCGGCCATGGCGTCTGGGCGACGAGGCCCTCATTGCCCAGCGCCGACCAGCATTCTTCCGCCAGATGCGGCGTCATGGGGGCGATGATGCGAATGAGGATTTCGACGGCGTCACGTGCCGCGGCCCTCACGTCTTCAGGCTTGCCGCCTGCTGCGACGTCCGCAAGCGGTCCGGCAAGCGCATTGACGAGTTCATAGATGCGGGCGATCGCCTTGTTGAAGGCGAGCTTGTCCAGATCCTCCTGAACGGCCTTCAGCGTCTTGTGGGCCGCCTTGGAGGCCGCCAGCCCCTCGCCTTCGGTTGCCGGTTTTGGCTGGACGGTTCTCAACTCTTCAGCCGCTTCGCCGATGATGCGCCAGACACGCTGGACGAAGCGGTTTGCGCCCTCCACACCGGCCTCGGACCAGATGACGTCACGGTCGGGCGGAGAGTCCGACAGGACGAAGAAACGCGCGGTATCGGCCCCATAGGATGCGATGATATCATCCGGGTCGACCACGTTCTTCTTCGACTTCGACATTTTCTCGATAGAGCCGATTTTCACTTCCGCGCCGGAAGACAGCAGGAATGCCCGACGTGCGCCGTCTGTTTCCTCGATGCGCAGGTCAGCGGGCGATATCCATTCGCGGGTCATGCCCTCGCCATGGCTATAGGTCTCGTGCACGACCATGCCCTGCGTGAACAGGCCCTTGAAGGGCTCCTTGACGCCGACATGGCCGGTCTCACGCATGGCGCGGGTGAAGAAGCGCGAATAGAGCAGGTGCAGGATGGCGTGCTCGATGCCGCCGATATACTGATCGACCGGCAGCCAGTGATTGGCGACCTTCGGGTCGGTCGGCTGGTCTTCCCATGGCGCTGTGAAGCGGGTGTAATACCAGCTGGAATCGACGAAGGTGTCCATCGTATCGGTTTCGCGCCGCGCGTCATGGCCGCATTGCGGGCAGGAAATATGGCGCCATGTGGGGTGGCGATCCAGCGGGTTACCGGGCACGTCGAAAGTCACGTCGTCGGGCAGCTTGACCGGCAGGTCCTTTTTCGGAACCGGCACCACGCCGCAGACTTCGCAATGAATGACCGGGATCGGGCAGCCCCAGTAACGCTGGCGGGAAATGCCCCAGTCGCGCAGGCGGAAATTGACCTTGCGCTCGGCCTGCGGCGCGTTGCCCAGCGTCTGCGCAGAAAGCTTCTGCACGACCGCCTCAAAGGCGTCAGCCGTCTGCATGCCATTCAGGAAGCCCGAATTGATCATCACGCCGTCATCGGTGAAGGCGGTGTCCTCAACGGTGAAGCTTTCAGCATCGGGACCTTCCGGTGCCACGACGGCGACAACAGGCAGGCCGTATTTGCGGGCGAAATCCAGATCGCGCTGGTCACCCGAAGGGCAGCCGAAGATCGCGCCGGTGCCGTAATCCATCAATACGAAATTGGCGACGTAGACGGGCAGTTCCCAGCTGGGGTCCAGCGGATGCACGACCTTGACACCGGTATCGATACCCTTCTTTTCCGCGGTTTCCAGCGCTGCCAGAGAGGTGCCATGGCGGCGGCATTCGTCGCAGAACTCGGCGATATCGGGGTTGTTCTCCGACAGTTCCTTTGCCAGCGGGTGGTCGGCGGCGATCGCCAGGAAGGATGCGCCGAACAGCGTGTCCGGGCGCGTCGTGTAGACGGTGATGTCGGAGAAACCTTCCGGCGCCGTGTCGGCAACCGTCTGCCAGCGCAGGGACAGGCCTTCGGAGCGGCCGATCCAGTTTTTCTGCATCAGGCGCACTTTTTCCGGCCACTGGTCCAGTTCGTCCAGTTCGTCCAGCAGGTCCTGGCTGAAATCGGTGATACGGAAGAACCATTGCGTCAGTTCGCGCTGTTCCACCAGCGCGCCGGAGCGCCAGCCGCGGCCGTCGATCACCTGCTCATTGGCCAGAACCGTGTGGTCGACCGGATCCCAGTTGACCTTGGACTGCTTGCGGTAGACCAGGCCCTTTTCCATGAAATCGATGAACAGCGCCTGCTGGCGATGGTAATATTCCACATCGCAGGTGGCGAATTCACGGGTCCAGTCGAGTGACAGGCCCATGGATTTCAGCTGGCCGCGCATAGTGGCGATGTTCTGGTAGGTCCAGTCCTTGGGATGGACCTTGTTCTGCATGGCCGCGTTTTCCGCCGGCATGCCGAAGGCGTCCCAGCCCATCGGGTGCAGGACGTTGAAGCCGCGCGCGCGCTTGTAGCGCGCGACGACGTCACCCATGGCATAGTTGCGGACATGGCCCATATGGATACGTCCCGACGGATAGGGAAACATCTCCAGAACGTAATATTTCTCGCGCGGATCGCTGTTGTCGGTGACGAAAACCTTGTCTTCGTTCCATTTCTGCTGCCAGCGCGGCTCGGCGTCGCGAGGATTGTAACGTTCGATGGCCATTGTGTAGAATTCCGGGTATCGAGGGGAAAAATTTGCGCTGACCTTCACCATGAAACGACCGGGGCGTCAAGTTTGGCGGGGCATTCGGGCGTTCAATCTTGGCCAGCGTGTCTCAAATGGTGCTAAAGACGCTTGGCATCAAGGCAATCGGCGTCTAGTTAGCGGTTCGAACGGTTTAAAAAAGGTCTTGTGATGGAAATCGAAGCACGTCTTGAGGATGTCAGGCAGCGCATTGCGGATGTTGCGGAAAAATCCGGCCGCAAGGCGACGGATATCGCCCTCGTTGCCGTTTCGAAGACATTCGATGCGGAAGCGATTCAGCCCGTCATCGATGCCGGTCAGCGCCTGTTCGGCGAAAACCGCGTACAGGAGGCGCAAGGCAAGTGGCTGGCGCTGAAAGAGAGGACGTCTGGTCTCGAGCTTCATCTGATCGGCCCGCTGCAGTCCAACAAGGCGGTGGATGCCGTGGCGCTGTTCGATGTGGTGCAGAGCGTCGATCGGGAGAAGATCGCGCGTGCGCTTGCCGAAGAATGCGCCAGGCAGGGCCGCAGCCTGCGGTTTTACGTGCAGGTGAATACCGGGCTCGAGCCGCAGAAAGCGGGTATCGACCCGCGTGAAACGGTCGCTTTCGTGGCTTTTTGCCGGGACGAGCTGAAACTGGCTGTCGAAGGGCTCATGTGCATTCCGCCGGCGGAAGAAAATCCCGGCCCGCATTTTGCCCTTCTGGCCAAGCTTGCCAAGCAATGTGGTCTGGAAAAGCTCTCCATGGGCATGTCCGGTGATTTTGAAACCGCCGTCGAATTTGGCGCAACAAGCGTGCGCGTCGGCTCCGCGATTTTCGGCGCACGCTGAGCTGTGCAACAAAAAACCCGGCACGATGGCCGGGTTCGTAATCTCGCGAAGGGCTGCGATCAGTACTGATCGTCCTCGTCTTCGTCCTTCTGCGTGGATTTCAGCGAAGAAAGCTTCTTGAAGACGGCATCGGCGTCGATCTGCTCGTCTTCCTCACGCTGGAAGCTGTATTCCAGACCTTCCGTTGCCGTTGCCGGCTGCAGCGTGTTGTCGAGTTCCTCGGCGGTCGGCAGCGGGCGGCCGCGCGATGCGCGTTCGACTTCGAGGTCGAGATCGATCTGGCTGCAGAGGCCGAGCGTCACCGGGTCCATCGGCGTCAGATTGGCCGAGTTCCAGTGGGTGCGGTCGCGAATCTGCTCAATGGTGGACTTGGTGGTGCCGACGAGACGCGAAATCTGCGCATCCTTCAGTTCCGGATGGTTGCGCACCAGCCACAGAATGGCGTTCGGACGGTCCTGACGCTTGGAAACCGGGGTGTAGCGCGGGCCACGGCGCTTGGATTCCGGCACGCGGACTTTCGGTTCGGAAAGCTTGAGCTTGTGGTTGGGATTGGCTTCGGCGCGGGCGATCTCGTCGCGGGAAAGCTGTCCCGTCGCGATCGGATCGAGACCCTTGATGCCCTGCGCGGCTTCACCGTCGGCAATCGCCTTGACTTCGAGCGGATGCAGTTTGCAGAACGTGGCGATCTGATCGAACGACAGCGCGGTGTTGTCAACCAGCCATACAGCCGTAGCCTTTGGCATGAGCAATTGTTGAGCCATAGATACAGTCCTTCTGTCCGTCCGCGCCGGTGTCGCGGGCGTGGTATCAACCACTGATTTCCGGGATATTGGCGCTCTATAACCGGATTGCATCATAATTGCAATTCTTTGCGAAACAAATGACCTTTGTCTAATTGCCGTGCGGATTTGAACTGCTATGAATTCAACACATGCCTGAGGTGGGAGTCTCGGGTCGCGTTAAAAGCCATATCTGGTTCCAGGAGGAGTTCATGTCTGCCAAAATCTACCCGGTGCTCAAATCGGCGAAGGCCCGCACGCTCATCGACAATGAGCGTTACCAGAAATGGTATCAGGAGAGCGTCGAGGATCCGGAAAAGTTCTGGGACAAGCATGGCCGGCGGATTGACTGGTTCAAGCCCTATACCAAGGTCAAGAACACGTCCTTCAAGGGAAGGGTGCCGATCAAGTGGTTCGAGGATGGCCTGACCAACGTCTCCTACAACTGTATCGACAGGCATCTGAAGACGCATGGCGAACGCACGGCGATCATCTGGGAAGGTGATAACCCGTATATCGACAAGAAGATCACCTATAACCAGCTCTATGATTATGTCTGCCGTCTGGCCAATGTGCTGAAGAAGCACGGCGTCAAGAAGGGCGACCGCGTCACCATCTACATGCCGATGATACCCGAGGCGGCTTATGCCATGCTCGCCTGCGCCCGCATCGGCGCCGTGCATTCTGTCGTTTTTGGCGGCTTCTCGCCGGAAGCGCTGGCCGGTCGTATCGTCGACTGCGAATCAACCTTCGTCATCACCTGCGATGAAGGCGTGCGCGGCGGCAAGCCGATCCCGCTCAAGGAAAACACCGACAAGGCGATCGACATCGCCGCCAAGCAATATGTCATCGTCAACAAGGTTCTTGTCGTGCGCCGCACCGGTGGCAAGACCGGATGGGCGCCGGGCCGCGATATCTGGTACCATCAGGAAATCGCCACGGTGAAACCGGATTGCCCGCCGGCGAAGATGCGGGCGGAAGATCCGCTGTTCATTCTCTACACATCGGGTTCCACCGGCAAGCCGAAGGGCGTTCTGCACACGACGGGTGGTTACCTCGTCTATACGTCGATGACGCATGAATATGTGTTCGACTACAAGGATGGCGAGGTCTTCTGGTGTACGGCCGATGTCGGCTGGGTTACCGGCCATTCCTACATCGTCTACGGGCCGCTTGCCAATTGCGCGACGACGCTGATGTTCGAAGGCGTTCCCAACTTCCCGGATCAGGGTCGTTTCTGGGAAGTCATCGACAAGCACAAGGTCAATATCTTCTATACCGCACCGACAGCGCTCAGATCGCTGATGGGAGCCGGCGACCAGTTCGTCAAGCGCTCCTCGCGCGATAGCCTCCGGCTGCTTGGAACGGTGGGCGAGCCGATCAATCCGGAAGCCTGGGAGTGGTATTATCATGTGGTCGGCGAGGACAAGAGCCCGATCGTCGATACCTGGTGGCAGACGGAAACCGGTGGCATTCTGATCTCGCCGCTGCCGGGGGCGACCGATCTTAAGCCGGGCTCGGCGACAAGGCCGTTCTTCGGCGTGCAGCCGCAGCTTGTCGATGCCGAGGGCAATGTGCTGGAAGGGCCGGCGGACGGCAATCTCTGCATCATCGATAGCTGGCCGGGTCAGTCGCGCTCCGTCTATGGGGATCACCAGCGCTTTGTCGATACGTATTTCTCCACCTACAAGGGCAAGTATTTCACCGGCGATGGCTGCCGGCGGGACGAGGACGGTTATTACTGGATCACCGGCCGCGTCGATGATGTGCTGAACGTTTCCGGCCACCGCCTCGGCACGGCCGAGGTGGAATCGGCACTGGTATCGCATCATCTTGTTTCGGAAGCGGCCGTGGTGGGTTACCCGCATGCCATCAAGGGGCAGGGCATTTATTGTTATGTCACGCTGATGGCGGGCCAGAACGGTGACTATGCGCTGCGTGAGGAGCTGGTAAAGCACGTGCGCAACGAGATCGGGCCGGTCGCGACGCCCGACAAGATCCAGTTCGCGCCGGGCCTGCCGAAAACCCGCTCCGGCAAGATCATGCGGCGCATCCTGCGCAAGATCGCCGAAGACGATTTCGGTGCGCTTGGGGATACATCGACGCTCGCCGATCCGGCGGTGGTCGAAGATCTGATCGCCAACCGGCAGAACCGCACGGCGTGATCTTTTGGAAAGGCTGCTTCGGCAGCCTTTTCTGTCGGTTGTCTTCACAAACAAAAACACCCGGAGGCGGCACCTCCGGGTGTTTTTCATTTCTACTAAATGGGCTTATTGGCCGCGGATCTTCTTCAGGTCCGCCAGAACGGCGTCAACGACATCGGCGCCGATTTCAGCCTTGTGCTTTTCGTAAACGACCATCGACTTTTCGCGGATACGGGTCTGCTCTTCCGGAGACAGCGTGTTGACCTCGAGGCCGGCGGCCTTGATCTTCTCCAGCGACTGCTGGTTCAGTTCGCGGATGACCTTGCGCTCTTCATCGCGGCCGACGATTGCGCATTCACGCAGGGCAGCCTGTTCTTCGGGCGCGTAGCTGTCGAAGATCGGCTTGGAGAAGAGGAAGAGGAACGGTGTGTAAGCGTGGTTCGTCTCGGTGATGTACTTCTGCACCTCATAGAATTTCGAGGTGTCGATCGTCACATAGGGGTTTTCCTGTGCGTCGATCGCGTTGGTTTCAAGCGCCGAGAAGACTTCGCCGAAGGCCATCGGCGTTGCGTTGGCGCCAAGGTTCTGGAAGGTGTCGAGGAAGATGTTGTTCTGCATCACGCGAACCTTGAGGCCGGAGAAGTCTTCCCACTTCGTGACGGCGTGCTTGGAGTTCGACAGGTTGCGGAAGCCGTTTTCCCAGTAAGCCAGGTTTACCAGGCCCTGTTCTTCCAGCTTCTTGTTCATCATGTCGCCGAAGGCGCCATCCATGACGGCATCGGCTTCCTTGTCGTTGGCGAACAGGAACGGCAGGTCGAAGACGCCGAGCGAGGGGATGAGACCAACGAGCGGCGAGGACGACGTCACGACGGCTTCCTGAACGCCGGAGCGCAGGGCCTGTGTCGCCTGAAGGTCACCGCCGAGAGCGCCGCCCCAGAATGCCGTCAGCTTCAGCTTGCCGCCCGACTTGTCATCGAGGCAGGCCTGCATGGCCTGGATGCCGTTGCCGACCGGGTGGTCCTGGTTGATGCCGTTCGAAACGCGGATGTTACGGCTGTTGAATTCGGCCATTGCCGGAGCTGCGGCGCCAACGGCGAAAGCGATGGCCGTGGTGGTCAGAAGAAGCTTTCTCATAATATCCTCCCTTGGATTGTGTTCGAGAAGCGGTTGCGGATTAACGAAGATACTGCAGCGGTACGAGGACGATGTCCGGGAAAATCACGAGCAGCGCCAGAACGATGGTTTCGGCAACGAGGAACGGCCAGACACCGATCGTGACCTTGCCGAGCGGGATGCGGCCGACGCCGCTGACGACGTTGAGAACCACACCGACCGGAGGGGTGATCAGGCCGATGGCGTTGTTGATGATGAAGAGAACGCCGAAATAGACCGGGTCGATGCCCGCCTGCTTGACGATAGGCATCAGAACAGGGGTCAGGATCAGGATGGTCGGCGTCAGGTCGAGCGCGGTTCCGACGATGAAAACCAGAACCATCATGGCGGCCATGAGAAGCATGGGGCGGTCGATCAGCGGCTCGATATAGCCTGCGACTTCGTTCGGGATGTTCGCAGCCGTGATGAGCCATGCGGAGACGAGCGCCGCGCAAACCAGGAACATGATGATGGACGTGCTCTTGGCGGCGCGCAGAAGCACATGGAACAGATCCGCTGGCTTCAGTTCGCGGTAGATCACCATACCGACGAAAAGCGCGTAGACAGCCGCAACGACGGCAGCTTCCGTCGGCGTCATGATGCCTGCCTTGATGCCGCCGAGAATGATGACAGGCATGCCGAGCGCCCAGCCGGCGCGGGCAGTGGCGGTCAGACGTTCCTTGGCGGAGGTCTTCGGCAGCGGCTTGACGTTATCCTTACGGACCACGATGAGCCAGGCGATGATGAGCGACGCACCCATCAGGATGCCGGGAACGATACCCGCAAGGAAAAGCTGGGTGATCGAGACGTTGGCGGCGACGCCGAAAACGATGAAGGCCATCGACGGCGGAATAACGGGGGCGATGATGCCGCCTGCGGCGATGAGGCCGCCGGAACGCGGAATATTGTAACCGGCCTTGGCCATCATCGGGATGAGAATTGCGGCAAGAGCTGCGGTGTCGGCTGCTGCCGAACCGGAGATGCTGGCCATGATGATGGCCGCGACGATGGCCACAATGCCGAGGCCGCCACGGATATGGCCGACCAGCGCAATTGCAAAGTCGATGATGCGGCGGGAAAGGCCGCCGGAATTCATCAGTTCACCGGCCAGAATGAAGAAGGGGATGGCGAGCAGCGTGAAGGTGTCCGCGCCCGAAATCATGTTCTGGGCGATGATGGCGGTGTTGAACATGCCCATGTACCACATGAGCACGACGCCGCAGAACATCAGCGAGAAAGCGACGGGAACGCCAATCGCCATGGCTCCCAGGAGAGAGCCGACAAAAACGAGAAGTGTCATGGTATCAGCGCTCCGAAAGCTGTTCGATCGTCAGGTTCTCGCCCGCGAACTGGGCGATTTCGTCTTCCGTGACGCGGCCCGTCAAAAGACGGTACAGGCGTTCCAGTGCGATGATGAACATCAGGCCACCGGTGAACATGCCGATGCCGTAGACCCAGATCATCGACAGTTTGGTGACGGGCGCATGCATGCTGGCATTGATGCCGGACTGCTTCCAGGTTCCCCAGAAGAAGATGGCGGAACAGGCGAGAATGATGATGTTCGACGCGATCATGCAGACGATACGGGCACGGCGGGAGAGAAACATCACGAGCGTTTCGATGCCCATGTGGCTGTTCTCACGAAATGTCAGCACGGCGCCGATGAAGGTCAGCCAGACGAAGAAATAGCGCGACAGTTCTTCCGAGACGTTGATGCCGGAATTCATCGTGTAACGCATGACGACGTTGACGAAAACCATGATCGACATGCCGGCGAGCAGCAGGACGAGAATGATTTCGAGAATCCGGTAAAAGAGATTGATGGTCTTTTGCATTTTCCCCTCCCGAAGAAATATCTAGAGTAGCCCTCGTTTCGCCAGGTTGCGCATCAGGGCCGCGGTGCCGAATGTCCATTCCGGGCATTCGTCGGTCGTCGTGACCCAGTTGATCAGCTTGCCGAGCTTGGGCGTGGAGATTTCGACACGGTCACCCTTGGCATGGGTGAAACCGAGGCCTGGGCCATGGCGGTCCTTTACCGGCGCGAACATCGTGCCAAGGAAAAAGACGGCGCCGTCAGGATATTGATGGTTACGGTTCAAGAGTTGCGAAGCGAGGTTTTCCGGCGTGCGGCTGATCGCCTGCATGGGGCTGACACCCGTCATGGTGAAACCGTCCTCACCCTCGACCAGAAGTGAGATCTGCGACTTCTTCACGTCTTCGATGGTGAAGCTGCCGTCGAACAGGCGGATGAAAGGACCGATCGCGCAGGAGGCATTGTTGTCCTTCGCCTTGCTGAGCAGGAGGGCGGAACGGCCTTCGAAATCGCGCAGGTTGACGTCGTTGCCGAGTGTCGCGCCGATGATACGGCCATCGGAGGTGATGGCGAGCACCACTTCCGGCTCCGGGTTGTTCCACTGCGATTTCGGGTGAACGCCGATCAGCGCGCCGCAGCCGACCGAGGCCATGGCCTGCGCCTTTGAGAATATTTCCGCATCCGGACCGATGCCCACTTCCAGATATTGCGACCAGAGGCCCATTTCCTGGAGCAGTTTCTTGACCTCGGCCGCCTTCTCGGAGCCGGCCTCAAGTCCCTTCAGGTTGTCGCCGAGAACCGGTGCCAGACGTCCGCGTATTTCCTGCGCGCGAAGCGGGTCGCCTTTGGCCTGTTCTTCGATCACGCGTTCCAGCATGCTGTCGGCGAAGGTGACACCTGCGGCCTTGACGGCCTGAATGTCGTTGGGGGCCAGAAGCTCGCCGGCGGAACCGTCGAGAAATGCTTCAAGCGCGCCAAGTGCCACGAATGTGCCGGTGTCGGCGAGCCGCTCCACCAGATCCGCCGTTTCCAGAAGTTCGGACATGGTTGGGGAAATCGAGGTGAGGTCATAAAGCACGCCGCCCTTGAGCAGGACGGGGCAGGGACCGCCTTCGCTCTTCGACCAGACGCGGCCAACGAGCAGGGCGTTTTCATAATCCTCAGGCAGAATTGCGGTAGCGTCGATGGACCTTGCGCCGGTCATATAATGTCCTCCCCTTCAGCCCATCGACAGGCCGCCTCCTGCGGTCTTATTGTCTGGATGTCTGACAACCTAATCTCATTCTTCTTAGTATGACTTTTCCGGCGAGTCTAGCGGTCTCGCGGACAAAATTATCGCCTTTCGGTTCCGGATACCGGTCAAGCCTGGAAACCTGTCCTATAGCTTTACGGTCGGCGCATTTATTCCGTGCTTCAGAATATATCCAGTTCCAGATTGACCCGGCTTGCCGCGCCGATCAGATGTTTGCGCATGGCATTCTTGGCTGCGGTCGCATCGGCCTTCTCGACGGCTTCGTAGATCGCCACATGTTCGGCGATCGTCACCTCAAGAATTTCACCGAACACCGCGCGGGAGAAAGCGATGTTGATGGCGGAACTGATGCGTTCCGCGATGAAGCCGAGGAACATCAGGAAATATTCGTTTTCAGTCGCTTCCGCCAGAATACGGTGAAAGTCGAGATCGGCGGCAACACCTTCGGTAGACCAGTCGTCGGCGGTCTTCATTTTTTCCAGCGCCGCGGCCAGCCGCGTCAGCTGCTGCGGGCTGCGGTGCAATGCTGCAAGCCCTGCCGCTTCTATTTCCAGCGGCATGCGAAGCTGAAAGAGGTCGCGGAAATTGTCCGGATCATTGAGGCGGGAGCGCTCGATCCGGATGGACAGTCTCTGGCGGGGATCGGTGACGAATGCGCCCACGCCCTGGCGGGTTTCGACGAAGCCTTCATTGCGCAATTGCGCGATCGCCTCGCGAATGACCGAGCGGCTGACGCCGAAGGTTTTTGCCAGAACATGTTCCGTCGGCAGCCTGTCGCCCGGACCGAGTTTCGAATCATTGATTTCGCGCGCGATCTCGGCGGCGATACGGCCGGGCAGATGATCGTTGCGATGTATCTGATTGAACTCCAGCGTCATGATTGCTCCCGTTCCGCAGAAACGATTGGTTCATTTTGCCCGCCGCAGGCGACGTCCTCCTTCGCCGTTAGCGGGTTTTAAAAGGCGGCATATTCACAGCCGCCTTTGCCGTTCCTCGATTAGCTATCCGGTTGCAGGCTTATCTGGCAACCGGGATTCATCCGCAAATCGGGGTCGAAGGCATTTTTCAAACCCGTGATCATCCGGCGCTGCACATCCGATAGCCGGCTTTCGAAATCGGAGCGCTTGAGACGGCCGATGCCGTGTTCGGCGCTGATACTGCCGACGTAACGGTCGAGGACCTCGTTGACGAGTGTCTTGGACTTGTAGATGAACGCCTCACGCTCCTCCGGTGTCGCACCATTGGGTGGCAGGACGTTGAGATGGACGTTGCCGTCACCGACATGGCCATAGGAAACCGCAAGGCATTCCGGCAGTTTTTCCGCAAGTTCGGCTTCCGCCTCGGCCACGAAAGCCGAAAGTTTCGAAAGCGGCACCGAAATGTCGGTACGCATATGGCTGCCGCGCAGCGCCTGACCCTCGTTCATGCCCTCACGGAAAAGCCACAACGACTGCGCCTGCGCCCGCGAGGAGGCGATGACGCCGTCCAGTACCAGACCGTCTTCCATGACGCCCTCGAGGAAGCGGCCCATCAGATCGGCGGTATCCACCAGACCGGAGCCGGAAATTTCCATCAGCACATAGGCCGGGTAATCGCCGGCGATCGGCATCCTGAGGTCGGGGATTGCCTCGATCGCCAGTGTGAAGGCCACCGGCGGCATGAATTCGAAGGCGGACATCAGGTCGCAGCATTCGCGGCGGGCGCGGCGGTAGAGCTTGATGGCATCGTCAAGCGAATTGAGGCCGAGCAGCGCCGTTTCGACATGTTCCGGATTGGGGTAGAGCTTGACGGCAACGGCGGTGATGATGCCGAGCGTTCCTTCCGCGCCGATGAAGAGCTGCTTCAGGTCAATGCCACGATTGTCCTTGCGCAGCGTCGACAGCCCGTTCCAGACGGTGCCATCCGGCAGCACCACTTCGAGGCCCAGTACCAGCTCGCGGGTCATGCCATAACGCAAGACATTAATGCCACCGGCATTGGTGGAGACATTGCCGCCGATACGGCAGCTGCCCTGTGCGCCGAGCGACAGCGGGAAGAACATGCCCTTGTCCTGAACGGCGTCCTTGAATTCCGAGAGAATGCAGCCCGCTTCCACGACGGCGGAAAAATCGTCGCCATCTATGGTGCGGATGGCGTTCATGCGTTCAAGGCTCAGCACGATCTGATGCCCGGGCGCATCCGGAATACCGCCGAGCACCAGGCCGGTATTGCCGCCCTGGGGGATGATGGCGAGGCCAAGTTCGGCGCAGGCACGCACCGTGTCGGACACTTCCTCGGTCGAGCGGGGACGGATGACGGCCACGGCCGAGCTGGTGACGTCGCCGTGCCAGTCGCGGCAATAGCGCAGCATGTCTTCCTGCGATGTCAGCAACAGGGCCTCGCCCAGCCTGTTCTTCAGCGAGAACCGCAGTTCCTCGATATCGTGTTCACTCACGATCGTCATTCCACCCTCTCCGTCCAATCCGCCCTAAATATCCGGTCAAGGGTCGTACCGTTGATTCTACCGGCGCCCTTGCTTTTTCCAGTTTGTGAAAAAATACTATTTTCAATCCGATCATATAAGGTTATCAGACAACCTTACAAGCTAATTTATCGGTCGACAGGCCGATGATGTTTTTTCGGTCTCGGGAGAATGACCGGGACAAAGAGGAGGAAGACATGCATATCGCAATCATCGGCGCCGCAGGTATGGTTGGCCGCAAGCTGACGCAGCGTCTCGTGAAAGATGGATCGCTGGGTGGCAAGCCGATCGAGAAATTCACGCTTATCGACGTGTTCCAGCCCGAAGCGCCCGCCGGTTTTGCCGGTGCGGTCGATGCGCGCGCGGCTGATCTCTCCGCTCCGGGTGAAGCTGAAAAGCTGGTGGAGGCCCGTCCGGATGCCATCTTCCATCTCGCCGCCATCGTCTCCGGTGAAGCCGAACTCGATTTTGACAAGGGCTACCGTATCAATCTCGACGGCACCCGTTATCTCTTCGACGCCATCCGCATTGCCAACGGTAAGGACGGTTACAAGCCGCGCGTGGTCTTCACCTCGTCGATTGCCGTGTTTGGCGCGCCGCTTCCCTATCCGATCCCGGATGAATTCCACACCACGCCGCTGACAAGCTATGGCACGCAGAAGGCGATCTGCGAATTGCTGTTGTCCGATTACAGCCGTCGCGGGTTCTTCGACGGTATCGGCATCCGTCTTCCCACCATCTGCATTCGCCCCGGCAAGCCAAATGCGGCTGCCTCCGGCTTCTTCTCCAATATTCTGCGCGAGCCGCTGGTCGGCCAGGAAGCGGTTCTTCCTGTACCGGAAAGCATTCGCCACTGGCATGCCTCCCCGCGCTCCGCCGTCGGTTTCCTCATTCATGGTGCGACGATCGACGTCGAAAAGGTCGGCCCGCGCCGCAACCTGTCGATGCCCGGCCTCAGCGCCACTGTTGGTGAGCAGATCGAAGCGCTGCGCAAGGTGGCTGGCGAAAAGGCCGTCTCCCTCATCCGCCGCGAGCCGAATGAGATGATCATGCGCATGTGCGAGGGCTGGGCACCCGGTTTTGAAGCGAAGCGCGCCCGCGAGCTGGGCTTCACCGCCGAAAGCTCTTTCGAAGAGATCATTCAGGTTCATATCGAGGACGAACTGGGAGGTTCACTGAAATGAATGTTGGCGGGGAGGAGAAGAAGCGGTCTGTTGCCTTCATCGGCACGGGCCTGATGGGTGGGCCGATGGCCCGGCGACTGCTGGGCGCAGGCTTTTCGGTCACGGTCTGGAACCGCAGTGTCGACAAGGCTGAAGCTCTTGTCGCCGATGGTGCGGTTCTGGCGGCATCTCCTGCGGAGGCCGCCAAGGGTGCTGATATCGTCATCACCATGCTGAGCGACGGCACGGCCGTGGGCGAGGTGCTGTTTGCGGCCGGCGTGGCCGACGCGCTTAAAAAAGGTGCTGTGGTGATCGATAGCAGTTCGATTGCGCCGCCGATTGCGCGCGAACATTCCTCGCGGCTTGAGGCGCTCGGCATTCATCACGTCGATGCCCCAGTCTCCGGCGGTGTGCCGGGGGCCACTGCCGGCACGCTTGCCATCATGGCTGGCGGGGATGAGGCGCTGATCTCGGGTCTTGCGGATGTCTTCGCGCCAATGGGCCGGCTGACCTATGTCGGTCCCTCGGGTGCCGGTCAGCTCTGCAAGCTCGCCAACCAGCAGATCGTCGCCATTACGATCGGCGCGGTTGCCGAGGCGATGATGCTGGTGGAAGCGGGCGGCGCATCCCGCGAAGGTTTCCGCAATGCCATCCGCGGCGGTTTTGCCGAAAGCCGGATTCTGGAGTTGCATGGCGAACGCATGGTGAAGCGCAATTTCGTGCCGGGCGGTCCGTCCAAGTTCCAGCTCAAGGACCTGAACGGCGTGCTGGCAATGGCGAAGGATATGTCGCTCACATTACCGCTGACTCAGCAGGTGACGCGGGAATTCGATGACTTTGTGGGTGATGGCGGGGCCGATATCGACCATAGCGGCATCCTGCTTTACCTCGAAAAACTCAACAACCGGGAACAGGGCTGAGGCGATCTCATGAGCGACGACAAGGCACCCATGCGCCGCCTGCGATCCCAGGACTGGTTCGACAATCCCGACCATCTCGACATGACAGCGCTCTATCTGGAGCGCTTCATGAATTATGGTGTGACGCCGGAGGAGCTGCGTTCCGGCAAGCCGGTCATCGGCATCGCCCAGAGCGGCAGCGATCTGACGCCCTGCAACCGCGTCCATGTGGAACTGGTCAAGCGGGTGCGGGACGGTATCCGCGATGCGGGCGGCATTCCCATCGAGTTTCCGACCCATCCGATGTTCGAAAACTGCAAGCGCCCGACGGCGGCGCTTGACCGCAATCTTGCGTATCTCAGCCTCGTGGAAGTGCTCTACGGTTATCCGCTCGACGGCGTCGTTCTGACCACGGGCTGCGACAAGACCACGCCTTCAGCGCTGATGGCGGCAAGCACGGTGGATATTCCGGCCATTGTCCTTTCCGGCGGCCCGATGCTCGACGGTTATCACGACGGCGATCTGGTTGGTTCCGGCACGGTGATCTGGCGCATGCGCCGCAAATACGGCGCCGGTGAAATCACCCGTGAGGAGTTTCTGCAGGCGGCGCTCGAATCCGCTCCTTCCGTCGGCCATTGCAACACCATGGGCACCGCTTCCACCATGAACGCCATGGCGGAGGCGCTCGGCATGTCGCTCACCGGCTGTGGCGCGATCCCGGCCGCTTACCGTGAACGCGGCCAGATGGCCTATCGCACCGGGCGCCGCGCCGTCGAACTGGTTGTCGAGAACATCAAGCCTTCCGATATCATGACGCGCGAGGCGTTTTTGAACGCGATCCGCGTCAATTCGGCGATTGGCGGTTCCACCAACGCCCAGCCGCATCTGGCGGCAATGGCCAAACATGCCGGTGTTGAACTTCGCGAGGAGGACTGGCAGGTCCACGGTTACGACATTCCGCTGCTGGCCAACGTTCAGCCGGCCGGCAAATGGCTGGGTGAGAAATACCACCGCGCCGGCGGCACGCCCGCCATCATGTGGGAGCTTCTGCAGGCCGGCAGGCTCGACGGAAACTGTCCGACCGTGACCGGCAGGACTATGGCGGAAAATCTCGAAGGGCGGGAATCGACTGACCGCGACGTGATCCTGCCTTACGACAGGCCGCTCAAGGAACGGGCCGGTTTCCTGGTTCTCAAGGGCAATCTGTTCGACTTTGCCATCATGAAGACGAGCGTGATTTCGGCGGAATTCCGGCAACGTTATCTGAGCGAGCCGGGCCGCGAGGGGATTTTCGAGGGTAAATGCGTTGTTTTCGATGGTTCGGAAGACTATCACGCCCGCATCAACGACCCGGCGCTGGATATCGATGAGCGCACCATCCTTGTCATTCGCGGAGCCGGTCCGCTCGGCTGGCCAGGTTCGGCTGAGGTCGTCAACATGCAGCCGCCGGATGCGCTGTTGAAAAAAGGTATTACCAGCCTGCCGACAATCGGCGACGGGCGGCAATCGGGAACGGCCGACAGCCCGTCAATCCTCAACGCCTCGCCGGAAAGTGCGGCTGGCGGCGGGCTGGCATGGTTGCGCACCGGCGATGTGATCCGCATCGACTTCAACAAAGGTGAGTGCAATGCGCTGGTGCCGGAGGCGGAACTGGAAGCGCGCAAGGCCGACGGCATTCCTGCTGTACCGGCGGATGCAACGCCCTGGCAGCGTATCTACCGTCAATCGGTGACCCAGCTTTCGGATGGCGCGGTTCTGGAAGGGGCTGCGGATTTCCGCAGGATCGCCGAGAAGATGCCCCGGCATAATCACTGAGCGAGAATGGAGAAAAATCCCCGGCTGCGTCCGGGGATTTTTCTTTTCCGGGTGGTTTCGTAATTGATTGCGACCTCCTAATGTATCCCCGAATCCGCGTTACAGGGACAGGGCATGACAGATATTTTAATGATAGAGGCCGCGCGCCAGCGTATCGGCAACCATGCGGTGCGGACACCATTGCTGTCGTCACCTTTTCTGGACGAAATTGCCGGACGAAAGCTGTTCGTGAAGGCTGAATGTCTGCAAAGAACGGGTTCCTTCAAGTTTCGCGGCGGCTGGTCGGCCGTGTCCGGCCTGCCGGCGGAGGTGCGCGCCAAGGGTGTCATCGCCTTTTCCTCCGGCAACCATGCGCAGGGCGTGGCGCTCGCCGCCCGCCTGCATGGCGTTCCCGCTGTCATCATCATGCCGTCGGATGCGCCGAAGATCAAAATCGACAATACCCGTGCCTATGGCGCAGAGGTGGTGCTTTATGACCGGGTGAACGAAGATCGCGACGCCATCGGTGATCGCCTGTCGCGCGAACGCGGACTGACGCTGATCAGGCCCTTCGACGAGCCGCTTGTCATTGCAGGACAGGGGACCGTGGGGCTTGAGATTGCCGAACAGGGGGCGGAACTGGGGATTGGCGCGGCCGAGGTTCTCGTGCCCTGCGGGGGCGGCGGCCTTACATCCGGCATCTCGCTCGCACTTGCCGCGAAGGCGCCGGCCTACAAAGTCAGGACCGCAGAGCCCGAGCATTTCGATGACGTGGCGCGCTCGCTCGCATCGGGCAAGATCGAGCGTAACGTTTCGACTTCCGGTTCCATCTGTGATGCGATCATCACACCGCAGCCCGGCAACATCACTTTCCCTATTCTGGCCAAGCTTTGCGGAAAAGGCGTTGCCGTGACCGATGAGGAAGCGTTGCGGGCCATGGTGCTTGCCTTCAACCGGCTGAAGATTGTCATTGAACCCGGCGGCGCCGTGGCTCTTGCGGCAGCGCTGTTTCATGGCCGCGAGCTGGAGAGCGATACGGTGATTGCGGTTGCCTCGGGGGGCAATGTCGATCCCGCGATCATGGCGGATGCGCTGTCCCGCTTTGGCTGAAGCGGCGGCGTGAGATCAGTCCTTGAGCCGAGCCGCAACCTCTGCGGCAATCGCCAGCGAGGCGGTGAGGCCGGGGCTTTCGATGCCGAACAGGTTGACGAGGCCGGCAAGTCCGTGGGTCTCCGGTCCGTCGATACGGAAATCCATGGCGGGTTCGTCGGGGCCGGAAATCTTCGGCCTGATGCCGGAATAGGCGGGGATCAGGGCGTCCTCGGGAAGGCCCGGCCAATAGCGGCGGATCGCCTCGCCGAAACCCTCCATGCGGCGGGGATTGACGGCGTAGTCGATGCTCTCGACCCATTCCACGTCAGGGCCGAACCGGGCCTGACCGGCAAGATCGAGAGTGAGATGCACGCCGAGGCCGTGGGTGTGCGGTGCCGGATAGATCAGCCGTGAAAACGGCGACTTGCCCGTCAGCGAAAAATAGCTGCCCTTGGCAAAACGCGGCTGCGGAATGGCATGGGCCGGCAATCCCGCGATCTCTTTTGCCACCATGGGTGCGACGAGGCCGGCGGAATTGACGAGCAGCCGGCATGTCAGGCTCATGGGCTCCCTGCCACCGACATGGACCCGGAAACCCTCGCTGATCGGCTCCGCCCTTTCGAAGGGAGCATTCAAGGCAAGAGCCGCGCCGTGGTCTTCCGCCTCGCCGAGCAATGCCAGCATATAGCCATGGCTGTCGATGATGCCGGTTGAGGGCGAAAACAGGGCTGCCCCGCAGGCGAGGGCGGGTTCGAGCGAAAGCGCCTCATGCCCATCGATCAGTTCCAGATCTTCGCAGCCGTTCGCCTCACCCTTGTCCTTGAGTGCGGCCAGCAGGGCCGTCTCAGCCTCCTCTGCAGCCACGATGAGCTTGCCGCAGCGGCGGTGTGCAACACCATGGCTTTGACAGAAGGCATAGAGCTTCTTTTTACCCTCGACACAGAGGCGGGCCTTGAGGCTTCCAGATGGATAATAGAGCCCGGCGTGAATGACCTCACTGTTGCGGGAGGAGGTCGCGGAGCCGAATTCCTTCTCACTTTCGAGGATGATGACGGAAAGGCCGCGCATTGAAAGCTCACGGGCCGCCGCAAGCCCGATTACCCCTGCGCCGATGATGATGGCGTCGATATCCGTCATCTCTTCCCGTCCACGGACAGTTCGGCTGAACGAACGCCGTCCTGCTGCGTTAATATTCCGCGATGGGTAGATTGATGCTTGTTGGGAGGCAAGTGGCGACCCCTATTTTTCCCAATTGGCGCTTCTTATGGAATTTTATCTCTACTGGAACGGTAGGGGATAAAGCTATTCTTTGGTTGAAATTAACCACTGCCCGCTCCGGCGGGCCTGACAGGGAAGGGAGTGCACAATGTCTTATTCCAAGGCAGGAAAAGTAAAAGACTTTGTCTCGCAGCCCCAGTCGCCGCGCAACTGGAGAGATTCCGTGCATGCGGCTCTTGTCGGCGTGTGCGTGGCCTTTGTCGCTGCGGTTATTCTCGGTCTCGTTCCCTGATCCTCCCGACTTTTCCCATCAGGTAACTTGAGAACAAAAGGCCGGTCGCTCTTCCGACCGGCCTTTTACTGTTTGTCACGCCTTGAGGTAATCCTCGGCCAGATCGACCCAGAAAGCCGTTCCGATCGGCAGGATGTCGTCATTGAAGTCGAATTTCGGATGGTGCAGCGGCGGGTCGTTGTCGGTGCGCGCCGTGCCGAGGAAGAAATAACAGCCGGGCCGTTTTTCCAGCATATAGGCGAAGTCTTCCGCGCCCATGGACGGGCGCTGCATCTCGGCCACCTTTTCAGCGCCGGCAAAACGGCGGGCGAGATCGGCGACATAGTCCGTTTCCGCCTTGTGGTTGACGGTTGCATTATAGCCGCGCTCGTAATCGATGGTGACGCTCATGCCGTAGCTCGCCGCTTGACCTTCCGCTATCGCCCGGATGCGCTTTTCCAGCTCGTCGCGGACGCCGGCATCGAAGGAGCGGATGGTAAGAAGCATCTCTGCCGTTTCGGGAATGACGTTGCTCGCCGCACCGGCGTGGAATGCGCCCACGGTGACGACGGCCGACAGTTGCGGATGGATGTTGCGGGACACCACGGTCTGCAGCGCCATGATGATGCTTGCGCCGGCAACGATGGGGTCTGCCGCATCCTGCGGTTCGGCACCGTGGCCGCCATAACCGTTGACGGTGATCCTGCACTCGTCGACGGCGGCAAGGATCGGCCCGTCGCGCAGCACGAATTGCCCGAAGGGCACGCCGGGATCGTTATGCAGGGCAAAAACCGCATCGCAGGGGAAGCGGTCAAACAGGCCGTCCTCGATCATGATGCGCGCGCCGCCGAAATTCTCTTCCGCGGGCTGGAAGATAAGATGCAGCGTTCCCTCGAAATTCCGGCGTTCGGCAATGATCTTTGCCGCCCCCAGAAGCATGGCGGTGTGGCCGTCATGGCCGCAGGCATGCATTACACCCTGATTGGCGCTTGCATATTCCGCCCCGGTTTCCTCGTGGATCGGCAGGGCGTCGATATCAGCACGGATGCCGAGCGTGCGTGTGCTGTCGCCATTGCGCAGCGTGGCGACGATGCCGGTCCCGGCGAGCCCTCGCGTCACCTCATAGCCCATTTCCACCAGCTTTTCGGCGATGAAATCCGACGTCTTGAATTCGGAAAGGCCGATTTCGGGATGGCGGTGCAGGTGATGGCGGATCGCCACCACATCCGGCATGTGGTTGGCAAAAGAGGTGACGTTGGCGGTCTGTCTGGTCATTTTCGAAGTCCCGGGTTTCGCCGCTTGTTTCCGGCGCCTTTGGCAAATGACATAGCAGCATATGCAGGGCCATGTAAGGGGCGTTTCCGGTGCCGAAACACCCAGAAATTCAGCGCTTGCATCGTGCCGCGACAGGTGGCATGGAACTATTGACGTCCTGGGGCATTAGCTTCTTTCGGATGTGGCGCGGGCCTCCTTGGTTTCGCGTTGCCCTTCAGGTTGTCAACGGGGGACTATCGGGCGTTGCGCGAACAATTTTCGCCGTCGGGGAGTGTGCGAAATCCGGTTGGAACGGCTTTGCCGGGCCGCAGGATGAAATTTTCCTGTCGCCGGAAACTCGCTGTTTGCGCCGATCTCCTGCTTTGCGGGCACCTCGGAAAAATTGCCCTGCACGATGCTGCGCCCACGGACATCCGTCATCGGATGATCCGATCCGTCCGGCGCCCGGCCCGGTTCACCGAAGGTTCAGGATAAGTCATAAATATAGCGTGGCCCGATTTTCGTGCGTGTTCCCGCCACGGACGAAATGCCGGTCAAGTCGAACAGGTTTCCCTTAAGTTCAGAATACGAGCCCGATGTCATTTCATATCACCCCGACCGCCGCCGCCCGTGATTCCGAGACGAAGCAGATCGATCATAATGATTCGATCCGCGCGTCCTATATGACGATCGAGGAACTGCATGATGCGGGTGCCGCGCTTTCCCGCGACGGTGCCGACAGCCTTCCCGGTTTCATGGAATTCGATTTCTTCGAGCGTCACCGCGAGAACGAGAAGGAAATCCTCAGGGTCTACCGCACGACGGCCGTCGATGCGGAAAATGGCGCGACGATCACGCCGGCTGCGGAATGGCTGCTCGACAACCACTACGTCATCGAAGAAGCGATCCAGGAAGTGCGCCGCGATTTTCCGCGCAAATTCTATCGCCAGCTGCCGACGATGACGGTGGGCGGCGTGACGATCCCGCGGGTCATGGCGCTTGGCTGGCTTTATGTCGCCCATACCCACAGCACGGTTTCGCGCGAGAACATGACGGCGCTGGTGGATGGCTACCAGACCTCGAAGACGCTGCAGATCGGCGAATTGTGGGCACTGCCGTCGATCATCCGTTTTGTCCTCATTGAAAATCTTCGCCGCATCTCCATTCGCGTCGAGCGCTCGCGCCGCATGCGCCAGAAGGCGAACGAGGTCGTCGACGAGATCATCCGGCTGAACGATGCCGAGGCGTCGGCCGCGCTTCTCAAGCAGGTCGATTCACTGGTCGACGATCCGACTTTCGCGACACAGTTCCTCTATCGTCTGCGCAACGGTTCGCAGACATCGGGCTTTGCCGTTGCCTGGCTGGAAGAGCGCCTGCATGCCGCCGGCACCGATGCCGAAAATGTCATGATGTCGGAACATAATCGTCTGGCGTCCGGCAATGTGACGATGGGCAACATCGTCAAGAGCCTGCGCGAAATCGACGATACCGAATGGTCGGTGTGGTTCGAGGAAGTCAGCCATATCGACAAGGTTCTGCGCGAGGAGACAGATTACGAAGTTCTCGATTTCGGTTCGCGCAACACCTATCGCAACACGATCGAGCTTCTGGCACGTCGCTCCCCCAAGACCGAAGTTGAGGTGGCGCGCGCCGCCGTCGAAATGGCGCGTTCGGAGACACCTGCCGGGGCTGATGAAAACCATCGCGTCAATGTCGGCTCCGTGCTTGTCGGCCAGCGTCGCTTCGAGCTTGAAAAGGCTTTGGGTTACCGGCCGCTGGTGTCACAGCACATCGTGCGCTCGATGCGCAAGTTCAACTGGCTGGCAATCGCCGCGCCGGTGCTTCTGATCACCGCGTTTGCCATGCTGGCGGTCGGCTGGTTCCTCGCGGAAGCCGGCATGCCGTGGTATGTCGTCACCGCCTTCCTGCTGATGTTCGCATTGCCGGCCTCGGAAGGGGCAACCGGTCTCTTCAACACGCTCGTCACCTTCTTCGTAAAACCGTTCCGGCTGGTCGGATACGAGTTCAAGAACGGCATTCCACAGGATGCCCGCACGCTGGTTGCCGTGCCCTGCATGCTCACCAGCCGCGACAGCGTTGACGAGATGATGCGCAATATCGAGGTGCATTATCTCGCCAATCCGCATGGCGAGATTTATTTCTCGCTCGTCAGCGACTGGCGCGATGCGCAATATGAGCAATCCGATGAGGATCTTGAGATCCTCGATTATGCCAAGCGCGAGCTTGCGGCGCTGAACAGCCGTTATGCCTTTGACGGCAAGACGCGCTTTTACCTGCTGCACCGCCGCCGTATCTATAATCCGGCGGAAGGCTGCTGGATGGGCTGGGAGCGCAAGCGTGGCAAGCTGCATGAACTGAACATGCTGCTGCGTGGCGACAAGGATACGACATTCCTCGGCGGCGCGAACATCGTGCCGGCCGATGTCAAATACGTCATGACGCTGGATGCCGATACGCGCCTGATGCGCGATGCGGTGACCAAACTCGTTGGCAAGATGCATCACCCGATCAACCGTCCGGTGATCGATCCTGTTTCCGGTCGTGTTGTCGAAGGTTACGGCCTGCTGCAACCGCGCGTTACGCCCTCGCTGACGACAGGTAAGGACGCTTCCGTCTTTCAGCGCGTCTTTTCGATCAATCGCGGTATCGATCCTTACGTCTTCACCGTTTCCGACGTCTATCAGGACCTGACCTCGGAAGGCACCTTCACCGGCAAGGGCCTCTACGACGTGGATGCCTTCGAGGCGGCGCTGAAGGGCCGTATCGAGGAAAACTCCGTTCTCAGCCACGATCTGCTCGAGGGCTCCTTTGCGCGTTGCGCGCTGGTGACCGACGTGGAACTGGTCGAGGATTTCCCGACCCGCTATGAGGTGGAAGTCTCACGCCAGCATCGCTGGGCCCGTGGCGACTGGCAGCTCCTGCCCTATATTCTCGACCGCGCCCGTGGCGTTACCGCCATCGGCCGCTGGAAGATGGTCGACAATCTGCGTCGCTCGCTCACACCGATCGCCTGGTTCTTCGCCTCCATCCTCGGCTGGTATTTCATGGATCCGCTCGGCGCGCTGATCTGGCAGATCCTGCTGATCTTCTCGCTCTTCGTGGCGCCGACGCTTTCGCTGCTCTCCGGCCTCGTGCCGCGTTCCACCGACATCGTGCCGCAGGCGCATTTCCATACCATCTGGTCGGAAATACGCGCCACCAACGCGCAGGTTGCGCTGCGCATTGTCTTCATTGCCGATGCCGCCTGCATGATGACGGACGCGATTGTCCGTTCGCTTTACCGTCTGCTCGTCAGCCACAAGCTGATGCTGGAATGGCGCACCGCCGCCAGCATCCAGTCCAGCGCGCAGGGCAGCATCATCGATTATTATCGCCAGATGTGGCATGCGCCCGTGGTGGCGATGCTCGGCCTGCTGTTTGCGGCGCTGCCGGGTGACAATGCCTTCCTGATCGGCATTCCCTTCACGCTGCTCTGGGTCCTGTCGCCTGCCGTTGCCTGGTATGTCAGCCAGTCGGCTGAAACCGAGGATCGGCTGTTCGTCTCCGAACACGTCTCCTTCGAGCTTCGCAAGATTGCGCGCCGCACCTGGCGTTATTACGAGACTTTCGTGACGCCGCAGGAAAACCATCTGCCGCCGGACAATTTCCAGGAAACGCCGGAGCCGATCGTCGCCTCGCGCACCTCGCCCACCAATATCGGCGTTTATCTGCTGTCTGTCATTTCGGCGCGCCAGTTCGGCTGGATCAGCTTTGCCGATACGCTGGAGCGGATCGAAAACACGATCCAGACCGTCGAGAAAATGGAGAAGTATCGCGGCCATCTCTATAACTGGTACCATACGGACACGTTGCAGACGCTTGGTCCGCGCTATGTTTCGGCGGTGGACAGCGGCAATCTCGCCGGTCACCTGATTGCGGTCTCGTCCGCCTGCCGTGACTGGGCGGAAGCTCCTTCCGCCCACCTTCAGGGTAATCTGGACGGTATCGGCGACGTTGCCGGCATCCTGCGCGAAACGCTGAAGGCCCTGCCTGACAACCGCAAGAACCTGCGTCCGCTGCACCGCCGTCTCGAGGAGCGCATCATCGGCTTCTCGAACGCGCTCGCCTCCGTCAAGCGCGAGCATGAATTCGCGTCGATCCGCGTCATCAATCTGGCGGTACTTGCGCGCGATATCCAGAAGCTTGCCACCAATGTCGACCACGAGGTGAAATCGACCCAGAGCGCGGAAGTGACGCGCTGGGCGCAATTGCTGGTGGAATGCTGCGAGTCGCATATTTCCGACAGCGCCATCGACCTCACCAATATGGAGCCGCTGCGCCAGCGTCTTGCTTCGCTGCGCGACCGCAGCCGCAACCTCGCCTTCTCGATGGACTTCACGTTCCTCTATCGCAAGGATCGCCGTCTGCTGTCGATTGGCTATCGTGTCGAAAGCAAGGAGCTGGACGAAGCCTGCTACGACCTTCTGGCTTCCGAATGCCGCCTGACCAGCCTGTTTGCCATCGCCAAGGGCGACCTGCCGACCGAGCACTGGTATCGTCTCGGCCGGCAGGTCGTGCCGATCGGCGCGCAGGGCGCACTGGTGTCGTGGTCGGGTTCGATGTTCGAATATCTGATGCCGCCGCTTGTCATGCAGGAGCGTCAGGGTGGCATTCTCAACCAGACCAACAATCTGATCGTCAAGGAGCAGATGAACCATGGCCGTCGTCTCGGCACGCCATGGGGCATTTCCGAAGCGGCTTTCAACGCCCGCGATCACAACATGAACTATCAATACACCAACTTCGGTGTGCCGACCCTTGGCCTCAAGCGTGGCCTTGGCCAGAATGCGGTGATCGCGCCTTATGCGTCGATCCTCGCCAGCCAGTACGATCCTGACGGTGCGCTTGAGAACCTCGACAAGCTGCGCAAGCTTGGCGCGCTTGGCCAGTACGGTTTCCACGATGCGGTGGATTTCACGCCGACGCGTGTGCCTGACGGCAAGGTCTGCGCGGTGGTCTATAACTATTATGCCCACCACCACGGCATGTCGATTGCGGCTGTCGCCAACGTCGCCTTTGACGGCGTGCTGCGCGAACTGTTCCACTCCGATCCGGTGATCGAGGCGGCCGAACTGCTGCTGCAGGAAAAGGCGCCGCGCGAAGTTCCGGTCATGAGCGCCAAATACGAGCCGGAAACGCCCGGCAAGGAACAGGCCGACCTGTTGCGTGCCGAGGTGCGCTCCATCGCCGATCCGGCGGTGCGCGACCGCGAAGTGGTGTTCCTCTCGAACGGCCATTATTCGACCATGCTCACCTCGACGGGCGCGGGCTATTCGAAGTGGAACGGCCAGGCGATTTCCCGCTGGAAGGCCGACCCGACCGAAGATCGCTGGGGCACCTTCATCTTCCTGCGCGATACCACCAATGGGCAATGGTGGAGTGCGACGGCAGAACCGCGCGTTATCGAAGGTGAAAAGACCAAGACGATCTTCACCGATGACAAGGCAGAATTCCACAAGACAACAGGCGATCTGCAGAGTGTGGTCGAATGTATCGTCGCCACCGAGCACGATGCCGAAGGCCGCCGTATCACCCTGCTGAACGTCGGTTCCGAGGATCGCTATATTGAAGTGACCTCCTATATGGAGCCGGTCATCGCGTCTGAAGATGACGATAACGCCCATCCGCTTTTCTCGCGCATGTTCGTGCAGACGGAAATCGGCCGGCGTGGTGATGTCATCCGCGCCTGGCGCAACCGTCGCAGCCCGAACGAGCCGGGTACCGTCATCGCGCATCTGGCCGCCGACAATGCCGGCCCGTCGCGCCCGACGGAATTCGAGACGGACCGCGCCAAGTTCATCGGTCGCGGCCGGTCGCTGCGCGAAGCCGCTGCCTTCGATACCGGTGCGACGCTTTCCAGCACGGATGGTTTCACACTCGATCCTATCCTGTCGCTGCGCCGCACGGTGCGCGTGCCGGCGGGCAAGAAGGTGAGCGTGATCTTCTGGACGATTGCCGCGCCGAGCCGCGAGGAAGTCGACAAGGCAATCGACCGTTACCGTCATCCGGACGCTTTTGCGCATGAACTCGTGCATGCCTGGACGCGTACGCAGGTGCAGATGCGCCATGTGGGCGTCACCTCGCAGCAGGCGGCCGCCTTCCAGCATCTCGGCCGTTATCTGACCTATCCGGACATGCATCTGCGTGCGGATTCGGAAACGCTGAAAACGGGCCTCGCCTCGCAGCGCGCCCTTTGGCCGCTTGCGATTTCTGGCGATTTCCCGATCTTCAGCCTGCGTATCAACGACGACATGGACATGGATATCGCCCGTGAGGCGCTGAGCGCCCACGAATATCTGCGCTCACGCGGCGTGATCTTCGATCTCGTCATCGTCAACGAACGGGCCGCGTCCTATGCGCAGGACATGCAGCATGCGCTGGATCACATTTCCGAGGCGCAGCGCCGCATCAATCCTGCCGATGGCGGGCGCCCGCATGTCTTCTCCGTGCGTCGCGACCTGATGGACGAAGAGACCTGGAGCGCGCTTCTCGCCGCTTCCCGTGTTGTTCTTCACGTGCGCAACGGCAAGATTGTCGACCAGATCAACCGCGCTGTATCGCTGTTTGCGGCCCATCGCGGCCCGGACGGCACGAGCGATGCCGCACAGGCCCGTTTGCCTGTTCCGGCCTTCCCGGTCGCAGAGCCGGTCGAGGATGCGGGCGATCTCGATTTCTGGAACGGCTTTGGCGGCTTCGCCAAAAACGGACAGGAATATGTGGTGCGCCTCAATGGCGGGCAGTCCACGCCGCATCCGTGGATCAACGTCGTCTCGAACGAGAATTTCGGTTTCCATATTTCGGGCGAAGGTGCCGGTTTCAGCTGGAGCCGCAATTCGCGCGACTATCAGCTGACGCCATGGAGCAATGACCCGGTTATCAACCGGCCGGGTGAGGCCTTCTATGTCGCCGACGTCGAGACAGGAAAGCTCTATACGCCCTGCGCCGCGCTGTCGCGTGATCCCGAAGCGCTGTTCGAAACCCGTCATGGTCTCGGATATTCCGTGCTGACCGGTGTGGCGGATACGCTCGAAGTCGAGGTGACTCAGACCGTCGACCGCGAGAAGCCGGTCAAGTTCTCACAGGTCATCGTTCGCAACAAGGGCACGAAAAGCCGCCGCCTGAAGGTCTATGCCTATGTGGAATGGGTGCTCGGCAATAACGGCCAGAAATCCGCGCCGTTCATTCTGAGCAGGCACGATGCCGGCAGCAACGCGATCTTCGCGTCGAACCCCTACAGCATCGACTATAGCGCCCGCACGTCCTTCCTGACGCTCGACACCGAGGCGAGCGGCTTCACCACCAGCCGCCGGGAATTCATCGGCCGCTTCGGTTCGGCACAGGCACCACAGGGGATCGTATCCGGTGCCGCGCTCAGCGGCAGCACCGAGCTTGATGGCGATCCCTGCGCCGCGCTGATGCAGGAAATCCATCTGAAGCCCGGTGAAGAACGGCACATGACCTTCATTCTCGGCGATGCCGACAATGCGGAAGAGGCCGAAGCACTGGTGAAGGATGCCCGCAAGGCGGACTTCCAGACGGTGCTGGATGCGAGCAAGGCTTTCTGGACGGGCTTTACCGGCCAGTTGCAGGTTTCCACGCCCGATGCCGGCTTCAACCACATGGTCAATAACTGGCTGCCCTATCAGGCGCTGGCATGCCGCATTCTGGCGCGCACCGCCTTTTACCAGTCGAGCGGCGCCTTCGGCTTCCGCGACCAGCTGCAGGATACGCTGGCCTTCCTGCTCTACCAGCCGGATCTCGCCCGCAAGCAGATCCTGCGCGCGGCAGGCCGCCAATTCCCGGAAGGCGACGTGCAGCACTGGTGGCTGCCGCTGACGGGTGCCGGTGTCCGCACAACGATTTCGGACGATGTCGTCTGGCTCGCTTATGCGATCAACCAGTACGTCTCGGCCACGGGTGATGCCGCCATTCTCGATGAAAACATCCCCTTCCTGAAAGGCCCGGCGTTGATGCCAGGCCAGCACGATGCCTTCTTCCAGCCGGAGACGAGCGACAGATCCGCTACGCTTTACGAACATGCGGCGCTGGCACTTGACCTTGCCATTCATCGCACTGGTGAAAACGGTCTGCCGCTGATCCTCGGCGGTGACTGGAACGACGGCATGAACCGTGTCGGCGTCGGCGGTAAGGGCACCAGCGTCTGGCTCGGCTGGTTCCTTTCCGGGGCCCTGCGCGATTTCATCGAGATCGCCGAGAAGCGTGGTGATACCGACCGCGTCGGAAAATGGGCATCGCACCGTGAAAAACTGCGCAATGCTCTCGAAACCGCAGGCTGGGATGGCAGCTATTACCGGCGCGGCTACTTCGATGACGGCACGCCACTCGGTTCAGCCAGCAGCGAGGAATGCCGGATCGATTCGCTTGGCCAGAGCTGGAGCGTTCTCTCCGGTGAGGGTGAGGAAGGCCGGTCGCGGCAGGCGATGGACGCCGTCATGGAGCATCTGGTCGATGAAAAGACCGGTATCATCCGGCTGTTCACGCCACCCTTCTCGCGTGCGCCGCACGATCCGGGTTACATCAAGGGATATCCGCCGGGTGTGCGTGAAAATGGCGGGCAATATACCCATGCCGCGACCTGGGTAGTTCTTGCTCTCGCACGGCAGGGCCGCGCCCAGGAGGCATGGAACTGCTTCAAGCTGCTCAACCCGGTCAACCATGCGCTCAATGCGGCATCGTCGGAAACCTATCGGGTCGAACCCTATGTGGTGACCGCAGATGTTTATGGCGAGGGCGCCTATGCGGGGCGCGGTGGCTGGAGCTGGTACACGGGTTCCGCCGGCTGGCTCTACCGTGCAGCTGTCGAGGGGATTCTCGGCATAACCCGCACCGGCGGCAAGCTGCATGTTTCGCCGTCGCTGCCGGAAGACTGGAGCGGTTTCTCGGTCAGCATCACGCTCGATGGAAAAGCAAGAAACATCATCGTCAGCCGCAAGGCCGGTACGGCGGAGGTTTCCATATCCGTCGACGGCAAGGACCTGGCGGCCGGCGATGGGGTGATCTCCTTCGACTGACGCTGTCAGCTCTATGTCTGCCTAAGATCAGGCTCCTGCGGTGACGCAGGGGCCTGAATTTTTACAGGGCTGCCTTCAAGTCCGTTTGAGCATCTTGGCGGCTGATAGCCCTGACGCCCAGCGGCTTTCGCAGCTGCCGGCGAAAAGCTGGCGGCGCCGGGATATGGTCATCTGTGAAAGCCTCCAGGGATCGGGCTGGAGTGTCAGGCCCGGAGCCGTCGACCACTTCTCCCAGAAGCCGTGCTTGCGAGCGCTCTATCTGCGAAATATGTGTCTTGGCAGGAAGCTGTCATGGACGGCCGGTTTCAGAATGTGCCAACAGTGACTGGAAGTGGTCTTCGCGCGTTCCGCGACAATTTTGTCAGGCCGGAAGGAGGGTTATCTTGCAATTCAACGTCTCTTTCACAGAAACCGCGCTGTCCATATTCTTCGCTGTCCTGTCCTTGGCATTGTCGTGCTGGCTGGCGCGCTACCCTTCGAAAACGGGCACTGGAGTGACACTTGGCGTGCTTCTCGGTGTTTTTCTGATCAATGTTACGGCGGGCCTCGTTGGCTTTCTGGGATATGTCTTCCCATTCGGGCAGATCGATTTTTGGCTGGCGAGCTCTTTGGCGCAAATCCTGCGATAGGACCCATGGCTTGGAACCGTCTTTACGAAACAGGCAAAGAAAAAGGGCGGACAATATGTTGTCCGCCCTTTTTGTATTCCTATTGCCAAGGCGTCAGGACGCTATGGCCTTTGGCCGGGACTGGCCTTCTTCTTCCGTCAGCAGGCCGCTGGTGCGCAGCAGCGAGGTGAAGCGTCCGCCGCGCTGGCTCAGCTCATCGAAAGTACCCTTTTCTATGACCCGGCCCTGATCGAGGAACAGCACGAGATCGGCGTCGCGAACCGTGGAAAGACGGTGGGCGATGATGAAGGTCGTGCGGTTCTTTCTCAGCGCATCCACCGCAGCCTTCACGCGGGCTTCCGTTTCCACGTCAAGTGCGCTGGTCGCCTCGTCGAGAACCAGAATAGGCGCGTTCTTGAGGATAGCGCGCGCAATGGCGATACGCTGGCGCTCGCCGCCGGAGAGGCGGTTGCCGCGTTCACCGACCTGGGTGAGATAGCCGTTGATACGGCTGTCGATGAAGTCGGTTGCCGCAGCCGCCGCTGCGGCTTCCACCACTTCCGCATCCGTTGCCGATTCGCGGCCGAGGCGGATGTTTTCGCGGATGGAGCGGTTCAGCAGACCGGCATCCTGAAACACGGTGGCGATGGAGTTGCGGAGCGAGTTTTTCGTCACCGTCGAAATATCGGTTCCGTCGATCAGGATCTGGCCGGAATCGGGATCATAGACCCGCTGCAGGAGATTGATGAGCGTGGTCTTGCCGGCGCCCGTCGGCCCGACGATCGCAACCGTTTCGCCCGCCTTGGCCGTGAACGAGACGTCGTGAACGCCCTGCTTGGTATTGGCGAAACCGAAATTGATGTTGCGGAACTCCACCGTGCCGGAGACATTCGACAATTCGCGGGCATCGCCCGGCTCTTCCCGTTCCTTGACGGAATCCTCCAGCACGAAGAAATCCTCGAGCTTGGCGCGGGCTTCGAAAATCTGCGTCACGAATTGCCGCATCTGGTCCAGACGGCCGATCAGGAGGTTGGCGAAGCCGATGAAGGCGATGACGTCGCCGACGCGCAGTTCGCCGTTCTTCACCAGCACGGTGCCGATGACGAGGATGATCATCATCGAAACGGTGGAGGCCGTGCGGTTGAGCGCACTTGCGAAGGCCCACCAGTCCAGCACGGGATATTGCGCGCTCAGCAGCTTTTCGGTGAAGGATTTCAGTGCTTTGGTTTCAGCTTCGATGCGGTTGTAGCTGTGCAGCACCGACACGTTGCTGATGGAATCGCTGACATGGGCAAAAACGCTGTGATAATGCTCCTCGACCGAAGCCTGGCCGTCCTTGGTGCGGCCCATGACCCATTTGCCGATGAACCAGTAGACGATGCCGAGGCCGATCAGAACGAAGCTGAGGCGCAGGTCCATGGACATGGCGGTCGGCACAAGCAGCACCAGCGCGACGAAGGTAGCCAGATGCGTGCGCATGAATTCCAGCCACAGGCCGAACAGCGTTTCGCTGGCGCGCAGCAGTGTGTGCAGGGCGTTGGATGTGCCGCGCTGATGGTGCCAGGAGAGCGGCATGGAGATGATGCGGCCGAAGGCTTCGGTCAGAAGCGAAGCGCGCCGGCCATGGGCCAGCCGGTCGGCCTCGCGCGCGACCGCGACATAAGCGACGGTATTGAAGACGCCGAAACCCGCCCATAGAATGAGGATGGGCGTGACATTGGTGCCGGAAGAGATGGCGTCGATGATACGGCCGAACAGTACGGGTTCGGCGATGGTGATCGCTGCAAGAATGACGTTGGCGATGACGACCACCGTCACCCGCCATTTATGAACGGTCAGATAGCGCAGAGCGCGTGTGTAAACCTGAAACAAGGTCAAATTTTCAATCCAGTCCGTGCGTCTTTTTCGAGCTGTTGATTGTTCGGTCTCAAAGCCTTGCTACTTTAGCAAGGTTGCATGAGACGGCGAATTTTGTGTAATTATCGCTCTTTCTGTCTGAATGGCGGCTTAACAAATTGAGCGCGCGTGCGAACCGAAAAAAACCGAACCCGATGTTTCCCGGGGGACGCCGTCACAAGATTTCGCATCTTCGTTTCAGGGATTGCTAACGACGATATGTTCAATCTGAACCGACCGGCGCCCGAGTAACATGACGTCATCGCGGGACCATGTCCTCCGTGTCATTCCCTTCAAGCCAAGCTCCGGACCTTGTGTCTTTATGCATGATATTCTTCATTTCATCTCTGCCTGTTACCAAGCGGGAAACGCCGACCACGTGCGCTCTGAATTTGTGGCGCTCATCCGCGAATACGGTTTCGAATATTTCCTCGTCAGCAGGCGGATGACCGGGGAGCTTGCCTCTAACGGCCAGATCCTTGCGCAACATCTGCCGGAAGGCTGGATCGAGGTCTATAGGGCCAAGAAATACAATCTCGTCGATCCCGTCCGTAAGGTGATCGGCATGGTGCACAAGCCGTTTCAGTGGAAAGAAGCGCTTGAGGGCCTGCCGCGTGCGATGCATCGTAAAAGGGCGAGCGTCTTTTTTAACGATGCCGGCCGTTACGGTCTGCAAGGCGGTTATGCCTTTCCGGTGCATGGGCGCGCGGGCTTTATCGGCGCGGTCTTCATTGGCGGTCAGGACCGGCAATTGCCGTCGCTGCAGGTCGAGCTGCTGGATGCGGCGACACGCGCCGTATTCTGGCGGCTGCTCGATCTTTCCGGCCAGGCCCATGGTCTCAACAATGCCCCGGAAGTCTCCGCGCTCGAATTGACGAGGCGCGAAATGGAGGTCCTGACGCTGATGGCGGATGGCATGACCTCCACCGAAATCGGACGCCAGCTATCCATCTCCAACCACACGGTCGACTGGTATATCAACGGAATCCAGCGCCGTTTCAGCGCCAGGAACAGGCAGCATACCGTCGCGCTCGCTTTTCGCCATGGCCTGCTAAGCTAACGGCGACAGGACGGTTCTCTCCCGAATTGCCCTTTCCAAGACCGGGTTTTGCTGCTTAATTCCGCAGTGCAGCAGAAATTTTGTTTTGGCGTGTGGGGAGACCGTCTTGAAAATATCGAAAATACTTGTTGCCAACCGATCCGAAATAGCGATCCGCGTTTTCCGGGCAGCCAACGAGCTTGGGATTAAAACCGTTGCGATTTGGGCGGAAGAAGACAAGCTGTCTTTGCACCGCTTCAAGGCGGATGAATCCTATCAGGTCGGCAGGGGGCCGCATCTCGCCAAGGATATGGGGCCAATCGAAAGTTATCTTTCGATTGAGGAAGTTATCCGTGTGGCCAAGCTCTCCGGAGCGGACGCGATCCATCCCGGTTACGGTCTGCTGTCTGAAAGCCCGGAATTTGTGGAGGCCTGCAACAAGGCCGGCATCACCTTCATCGGGCCGACGGCGGATACGATGCGCCAGCTCGGCAACAAGGTCGCTGCCCGCAATCTGGCGATCTCGGTTGATGTACCCGTTGTTCCCGCCACCGATCCGCTGCCGGATGATATTGCGGAAGTGGAGCGCATGGCCGAGGAAATCGGCTATCCCGTCATGCTGAAAGCCTCCTGGGGTGGTGGCGGTCGCGGCATGCGCGCCATCCGCAGACGAGAGGATCTCGCCCGCGAGGTGACGGAGGCCAAGCGCGAGGCGAAAGCCGCCTTCGGCAAGGATGAGGTCTATCTCGAAAAGCTGGTCGAGCGTGCGCGACACGTCGAAAGCCAGATTCTCGGCGATACGCATGGCAATGTCGTGCATCTGTTCGAGCGTGATTGTTCGATCCAGCGCCGCAATCAAAAGGTGGTCGAGCGTGCGCCCGCGCCCTATCTGAGCGAAGCGCAGCGTCAGGAGCTCGCCTCCTACTCCCTGAAGATCGCCGCCGCGACCAATTATATCGGCGCCGGCACGGTTGAATATCTGATGGATGCCGATAGCGGCAAATTCTACTTCATCGAGGTCAATCCGCGTATTCAGGTGGAACACACCGTCACCGAAGTCGTGACCGGTATCGATATCGTCAAGGCGCAGATTCATATTCTTGAAGGAGCTGCCATCGGCACGGCGGAATCCGGCGTTCCCAAGCAGGGGGATATCCGCCTCAACGGCCACGCGCTGCAGTGCCGCATCACGACGGAAGACCCGGAACATAATTTCATTCCGGATTATGGCCGTATCACTGCCTATCGTTCCGCTTCGGGCTTCGGCATCCGTCTGGACGGCGGCACCTCCTATACCGGCGCCGTCATCACGCGATATTACGATCCGCTGCTTGTCAAGGTAACGGCCTGGGCGCCGCAACCGGATGAGGCGATCAACCGCATGGACCGCGCGCTGCGCGAATTCCGCATCCGCGGCGTTGCGACCAACCTCACCTTCCTTGAAGCCATCATCGGTCACGACAGCTTCCGCAACAATACCTATACGACCCGCTTCATCGATTCGACGCCGGAACTGTTTGCGCAGGTCAAGCGTCAGGACCGCGCCACCAAGCTTCTGACCTATCTTGCCGACGTGACCGTTAATGGCCACCCGGAAACCAAGGGGCGTGCGAAACCCTCCGACAAGGCGGCAAAGCCCGTCGTACCCTATATCGATGCGCCGACGCCTGACGGCACCAAGCAGTTGCTGGACAAGCTCGGTCCGAAGGGCTTCGCGGACTGGATGCGCAACGAAAAGCGCGTGCTGGTCACCGACACGACCATGCGCGACGGGCACCAGTCGCTGCTGGCCACCCGTGTCCGCACGCATGATATCGCCCGGGTCGCAAATGTTTACGCCAAGGCGCTGCCGCAGCTTCTGTCGCTGGAATGCTGGGGCGGGGCGACATTCGACGTTTCCATGCGCTTCCTGACTGAAGACCCCTGGGAACGTCTGGCCCTCATTCGGGAAGGCGCGCCGAACCTGCTGCTGCAGATGCTTCTGCGCGGTGCGAATGGCGTCGGATACAAGAATTATCCTGATAACGTCGTCAAATATTTCGTCCGTCAGGCCGCAAGGGGCGGGGTCGATCTTTTCCGCGTCTTCGACTGCCTGAACTGGGTGGAGAATATGCGTGTCTCGATGGATGCGATTGCCGAGGAGAACAAGCTCTGCGAGGCGACCATCTGCTACACCGGCGATCTGCTGAATTCGGCGCGTCCGAAATACGATCTCAAATATTATACCAGCCTTGCCGCCGAGCTTGAAAAGGCCGGTGCGCATATCATCGCCGTCAAGGACATGGCGGGTCTGTTGAAACCGGCTGCCGCCAGGGTCCTGTTCAAGGCGCTGCGCGAGGCGACCGGTCTGCCGATCCATTTCCACACCCATGACACCTCGGGCATTTCCGCCGCGACCGTTCTTGCCGCCGTGGATGCCGGCGTCGACGCCGTGGATGCTGCAATGGATGCCTTCTCCGGCAATACGTCGCAGCCATGCCTCGGCTCGATCGTGGAGGCGCTGGCGGGGTCGGAACGCGATACGGGTCTCGATACCGAATGGATCCGCCGCATTTCCTTCTACTGGGAGGCCGTACGCAATCAATATGCGGCGTTCGAAAGCGATCTCAAGGGGCCGGCTTCGGAAGTCTACCTGCATGAAATGCCGGGCGGCCAGTTCACCAATCTCAAGGAACAGGCCCGTTCGCTGGGTCTCGAGAGCCGCTGGCACGAGGTGGCGCAGGCCTATGCCGACGCCAACCGCATGTTCGGCGATATCGTCAAGGTGACGCCGTCCTCCAAGGTCGTCGGTGACATGGCGCTGATGATGGTCAGCCAGGACCTGACGGTGGCCGATGTCGAAAACCCTGATCGTGAAGTGTCTTTCCCTGACTCGGTGGTGTCGATGCTGAAGGGCGATCTGGGACAGTCGCCCGGCGGCTGGCCGGCAGCCCTGCAGAAAAAGGCGCTGAAGGGCGAAGCGCCCTACACGGTTCGTCCGGGTTCGCTGCTGGAAGATGCCGATCTCGACGCGGAGCGGAAGGTGATCGAGACCAAGCTGGAGCGCAAGGTCGACGATTTTGAGTTCGCGTCCTATCTGATGTATCCGAAGGTGTTCACCGATTTCGCGCTTACCGCCGAGACCTATGGTCCGGTTTCCGTGCTGCCCACCCATGCCTATTTCTACGGCATGGAGGATGGCGAGGAGCTGTTTGCCGACATCGAGCGCGGCAAGACGCTTGTCATCGTCAATCAGGCCTCATCCGGCACTGACGATAAGGGCATGGTGACGGTGTTCTTCGAGATCAACGGTCAGCCCCGCCGCATCAAGGTGCCGGATCGGGCACATGGCGCTTCCGGCTCCGCCGTGCGCCGCAAGGCTGAACCCGGCAATGCATCCCATATCGGCGCGCCGATGCCGGGCGTGATCAGCCGCGTCTTTGTCAATCAGGGGCAGGAGGTCAAGGCCGGCGATGTGCTGCTGTCCATCGAAGCGATGAAGATGGAAACCGCGCTCCACGCCGAACGTGACGGCAAGATCGCTGAGGTTCTGGTGCGCCCCGGCGACCAGATCGACGCGAAGGACCTGTTGATCTCCTACGCCGAATAAGCCCTGTCGCATCGTCGATAAGGTTGCAGACGCCCGCCTTTCGGCGGGCGTTTTTTATTGCGCTTCGGCAGAAACTCGAATATGCATGTTCGTGCACGTTTGTTCCTGTTTATGCATGAGTTTCGATGAGCGATCATTTTGTCAGTGAGCGGCAGGCGCTCATCCTCGCGCAGTTGCGGCAAAGCGGCCGGGTGCTTGCGCAGGATCTGGCCCAGAATTTCGGTGTTTCCGAAGACACCGTGCGCCGTGACCTGCGCGAGATGGCGGCGCGTGGGGAATGTCTGCGGGTTTATGGCGGAGCACTGCTCTCCGACAGCACGACGGTGCCGCTGAAGACGCGTATTGCCGAGGATGCCGACCGGAAGGCGATGCTGGCGCGTGCCGTCGTTCCGCTGCTTGAGCCGGGCATGGTCGTTTTTATCGATGCCGGCTCCACCAATCTCGCCGTTGCACGAGCGATCCCGGCCGGTCTCAACCTCACAGTCGTGACGAATACGCCCGCCATTGCCGCCGAACTGACAGGGCGAGCCGATATCGATCTGGTGCTGATCGGCGGCAAGGTCGATCCGGCTGTTGGTGCTGCGATTGACGCCATGGCACTGCGGCAGCTTGAGTTGATGCGGCCCGACCTCTGTATTCTCGGCGTTTGCGGTGTCGCGACAGAAATGGGCCTCTCTGCCGATGTTTTCGAGGATGCGGTGTTCAAGCGGCTTGCCTGCAGCGCCAGCCAGCGGATTGTCGCGGCAATCACCACCGAAAAGCTCGGTCACAAGGCAGCCTTTCACGTCCATGATTTTTCCCCGCCGCTTTCCCTCGTGCTGGAGCAGAATGCCGACCGCGCATTGGTCGAGGCGCTGTCGGTGAAGGGTGTAGACGTTTATTGCGGCGATGAAGACGCCGCCCGATTTTCCCACGGTCAAGTCTGAAGGATATTGCCGATGAATGGCCCCACGTCATTTTCGCCGACGGCTGCACGCTCGTCCTATCTGACCCGGCACAGGCTGGGCGTTTCCCTGCTGTTTTTGATGAACGGTTTCATGATGGGATCCTGGGCGCCCAAGATCCCGGAATTCGCGGCGCGCCTGTCCCTCAGTGAAAGCGCTCTCGGCCTTATCATTCTGGTTTTCGGCATCGGCTCACTGGTCTTCATGCCCATTGCCGGTTCCCAGATTGCCCGTTTCGGCTCGCGCACGGTCAGCCTCGTGACTGCGGCGATCTTTTTGCCGACGCTGCTCTTCATCTCCTGGGCAGGCACGATCTGGGCGGGGGTGATTGCGGTCTTCCTGTTTGGCGGTCTGACGGGGGCGATGGACGTCGCCATGAACGCCAATGCGGTGGCGGTGGAGCGCGACATGCGCCGGGCGATCATGTCGTCGTGCCATGCGTTCTGGAGCCTTGGTGGCCTGATCGGCGCCGGTCTCGGTGGTTACCTCATCACGGCCATTGGCGTGCAGGGCCATGCTGTTGCGCTGACGGTCATTGCGCTGGTGCTGCTGGTCATTGCCTGGCCGCGGGTTCTCGCGGATCGTCCGCATCCGGAAGCGGAGCGCCCGAAAGGCGGCCTGCCGCTGACGCCGCTGCCATGGATCATCGGCCTGATGGCGCTGTTCTCGATGATTCCGGAAGGCGCGATCCTCGATTGGGGCGCACTTTATCTGCGCAATGAGCTGGGAGCTTCGGTGTCCCAATCCGGTTTTGCCTTCGCGGCCTTCTCCATGACCATGGCGGCCATGCGTTTTGCCGGCGATCTGGTGCGTGACCGGTTCGGAGCGGTCAATACCCTGCGATTCTGCTCGGTCATGTCAATCACCGGTCTGTTGATCGCTGGTCTTGCGGGCAATTCCACCTTCGCCATCATCGGCTTCGCCATTGCGGGCATCGGTATTTCCAACATGGTGCCCATCGCCTTTTCGGCGGCCGGCAACATGCCGGGACTGGCGCCGGGAATCGGGCTCTCCGTCGTCACCACCATGGGTTATTCCGGTATTCTGGTGGCACCCTCCGCAATCGGCTTCATTGCAGAACATACGGGTCTTGCCAGTGTTTTCATCGCGCTGCCGTTGCTGCATGTGGTGGTTTTGCTGCTTTCGCGGCTCGCCCGCCACGCGGATGGCGCCGGCAAGGAATAGGCGTCTCGAATTTTGCCATGATTGCGGTAAAGTAGAAGCTCTCATGCGTTGGGTGTTGACAAGCAGGCCCCCTTGTTTCACCTCAATTGCCAGACCTTGCCGCAAGCTCCAGAGAACGCCATGACGTCACATGCCGATTACGATCCCAAGCCCCGCCGCGCATCCGTCGCCGTAGACGTGGGCGGTGTCATCGTCGGTGGCGGTGCGCCTGTCGTCGTGCAGTCGATGACCAATACCGACACGGCTGACATCGATGCCACCGTCAGCCAAGTGGCGGCGCTGTTCCGGGCCGGTTCGGAAATCGTTCGCATCACCGTCGACCGTGACGAGAGTGCGGCTGCCGTTCCGAAAATCCGCGAGCGGTTGCTGCGTCTTGGGCTTGATGTGCCGCTTGTCGGCGATTTCCATTATATCGGCCACAAGCTTCTGGCCGACCATCCGGCCTGCGCCGAAGCACTGGCGAAATACCGCATCAATCCCGGCAACGTTGGCTTCAAGGATAAAAAGGACAAGCAGTTTGGCGAGATCGTCGAAATGGCGATCCGCTACGACAAGCCGGTCCGAATCGGCGTGAACTGGGGGTCGCTGGATCAGGAATTGCTGACCACGCTGATGGACAGGAACAAGGAAGAGGGTTTTCCGCTCTCCGCTCGCCAGGTCACGCGCGAGGCCATCGTGCAGTCGGCACTGATTTCCGCCGAGCTTGCCGAAGAGATCGGCCTGCCGCGCAATCGTATCATCCTGTCCGCCAAGGTCAGTCAGGTGCAGGATCTGATCGCCGTTTATTCGATGTTGTCGGAGCGGTCCGATCACGCCCTGCATCTGGGTCTTACCGAAGCGGGCATGGGTTCCAAGGGCATCGTCGCCTCGTCTGCCGCCATGGGTTATGTGCTGCAGCACGGTATCGGCGATACGATCCGTGTTTCGCTGACGCCGGAGCCGAATGGCGACCGCACCCGCGAGGTGCAGGTGGCGCAGGAATTGCTGCAGGTCATGGGTTTCAGGCAATTCATTCCGGTTGTTGCGGCATGTCCCGGCTGCGGGCGCACCACGTCCACCGTCTTTCAGGAACTGGCGCAGAACATCCAGAACGATATTCGCAAGAACATGCCGGTCTGGCGCGAGAAATATCCCGGCGTCGAGGCGCTGAATGTTGCTGTCATGGGCTGCATCGTCAACGGTCCCGGCGAAAGCAAACATGCCGATATCGGTATTTCCTTGCCCGGAACCGGCGAAAGCCCCGCCGCTCCCGTCTTCATAGATGGGGAAAAGGCGCTCACCCTGCGTGGTCCCAACATTGCCGGTGATTTCGAAGCGCTTGTGGCCGATTACATCGAAAAGCGTTTTGGCCGGAAAGACGCGGCGGAGTAAAGAGTACCGTGAAAAGGCCGGAATTCCACTGTCGTACCTCCTGAACCTCTCGGAGCATCAAAACATATGATCAAAAAAATCGCGATCGTCGCCCTTTGCGGGACCTATCTTTCCGCCTGCACCACCACCGATCCCTATACGGGTGAGCAGAAGATGTCGAATACGGCGGGCGGTGCCGGTATCGGCGCCGTGGTTGGCGCGCTCGGCGGCCTGGCTGTCGGCGGTTCGCCGACCGGTCGCCGCAATGCTGCGCTTATCGGCGCGGGCATCGGTGCGCTCGCCGGTGGCGCCATTGGCAATTACATGGATGGTCAGGAAGCCGAGCTTCGCGCCCAGCTTCAGGGTACGGGCGTTTCGGTTTCCCGCCGCGGCGACAGCATCGTTCTCAACATGCCGTCGAACATTACCTTCGCGACGGATCAGGATCAGGTCATTCCGCCGTTCTATCAGACGCTGGATTCCGTCGGCATCGTGCTGAACAAGTTCAACCGCACGCTGATCGATATCAACGGTCACACCGATTCCACCGGTAGCCCCGGTTACAATCAGGGCCTTTCGGAACGTCGCGCCGCTTCGGTCGCCAATTATCTCGGTGCGCGCGGTGTCGACCAGCGCCGTATTTCGACACTCGGCTTCGGTGCCTCGCAGCCGATCGCATCGAATGCAACGCCTGACGGTCGCGCCCAGAACCGCCGCGTCGAAGTGCTGATTTCGCCCCTCAAGGGCTGATCGGATGTAGGGGCTGAGCGGGTATGCCGACTCAGCTTTTGCGTTCGGCGATAAATCTTGCGGCCGCGATGAGAATCGCGGCCTTTTCGCCATAAGGGGCCAGGAGTTCCGCGGCCTCGGCGACCTGTTCCTGCAGTTTGCGGCGCGCCCATTCCTCGCCGCGCAGTGCCACCAGCGTTCCCTTGCCGCGTGCGGCGTCCTTGCCGGTCGCCTTGCCCATGGTGGCGGCATCGGCGGTCAGATCCAGAAGATCATCGGCGAGCTGGAAGGCGAGGCCGATCTTTTCGCCGAAGAGGCGCAGTCTCTGCCGTTCGGCACTGTCGCTGCCGGCAATGATCGCGCCGGCCTCGCAGGCGAAACGCAGCAATGCGCCGGTTTTCATAGCCTGCAATGTAATGACGCCAGCTTCGTCCGGCGCCTTCTTTTCAGCGGCAAGATCGAGCGCCTGTCCGCCAGCCATGCCGCCAATGCCGGCTGCGCGGGCGAGCGAAAGCACGAGTGCGGCCTTGCGCTCGGCCGCGAGCGGATTTTCATCCGAGGCGATGATATCGAAAGCGAGTGTCAGCAGGCTGTCGCCGGCGAGAATGGCGGTCGCCTCATCGAATTTGCGATGCACTGTCGGCTGGCCACGGCGCAGGTCGTCGTCGTCCATGGCCGGCAGATCGTCATGAACAAGCGAATAACAATGGAGGCATTCCAGCGCTGCGCCGACATAATAAGCGGCTTCGGTGTCTCCGCCCGCAAGTTCGGCGCTTTCGATGACGAGGAAGGGCCGCAGGCGTTTGCCGCCGTTCAGCACCCCATGGCGCATGGCGTCGAGCAGGTTCTGCGGGCGCGTGATCTCGTCTCCGCGCGCTTCACCCGAGAGCAGGCGGCCGAGCAGGGCCTCGGTTTTTGCCGCGTTCTCGCGCAGCCGCGTTTCAAAATTCGTCATCTGAGCGTCCATGCCGCGCTCTTTGGCACGCCGCGCCGGGCCAGGCAAACCTTTTCGTGATTCGAGAGCCGCAACAGTGTGACCGGACTCGCCTTGAAGACGGCAATGGACTATGAAAGGCTTAAATTGGCGTGGGGCGCGGGGACGGATATTGAGCAGTACGCCTGAAAGCGACGCAGATTACGCCGTGCTGGCGGAAGACCGGAGCAGTCCGAAGGTGGATTTTCGCACGTTGGCAAAGCGCATCATCATGACCTTGCTGGCATTGCTGATCCTGCCCTATCTGCTCATTCCCGTCTATGCGCTGCCGTTTATCCGCCCTGTTTCGACGCTGATGCTGGCGGATCTGGTAACCCTGCAGGGTTACGACCGACGCTGGGTGCCGCTTGAGGATATTTCCCCGCGTCTGGTCCAATCCGTGATGATGTCCGAGGATGGACAATTCTGTTTCCATGGCGGGGTGGACTGGAATCAGATGCAGTCGGTGGTCAGCAATGCACTCGACGGGGCCGCGACCCGTGGCGCCAGCACCATTCCGATGCAGACGGCAAAGAACCTGTTTTTATGGAACGGCCGCTCTTTCCTGCGCAAGGGGCTGGAACTGCCGTTGGCGATTGCCGCCGATTTCGTCTGGTCCAAAAAGCGGATGATGGAGATTTATCTCAATGTTGCCGAATGGGGCCCGGGTATTTACGGCATCGAGGCGGCCGCGCAGCACCATTTCAAGATTCCGGCGGCAAAGCTCAGTTCCCGCCAGGCGGCACTGCTGGCCGTCTCCCTGCCCAATCCCATCGACCGTGTCGCCAGCAAGCCGGGGCGCGGCCTGCAAAGGCTCGCGGGCCTCATCGAGCGGCGTGCCCGGGCATCGGGCGGCTATGTCGGCTGCGTGCTGGACTGATCCCCGCCCGCCAACTCAGCCTTTCGTGAAGATATAATCGGTTTCCTGCCGCAGGGTTTCGCCCGGCCGCAGGATCGCGTGCGGAAAATCCGCGTGATTGACGGCATCGGGCCATATCTGCGTTTCCAGGCAGAAACCGGCGAAGGGGCCATAGTGGCGGCCGTCGAGGCCGGGAACGGGAACATTCAGCTTGAAGGCCGAATAAAACTGTACACCGGGTTCGGTGGTGTGAACCTCAAGGGCGATATCCGAGGCCGGCGAATAGGCGCGGGCGATCTTGCGCTTGGCACGGCGCTCGGGCGACAGGCAGAAATTGTGATCGTAAAGCACCTGTTCGCCATTCTCCTTGCGCCGCATCGGCGTCGGCTGGCGCAGGTCGAAGACGGTGCCGTCGACAGAGCGGATTTCGCCGGACGGTATCTGCTGTTCGTTGGTCGGCAGATAATAATCGGCGGCAATGCTGATCTCGTGTCCAAGCGCCGTCTCCGCGCCATCGAGATTGAAGTAGGAGTGCTGGCAGACATTGGCGATGGTCGGTTTGTCGCTCACCGTTTCATAAACCACTGAAAGCACGCCACCGTCGCGGATCGTGTAGGTGGCCGTCACCGTGCAATTACCGGGATAACCGGCGCGGCCATCGGGATCGATGATCTGCAGTACCGCGTGGCTTTCGCCATGTTCCATCAGCATCCAGTTGCGCTTGCCCATGCCGTCGCTGCCGCCATGCAGATGGGTTATGCCCTTTTCGTTCAGCTCCAGCTGATATTCGTGCCCGTCGATGGAGAACCTGCCATTGCCGATGCGGTTGGCGTTGCGGCCCGGTGTGGCACCAAAATAGGAGGAATATTTGTAGTCCTCGAATTTATCGAAACCGAGCACCAGCGGCGGCTGATGGCCATCAAGGCGCAGGTCCTGAATGACGGCGCCCCAGGTGATGACTTTCGCCGTCAAACCGCCTTTCGAGATGGTGACGCGTTCGACTTTTTCGCCGGTTGCCGTGAAACCGAAATTCTCCCGTGCCGCACCGTCGCTCATCTCGTCACTCTCCCTGGATTTATGAATTGCCGGGCGGACGTTGCGTCATTTTCCGGCAATTCGCAATCCCGCAATTCAAGGCATGTCCACCAAAAGTGTCCCGGGGTTTTGGGACAAGGACACGCTTAAACCAGGGACGAAAACGCGTCGCATGCATTTGGCAGGACGCGGCGCACTTTACGCGGCCAGTTTACCGATGGCTTCGAGATCATAGGGTGTCGTCTGATATATTTCGTTGATCCAGTTGCCGAAAAACAGATGGGCATGGCTGCGCCAGCGGTTGAGCGGGGCAAGTTCCGGGTCGTTGTGCGGGAAATAATCATGCGGCAGCTTGATGGGCACGCCGGCATTCGCATCGCGGAAATATTCATCCGAAAGCGACGTCGAATCATATTCGACATGGTTGAACATATAAAGCCGGTTGCCCGCTTTCTCATGCACCAGACATACGCCCATTTCCTCCGACTCCATCAGGATTTCGAGTTCAGGGTGTTTTTCTATGTCGGCGCGGCGCACCTCCGTCCAGCGGGAGACCGGAACCTGAAAATCGTCAGAAAAACCGTTCAGATAGATGGACGAGGGGCAGAGATTGCGGTGACGATAGACGCCGAATGCCTTTTCCTTCAGTTCGTATTTTGGAACGCCGTGGAAATGATAGATGGCGGCCATCGCACCCCAGCAGACATTCAGCGTCGAATGAACGTTAGTCTGTGTCCACTCGAAAATTTTCTGCATCTCGTTCCAGTAGGTCACATCTTCATAGTCCAGCAGCTCGATGGGCGCGCCGGTAATGATGAAACCGTCGAACTTGCGGTGGCGCACCTCCTCCCACGTCTCATAAAAGGAAAGGAGATGTTCCTCCGGTGTGTTCTTGGCGCGGTGGCCGCCGATCCTCACCAGCGAAAGTTCCACCTGCAGCGGCGAGGCGCCGACAAGCCGCGCCATCTGGATTTCCGTCTTGATCTTGTTCGGCATGAGGTTGAGAAGCCCGATCTGGAGCGGGCGGATATCCTGCCGGATGGCCGCCGTTTCGGTCATGACCCGCACGCCCTCATGAACGAGGGTTTCAAAGGCGGGAAGCGTATCGGGAATCTTGATCGGCATGTCGAACTCTCTTTTCGGATGACGTAAAGAACGTTGCGAAAACAAAAAAACCGGCAGCGAAATCGCGACCGGTCCCAGGAAATTGCCTTTTTCCTCGACCCTTTAGCGACTTCTTTAAAGTGGCTGCAAGCCGGTCGGCAAATCACCACTGAGGCGTTTCATAATCCCGAAGCCGGCGAAAATCAATATAGGCTGATTTCATCGGGTTTCGGCTTTCCCTTTTTGTGCCAGTTGCGATAAGGCAGGGCATGGATAAAGAGCGCTTCACCATTCTGCTTGGCGGCGATGTCACGGTTACGGATCGTCTTGAGGAGGCGGTCGCGGAAAGCCGCGTGATTGCGGCCGATGGCGGCATGCGCCATGCCGGCCCACTCGGGCTTAAGCCGGAGCTGTGGGTTGGGGATTTCGATTCCGCCAGCAAAGAGCTGCTCGATGCCTGGCCTGATGTGGAACGCCAGCCTTACCCCGCCGCAAAGGCGGTGACGGATGGTGAGATTGCTGTCTCGGAGGCTCTTTCCCGCGGCGCGCATTCGCTGCTGCTGGTGGGCGCGCTCGGGGGCGCGAGAAGCGACCACGCGCTGCAGCATCTGCTTTACGCGGTGGCGCTTGCCGAACGGGGGCTTGACGTTACGCTGACCTCCGGTGAGGAGGAGGCCCGGCCGCTGCTTCCCGGCTCGCTTGATGTCGATCTGCCGGCCGGCTCGTTGTTCTCGGTGGCCGGATTTACCGCCCTGGGGGGGGTGGATATCGGCAATGTGCGTTATCCGCTTGACGATTTCGCGCTTGCTTTCGGTTCCTCCCGCACTATTTCCAATGTCGCGAATGGCGGCCCTGTGCATTTCTCGCTGAAAAGCGGAAAAGCCATCGTGCTCGCCCGCCCTTATGATCTGACCGGAGCCTGACGCCTTGGCACCCCCTATTTTGAAACTCGATGATATCAAGCTGACCTTCGGCGTGACCCCGCTTCTGGATGGCGCCAATCTTCAGGTGGAGCCGGGTGACCGCATCTGTCTCGTCGGGCGCAACGGTTCGGGCAAGTCCACGCTGATGAAGATCGCCGCCGGGCTGGTCGAGGCGCAGTCGGGCGAGGTTTTCCGGCATCCGGCCGCCACCATCCGCTATCTGGAACAGGCACCGGATTTTGTCGGCTACGACACCGTTCAGGCCTATGCCGAGGCGGGCCTCGGGCCCGGTGACGATGCCTACCGCGTGACTTATCTTCTCGAGCATCTCGGGCTGACGGGGCAGGAAAACCCCGCGAGCCTTTCCGGCGGTGAGGCGCGGCGTGCGGCGCTTGCCCGCGTCATGGCGCCGGAACCCGATATCCTGATGCTGGACGAGCCGACCAACCATCTGGACCTGCCCACCATCGAATGGCTGGAAAGCGAATTGCAGCAGTCGCGCAGTGCGTTGGTGCTGATTTCGCACGACCGGCGTTTTCTCGAAAAAGTCTCGATCTCGACCGTATGGCTCGATCGCGGCCAGTCCCGCCGTCTCAATCGTGGCTTTGCCCATTTTGAGGAATGGCGCGACAAGGTGCTGGAAGAGGAAGAACTGGAGCAGCACAAGCTCGGCAAGGCCATCGAACGCGAAGAACACTGGATGCGGTACGGCGTGACCGCGCGGCGCAAGCGCAACATGCGCCGTGTCGGCGAGCTTCAGGCCATGCGCGCCGAATATCGCGGCCACAAGGGGCCGCAGGGTACGGTGCAGGCGACCGTCACCGAAGGCCGCGAGTCCGGTAAGCTGGTCATCGAGGCAGAGGCCATCACCAAGGCTTATGGCGAGCGCGTGATCGTCTCGCCGTTTTCGCTGAGGGTGCATCGCGGCGATTGCATCGGTCTCGTCGGGCCGAATGGCGCGGGCAAAACCACGCTTTTGAAGATGCTTACCGGCCAGCTTGAGCCTGATAGCGGTGTGGTGAAGCTTGGCACCAACCTGGAGATCGCGACGCTCGACCAGAAGCGCGAGGAGCTCAATCCCAACGATACGCTCGCGCATTACCTGACGGATGGCCGGGGTGACAATCTGCTGGTGAATGGGGAAGTGAAGCACGTAACGGGCTACATGAAGGACTTTCTGTTCCAGCCGGAACAGGCCCGCACGCCGATCCGTAATCTTTCGGGTGGCGAACGCGCCCGGCTTATTCTGGCGCGCATCCTGGCGCGGCCGACCAATCTTCTGATCCTCGACGAGCCGACCAACGATCTCGATATTGAAACGCTCGATCTGCTTCAGGAGATCGTTGCGGGTTTTTCCGGCACGGTCATTCTGGTCAGCCACGACCGTGATTTTCTCGACCGCACCGTCACCTCCACCATTGCGCCGGCCAATCCCGACCAGCCGGATGGGCGCTGGATCGAATATGCCGGCGGCTATTCGGACATGATGGCGCAGCGCAAGGGTGCTGCGGAAGAAAAACGCAAGGCGGAAAAGCAGGAGAAGACAAAGACGGCGTCTTCAGCCGCGCCGTCGCAGGAGCCGGCAAAGGCGAAGGGCAAGCTTTCCTTCAAGCAGAAATTCGCGCTCGAAAATCTGCCGAAGGAGATGGAAAAGGCTCAGGGCGAAATCGCAAAACGCGAACAGCGCATGGCCGATCCGGCGCTTTTCACCAAGGACCCCGCCACCTTCAACATGCTGGCGCAGGAGATGTCGAAACTGCGCGAAAAGCTGGAGGCCATGGAAGAGGAATGGCTGGAACTGGAGATGCTGCGCGAGGAACTGGAAGGCTGAAGACGATGGTCTTTTGCTGATTGAAACCGCATCCACCTTTGACAGGGAGGCGGAATTGCCGTTTCCTGTGCCGGTTCGGAGGAGTTCACACCATGCGCATGATCTTCGTCAACCTGCCCGTCAAGAACATCGAGACATCGAAAAACTTCTTCACGGCGCTCGGTTTCAGCTTCAACCCGGAATATTCGGATGACCGCACGCTCTGCATGATCGTGGAGGAGAACATCTTCGTGATGCTTCTTCAGGAGGAGCGTTTTCGCGATTTCATCAATGGCGATATCGCTGATGCCAAGCGCAGCACCGAAGTTCTGACCTGTCTTTCCGCCGGAAGCCGCGACGAAATAGACCGGATGATTGCAACGGCGCTTGCTTCCGGGGGCAATGGCTGGAAGCCCGTTCAGGACCACGGCTTCATGTATGCCGGCAGTTTTCAGGATCCCGACGGCCATGTGTGGGAACTGGTGCACATGACGGGACAGGGCTGACCTTAGCCACCTTGCCAATCGCAAACGGCGGGACTAAACCATCATCTTGATCTAACGGGGTGTCTTCTGTTCTCGCGGGCAGAAGGCTGAGAGGCTTGCCAACCCGAAGAACCTGATCCGGTTCATACCGGCGGAGGGATTAGACGGCTTTAAGGCAAGCGGCTATTTCCCTATCGTTTTTGAGGAGATACCCGTGCGCCGTCGTCTTTTCCTGAATTCACTCGTTGCCGCCTCGCTGTTTCTGCCCGGTTTCGCCGCTGCGCAGGACAGGCAGGAACTGACCGTCTACACCTATGAAAGCTTCGTTTCCGAATGGGGTCCCGGCCCCAAGGTGAAGGAGGCCTTCGAGAAGGTGTGCGGTTGCACGGTCAATTTCGTGGGTGTTGCGGATGGCGTGGCGCTGCTGAACCGCCTGAAGCTGGAAGGCGCGGGGTCCAAGGCCGATGTCGTCGTCGGTCTCGATACCAATCTCGTGGCGGAGGCGAAGCAGACGGGGCTTTTTGACGCCAGCGGCATTGATGCATCGGCGGCCAGGGTGCCGGGCGGTTACAGGGACGATGTTTTCGTGCCCTATGATTACGGGCATTTCGCCGTCGTCTATGATACGCAGACCGTGAAGAACCCGCCGACGAGCCTGAAAGAGCTGGTGGAAGGCGATCCCTCGCAGAAGATCGCCATTCAGGACCCGCGTACCTCCACGCCCGGGCTCGGCCTGCTTTTGTGGGTAAAATCGGTTTATGGCGACAAGGCGCCGGAGGCATGGGCGAAGCTCAGGAAGCGTATTCTCACCGTCACGCCTGGCTGGTCGGAATCCTACGGTCTCTTCACCAAGGGTGAGGTGCCGATGGTGCTTTCCTACACCACCTCGCCCGCCTATCACATGGTCGCCGAAAAGTCGGACCGTTATCAGGCCGCTGCCTTTTCCGAAGGACATTACATCCAGATCGAGGTGTCCGGCCTTCTCAAAAACGCACCGCACAAGGAGCTGGCAAAGCAGTTCCTCGCTTTCACGCTCACATCGGGTTTTCAGGATGCGATTCCGCAGAACAACTGGATGATGCCGGTTGCGGCAACCTCGGCACCTTTGCCGGAGGCGTTTTCCAAACTCGTGGTGCCGCAGAAGACTTTCCTGATGGACCCGGAAGAGGTGGCCAAGAACCGCAAGGCCTGGATCGAAGAGTGGCTGGCGGCCATGAGCATGAACTGACGAAGAGGCACGCCCGCGCATGATGCTGCGTCGTGATTACCGGCGGTCGATCATTTTCGGGACGGCGGCTTTTGCCGTCGTTTTCCTGTTCATGGCGCTCGCCGTTTTTGCGCTGCTGTCTTTTGACACGGGTGCATCCGCTGCCGGCATCATGGATACTTACACGCTGCGCATCCTGCGCTTCACGCTTTATCAGGCGATGCTTTCCACCCTTTTGTCCATTGTTCTCGGCCTGCCCGTAGCTCTGGCGCTTGCCCGGCGGAGAGAGTTTCCGGGAAGGATCTGGATCATCCGGCTGCTGGCGGTGCCGATGGGCCTGCCGGTGATCGTTGGCGCCTTCGGCATCATCACCATCTGGGGCAGGCAGGGTATCGTGAACACCGCCCTCGTTTTTACCGGCGTGGACGAGCCTTTCAGCATTTATGGCCTCTCCGGTATCCTTATCGCCCATGTGTTTTTTAATCTGCCGCTTTGCGTGCGGCTGATGCTGGCGGGGCTGGAGCGCATTCCCGGCGAATACTGGCGCATGGCGGCAAGCCTTGGCATGGGGCCGGTCTCGGTGTTCCGTTTCATCGAATGGCCGGCGATCTCGCGGCTTGTTCCGGGTATTGCCGGGCTGGTGTTCATGCTGTGCGCCACCAGCTTCACGCTCGTGCTGCTCCTGGGCGGCGGGCCGGCCGCGACGACGCTGGAGGTGGCGATCTATCAGGCGCTGCGGTTCGATTTCGATCCACAGCGGGCGATTGTGCTTTCCGTCCTGCAGATTGTCCTCACCGCAGTCCTGCTCGGTCTCCTGGCATTTCTGCCATCGCCGCAAGCGGAGATTTCCTCGCTTGGTCGTCTCATCCGTCGTTTCGATGGCAAGAGCGTCAATGCGCGTCTCTGGGACGGGGGGGCGATCGGTTTTGCAATTCTGCTGGTCGGTTTGCCGCTCGTCGCCATAGCCGTCTCGGGTTTGACGGCCGATCTGCCGCGTCTCGTCACTGCGCCGATCTTCCTGCGTGCGGCGGTGACCAGTCTTGCAATCGCCGTGCTGTCGGCAATACTCGTTGTGTTCTGCTGCATGGCGATCATCGGTGCGCGTCAGGCTGTGGGTTCAAAACGGCGGGCAGCATGGCCCCTGCGCGTTCTGTCCGTTACGCTTGGAGCCGGGTCTTCGCTCGTGCTCCTGGTGCCGCCCGTCGTGCTTGGAAGCGGGTGGTTCCTGCTGTTGCGACCCTTCGGGGACGTCAGCGTCTATGCTCCTGTTCTCGTTGCGCTCATCAATATGCTGATGGCCTTGCCGCTTGCCATGCGTGTCCTCGAGCCGGCCTTTACCAGTCATTTTCTGCGCACCGGCCGCCTCTCCGCCAGTCTCGGGCTTCAGGGCCTGACGCGGTTGCGGTTTGCCGATCTGCCGGTTCTGTGGCGGCCCATGGCAATGGCGTTTTTCTTTGCCATGGCGCTGTCGCTTGGCGATCTCGGGGCGGTTGCGTTGTTCGGATCGGAAAATTTCGTCACCTTGCCTTGGCTGGTTTACAGCAATATGGGCAGTTACCGCACCAATGATGCCGCCGGCTATGCCTTCCTTCTCGGTGTCGTCTGCCTGCTGCTTGCCGCAGGCGGTGTTTCGCGGCAGGCGCAATCGGCAGGGGCGCAATCAGCAAGGGCAAGCATATGACAGGCGATGATTTCGCGGTTCGGCTGGACAAGGTCAGGCTGCAGCTTGGAACGCAGGATTTCGACCTCGATTGCACTTTCCCGCAGGGTCAGGTGACCGCTGTTGTCGGCGCGTCCGGTTCGGGCAAGTCCACACTTCTCAATCTGGTCGCCGGTTTCGAGGCACCGGATTCCGGCCGGGTAATGATCGGCGGGCGGGACATGACGGTGCTCGACCCTTCCGAAAGACCTGTTTCATCGATCTTTCAGGACAATAATCTTTTCGCCCACCTCGATATTTTCACCAATGTTGCCCTCGGTGTCAGCCCCGCACTGAAGCTGCAGGCGGAAGACCGGCAGGGGATTGAAATGGCGCTTGCGCGCGTTGGCCTTGCGGGTTTTGACAAGCGCCTGCCTGGCACGCTTTCCGGCGGCGAAAGGCAAAGGGCGGCACTGGCGCGCGCGCTGGTGAGGAAAAAACCGGTCATGCTGCTCGATGAGCCCTTCGCCGCGCTCGATCCGGGATTGCGGTCGGGCATGACCTCCCTGCTTCTCGACTTGCACAACGAAACAAAAAATACGGTGATTATTGTCACCCACCATCCGGAAGACATGAAGAAGCTGGCGCAACGGGTGGCTTTTCTTGATCGCGGCCGCATTATCTATGCTGGCCGGACCGCAGATTTCTTCACCACACAAAATGTGAAGGCCGTCGACAGTTTCCTGAACGGCTGATCGCCTTATTTTCGACGCGCGCCGCTGGCAATCGCTTTAGATGACTTCAATGGCGCTAATTTGCACTTGCCAGTTTCAAGTTGCTGCCCGAGAAAAGATGGGAATTATTGCGTTCTTCAGGAATATTCCGGACTTGATGGATCGTTTTTACCGTTTCGGCATTCATCCCCCGTTGGGGCGAATCTGTTATTCTGGTCTGCAATTAACGGATGATCAGGAACGTTAAGGGGCAGGCATAGAGAATGAAAAATAGCATGACTGCACAGTGGAGGCTCTTCTCCCGTTCAGGCCTTCGCCGTTCGGGCAGGATGGCTGCTGCCTGTTCCGTGCTGACGGCATCCGCCGTGTTCCTGTCGTCGTGCCAGTCTCTGTTCAGCCCGGCTTATCAGTCCACATTGCGTCCCTCGGACAATCCGCAGACCGTGGAACAGGTGCAGAAGAACGATCCCCGCGCCCAGATGGGCGCGCGCGAGCACCCGCGTATCGTGGCGAGCTATGGCGGTGAATATCACGACGCCAAGACGGAACGGCTCGTTGCCCGTATTGCCGGCGCGCTCACGGCCGTTTCGGAAAACCCGCAGCAGTCCTATCGTATCACCATCTTGAATTCGCCGGCTATCAATGCTTTTGCGCTGCCGGGCGGATATCTTTACGTCACGCGCGGGCTTCTGGCACTTGCCAACGACGCCTCCGAGGTGGCCGCCGTGCTTTCGCATGAGATGGGCCACGTGACTGCCAACCACGGCATCGAGCGCCAGCGCCGCGAAGAGGCGGAGGTGATTGCGAGCCGCGTGGTTGCCGAGGTTCTGTCGAGCGATCTGGCCGGCAAGCAGGCTCTGGCGCGCGGCAAGCTTCGCCTTGCGGCCTTCTCGCGTCAGCAGGAATTGCAGGCGGATGTCATCGGCGTGCGCATGCTGGGCGAAGCCGGTTACGATCCCTACGCTTCGCCGCGCTTTCTGGATTCCATGGCGGCCTATGCGCGGTTTTCTTCGGCCGATCCCGAAAACGACCAGAGCCTCGACTTCCTTTCCAGCCACCCCAACACGCCGCAGCGCATCGAGCTGGCGCGCCGTCATGCCCGCGCCTTCGGCCAGGAAGGCCAGGTCGGCGATCGTGGCCGTGACTGGTTTCTGGATGGCATAGACGGCCTGCTTTATGGCGACAGCCCGCAGGAAGGCTACGTCCGCGGCCAGACGTTCCTGCACGGAACGCTGGGCATCCGTTTCGACGTGCCGGAAGGTTTCGTCATCGACAACAAGGTGGAGGCCGTTCTCGCGACGGGACCCGGCGACATGGCGATCCGTTTCGATGGTGTCGCCGATCCGAAACAGACCAGCCTTGCCAATTACCTGACCAGCGGCTGGGTTGCAGGTCTCTTGCCGGAAACCGTCAGGGAAACGCAGATCAACGGTCTTGATGCCGCAACAGCCCGGGCAAGCGCGGACAAATGGGATTTTGACGTGACCGTCATCCGTGTCGGGCAGCAGATATTCCGCTTTCTGACGGCTGTGCCGAAGGGCAATGCGCAGCTCGATTCCATCGCCAATGTGCTGCGCACGAGTTTCCGCAAGATGACCCCGCAGGAAATCGCGTCGCTGAAGCCGTTGCGCGTGCGGGTGGTGACGGTGAAGCCCGGCGAAACCGTGGCGACGATCGCCGCACGGATGATGGGGACCGAGCGCAAGCTCGACATGTTCCGCATGATCAATGCGATGAGCGCCACCGCCACCCTTCAGCCGGGGCAGCGGGTGAAGATCATCTCGGAATGAGTTGACGGCCTCTCACTCGCCAGTTGCCCGAGACAGGTAGGCGTGAACGAGTGCGATCATTTCCCGCCTGATTTTGGATGACTGCAATGTTCCGCGGCGGGCGGCATTATGGATGATGCCGTCAATGGCATCGGATACGATCAGCGCCGCGGTTCCGCTCTCTACCTTTGAGCCGGTTGTGGCATGCGCTGTGATCGCCGCCGCATAGAGACCGAGATATTCCTGTTCGAAAGCGCTGTTGGGATCGTTTGTCCCCTCGTGGCCGGGCGCATCATCCAGAAGCACCTTGTGAAGGCCGGGATGGATGCTGTGAACCGCGATCATGCCGGTCACGAGCTCTTCCACGAATTTTGCGAGCGATTGCCGCTTTTGCGAAACGCCCTTCATAACGGAGAGACAATCCTCGAGGTGACGGCGGCGTACCGCTTCCACGATCGAAATCTTGTCCGGGAAATATTGATACAGTGAGCCGATGCTCACGCCGGCCGTTTCGGCAACCCTGTTTGTGGTGAAGCCTGCCCAGCCGTGGTCGCTCAAAATGCGAGCTGCCGCATGGATGACGGCATCGACCGTGGCCCTGGAACGCTCCTGGCGCGGCTCCTTGCGCATCTCGGTCTTCCGCTTTGCAATGCGAGTAGACAAGGCATCCTCCATGGCGAAAATATAAACATAGTGCTCACATTTTTCAGATGTAAAGGATATTGTCATGAGGGATTTGCTCAGGAGCCTGCTCGGCTATCACCAATGGGCGAACAGGGATTTATTCGAGAAGCTCAAACACCTCGATCCCGTGCAGAACGCGTCCGAACGGCACACGGTACTTCGGCTGGTCAATCACTACTACGTCGTCGCGAGGATTTTTTCGGGTCATCTCACCGGAACGACGCACGGTTTTCTCTCTGATAATACCGAGGCGACGCCGCAGCTGGATGATCTTGCGAAGGATGTTGCCGCTCTTGATCGCTGGTATCTCGATTATATCGAGAAAACACCACCCGAATCGCTTGGCGAATTTGTCGCTTTCACCTTTACGGATGGTGACAAGGGTTACATGTCCCGTGCCGAGATGATCTCGCACATGGTCCTGCATGCCGGCATTCACAGAGGGGAGATTGCTCGTATCTTGAGTCAGCTCTCCATTACGCCGCCCTGGGATACTTTTGCCGTGTTCCTGCACGGCACGCAGCCGGAACGGCGTTTGCAGGGGGTATAATAAAAGCCACCCGCCCCTGCGTGGGACGGGTGGCTTTGCTGAAAAGATGGTCTCAGGGTTTTATTGCCATTCGCGAACGTCGACGAAGTGACCGGCGATTGCCGCCGCCGCCGCCATTGCGGGGGAGACGAGGTGGGTGCGGCTCTTGTAGCCCTGACGGCCCTCGAAATTGCGATTCGAGGTGGAGGCGCAGCGTTCGCCGGGCTTCAGGCGGTCGTCATTCATGGCAAGGCACATGGAGCAGCCCGGTTCGCGCCATTCGAAACCGGCGTCGAGGAAAATCTTGTCCAGACCTTCCTTTTCCGCCTGTTCCTTCACGAGACCGGAGCCGGGCACGATCATGGCCGAAACGGTGGAGGCCACCTTGCGGCCATCGACGATCTTCGCCGCCGCGCGCAAATCCTCGATGCGGCCGTTGGTGCAGGAGCCGATGAAGACGCGGTCAATGGCGATATCGGTGATGCGTGTGCCGGGCTTCAGGCCCATATAGTCAAGCGCACGCCACTTGGAGGCGCGCTTGTTTTCCTCCTCGATATCATCGGGATTGGGAACAATGCCTTCGACGGAGGTCACGTCTTCCGGAGACGAGCCCCAGGAGACGATGGGGGGCAGGTTGGCTGCATCGAGAATGACAACCTTGTCGTAATGGGCGCCTTCGTCGGATTTCAGCGTTTTCCAGTAGGCGATGGCCTGTTCCAGCGTTTCGCCCTTCGGCGAGCGCGGTTTGTCCTTGATGTAATCGAAGGTGGTCTCATCAGGCGCGATCAGACCGGCGCGGGCGCCGCCCTCGATGGTCATGTTGCAGACCGTCATGCGGCCTTCCATGGAAAGCGAACGGATCGCCTCGCCGGCAAATTCGATCACGTGGCCGGTGCCGCCCGCCGTGCCGATCTCGCCGATAATGGCGAGGATGATGTCTTTTGCGGTGACGCCATCAGGAATTTTGCCGTCGACACGCACCAGCATGTTCTTGGCCTTTTTCTGGATCAGTGTCTGGGTGGCCAGAACATGCTCCACTTCCGAAGTGCCGATACCGTGTGCGAGCGCACCGAAAGCGCCATGGGTGGAGGTGTGGCTGTCGCCGCAGACGATCGTCATGCCCGGCAGGGTGAAGCCCTGTTCGGGGCCGACGATATGAACGATGCCCTGGCGTTTGTCGCGCTCGGAATAATATTCGACGCCGAAATCCTTGGCGTTCTGCGCAAGCGCTTCCACCTGAATGCGGCTTTCCTCGTTCTTGATGCCTTCCAGCCGGTCGGCGGTGGTCGGAACGTTATGGTCGACCACGGCGAGCGTGCGGGTCGGCGAATGCACGGGGCGACCGGCCATGCGCAGCCCTTCGAAGGCCTGCGGGCTCGTCACCTCATGGACGAGGTGACGGTCGATGTAGAGAAGACAGGTTCCGTCCGGGTCACGATTGACGACATGGTCGTCCCAGATTTTATCATACAAAGTGCGGGGTGCGCTCATGGCTCTATGCCTTGTCATGGAAAAGGATAATCAGGGTTCAATAAGGCGGTGGACAGCGGGTGCTGTCAGGCGAGCCTAAGTCGGCTGGTGAGCGCCCCGGAAACGCGCGCAAAGAACCGTGCCGGCAGACGCTTGTGGTCCTGCAGCACATAAACATTCTGCGCGAGACATCCGAATTTAGATCCCATGGCAGCTTTCATAGCAGATCGCCGGTTTTACGGCAATATGAATGCGTACCGACGGGAAGCCGATGGTTCGGCATTTTCTATATGCACCGCATCATGGCCGAAGGCCCGTTACGGCCCCGCCTCGTGGCGGTTCCCAATGGTTATGATGCAGTGCAACTTGCGTATTTTGCGATGCACATATAGATGGGTCCCCTTATCATTTGCATTTCGACGAGCAATCGAAGGGAGGGAAAGCATATGGTATCCGAAAAGGCCCTTATCTCGAAGATCACCTGGCGGCTGATGCCGTTTCTTGGCCTTCTTTATCTCATCGCCTATATCGACCGCCAGAATGTCAGCTATGCCAAGCTGCAGATGGTCGATGCGCTGAGCCTTAGCGAATATGCCTACGGTCTTGGCGCCTCGCTGTTCTTCATCGGCTACTTCATCTTCGAAGTGCCGAGCAATCTGTTCCTCAACCGTTTCGGCGCCAGCAAATGGTTCGCCCGCATTCTGGTTTCCTGGGGCGCCGTTACCATCGCGCTTGCCTACACGCAGAACGCCACGATGTTTTACATCCTGCGCTTCCTGCTCGGGCTTTGCGAAGCGGGTTTCTTCCCCGGTGTATTGTTCCTGATGACGCTCTGGTTCCCGCGTGATTATCGCGGCCGCATGATCGGCCTGTTCATGATTTTCAGCGCGCTTGCCAATGCTATCGGCGCGCCGCTCGGCGGCATGCTGCTCGATCTCGATGGTTTCCTCGGTTATGCTGGCTGGGAATGGGTGTTCCTGGCAACGGGTATTCCTGCCGTCATCGCCGGTGTCGTCACCTTCTTTTATCTGGATGATACGCCCGAAAAGGCGAAATTCCTGACACAGGACGAGAAGGACTGGCTGAAGAACCGTCTGGCTGAAGAAAACAAGGGCATGGAAGAACATGCGGAAGACGGCTTCAAGGCGCTGATCAATCCGCGTGTCCTGTTCATGGCGCTTTGCTATGTCGGTTTTCCGCTGGCAGCCTATGGTCTCAGCTACTGGCTTCCGACGATCGTGAAGAGCTTCGGCGTTTCCAACACCGCCAATGGCTTCATCAACATCATCCCTTGGGTGATCGTGGCTATTGCCCTGTTCGTCGTGCCTTTGGCCGCCGACAAGGCAAAGAACAAGACGCCCTATATCGTCGGCCCCGCCTTCGTGGGCGCCTTCTGCCTGCTGATGTCGGCGCTGCTCAGCGATCCCGTTCTGCAGTTCGCCTTCCTGTGCGTTGCCGCCGCCGGCATCTTTGCCGGCCAGCCGGTGTTCTGGAGCCTGCCCGGCCGCTTCCTCAAGGGAGCGGGTGCGGCCGCAGGTATTGCCGCCATCAACTCCGTCGGCAATCTGGGTGGTTTCGTGGCGCAGAATGTGGTGCCATGGATCAAGGATCAGACCGGCAGCACCATTGCGCCGATGTTCTTCCTTGCCTTCTGCCTTGCGCTTGCGGGCGTGCTGGTCATCATCGCCACCCGCAGGATGGGCAATCCGGCCGGGGCCGCTTGACCTTTACCAATCCGACAGCCGGTTCCGCCGGCTGTCGCCCTTTCCTTATCCGCGTTTTGAGCGCATCGCCTTCTCGATCCGCCGCAGCATCAGCGACAGACCAATGGTCAGGATCAGGTAGATATAGGCGACGATGGAATAGGTTTCGAAAAACCGGAAAGAACCGGCCGCATAGACTTTCCCCATCTGGGTAATGTCGGTGACACCAAGCACCGAGACGAGCGAACTGTCTTTCACCATGGCAACGAAATCGTTGGAAAGCGGCGGAAAGATCGTCCGGATCGCCTGTGGCAGGATGATGAGCCTGAAACGCCGGTAGCGGCTGAAACCCAGTGCCTTCGCCGCCTCGATCTGCCCCTCCGGAACGGCCTGTATGCCGGCGCGAAAGATTTCCGCGATGAAGGCGGCATAACCGATCGTCAGCGCGATGATCGCCCTCCATGTCAGCGATACGTCGCGAACCATCAGCGGTTCCAGCCAGCCATTGGCGGCAAGCGGCAAAGTCAGCCAATTGTAGAACGCCACCAGCGCCGGTGTGCCGACGAAGGCGACGTAAAACAATAGGACGATGACCGGTATGCCGCGAACGACCTCGACATAAAATCGCGCCATCTGCCGCAAAACGACATTGTCGGACATGCCGATCAGCGCAATGGCCAGACCGAACAGCGCGGCCAGCGCGAAAGCGGTCAGGGTTACGGAAATAGTGATGCCGATACCCTTGGCGACGGTGCTGAAAACTTGGGCGTAGATGCCGTTGACGGCGATTACCAGTGCAAGGGCGATGCCGATCAAGATGATCGCCGCCAGCCACCAAGGGAAGTCTTCATTCCCACCGCCCGATGCGGGCCGTCGCGGAGGAGCGCCGTGCAGCGTCATTCGCCGAGCTTGTAGTCGAGGAACCATTTCTTATCGAGGGCGGTAAAGGTTCCGTCCGCCTTCAGTGCCGCAATTGCGGCATTGACCGGGGCAACGAGATCGGAGCCCTTCTTGAAGATGAAGCCGAAATCATCTCCGCCCAATGGCTCGCCGATCAGTTTCAGCGTGCCGTTCGAGGCATCGACATAACCCTTGCCGGCAACGCCGTCGGTCAGCACCAGATCGACATCGCCGGTCTTCAATGCCTGGACGCTGGCACCGAAGGTTTCCATCAGCCGCAGGCGCGGGTTCTGTTCATTACCATCGAGAACATCGTAAACGGCAGTGTAGAAGGGCGTCGTGCCGGCCTGTGCGCCGACCAGGCCTTTCTCGAAGGCGGCGAAACTCTTCGCATCCGTGAAGCGGGTCTCGTCGGCCCGTACCAGCATGAACATCTCCGAGCGCATATAGGGTGCGGAGAAATCCACCTTCTCCTTGCGGTCGTCCTTGATGCTGATGCCGGTCATGCCGATGTCGTATTGGCCGGCCGACACGGCCTGGATCATCGCATCCCAGGAGATGTTCTGATATTCCAGCTTGAAATTCAGCCTTCGCGCGATTTCTTTCATCGCGTCATATTCCCAGCCGATGGCCTCGCCGGATTTGGGGTCGATGAATTGCAGCGGCGGATAGGCGTTTTCCGTAACCACAACGACGGTTCTTCCCTTCAGGTCCGGCAGATCGGCGGCGCTGGCAAAAGCGGGCGCCATGGCCAGGGCGGCAAAGGCGGCGAGAAGCGGACGTCTGGCGATCATGGAGGCCTCCGGAAACGATTTTCCTGAAAATGCACGCTTGCCGGGGTGAGGGCAAGTCATGTCGGCACAACAAAAAAGGCGGTCCGAAGACCGCCTTTCCCGTAAATCCATTGAAACGGGAATCTTATTCCGCTGTGGCTTCCGCAGCCTTTGCTGCTTCTTCCGCTGCCTTGGCTTCTGCGGCTTCGGCTGCTGCCTTCTCGGCGGCGAGAGCCTGTGCTGCTGCTACCTTTTCGGCTTCCAGACGTGCCTTTTCGTCGGCCAGTGCCTGACGCTCGGACTCGTTCAGCTTGCGCGCGCGCGTACCGGTGTTTTCAACGATACGGGCAGCCTTGCCGCGACGGTCGCGCAGGTAGTAGAGCTTTGCGCGGCGAACCTTACCGCGGCGAACGACTTCAACGCCTTCGACCAGCGGGGAGTAGATCGGGAATACGCGCTCGACGCCTTCGCCGTAGGAGATCTTGCGAACGGTGAAGCTTTCGGAAAGGCCACCGCCGGAACGGGCGATGCAAACGCCTTCGTAAGCCTGAACGCGGGTACGGTTACCTTCCGTCACGCGAACGTTGACGCGCAGGGTGTCGCCCGGAGAAAACTCGGGCAGGGTGCGCTTTGCTTCGATCTTGGCGGCCTGTTCGGCTTCCAGCTGCTGAATGATATTGGTCATGTTAACCTCTGATTTCTTCTGAAACAGCCAGAGCGCTCAACGTTTCGTCTGTCGGTCAATGCCTTCAGACCATGCCTTTCGGCAGGAGCGGGTTCGCCATTCTTTGCTTTCGGTTGGGATATTTCCCATTTCCACGCGGGCACATACACGAGGATGCGCCGTTTGTCATCCCTTTCATGACAATATTTTATCAATTACGCGCCGCGTTCCGGCAGTTGCGAAGCGGCGCGCTGGCGGATATGGCATGGGAACCTTGGGAGGGGCCATGTCCATATTCATTATTCTCATGCTGTTTGTCACCGGCTTTCTGTCGGGTGTCGTCAATGCGATCGCCGGTGGCGGCACTTTCCTGACCTTCGGAGCGATGACGCTGGCTGGCCTGCCACCCATCGTCGCCAACGCCACGTCCGCCATCGTGCAGTTTCCGGGTTACATCACCTCCGTCATCGCCTACGGGCCGGAAATCCGCGCCCATTGGCGCGAGGCGATCCTTCTGTCGGGCGTTTCAATCGTCGGCGGGCTGGCCGGATCGCTTCTGCTTTTGTCGCTCGACAATCCCTCCTTCCGCCAGCTCGTGCCGTGGCTGCTTCTCGCTGCAACCGCCGTTTTCGCTGCCGGCCCGTGGCTGCGGCCGAAAGCGAGCGCCGAACGTTCGCCCGGCAATCTGCAGAGCCTCGTCTTTCAGGGTCTCGCTTCCGTCTATGGCGGGTTTTTCGGTGCCGGCATGGGCATCATGATGCTGGCCATCCTCGGAATAACCTCGGGCGGCAGCTATCATCATCTGAATGCGCTGAAGAACCTCTTGTCCGTCGTGATCGCCGTCATCGCAATCACGATCTTCGTCGGCGGCGGTGTCGTTTCCTGGTGGGCGGCGCTCATCATGTTCCCTGCGGCCGCACTTGGCGGTTATGCGGGCGTGCATACGGCACGGCGGGTGCCGCAGTGGATCATCCGCTGGCTGGTGATCGCCGTCGGGCTGGTGCTGACGGCCTATTATTTCGTTTCGGCCTGAGCCTTTACCAGAAGGTCCGGGCGTCTTTCATGCGTCAGCTTCAGCGCCTGTTCGTGACGCCACCTGTCGATGACGGCGTGGTTGCCGGAGGTGAGGACGGCGGGAATATCGCGGCCTTCCCAGATCTGCGGGCGGGTATAGTGCGGATGTTCCAGCAACCCGCCCTCGAAGCTCTCATGCACGCCGGAAAGATCGTTGCCCATGACGCCCGGCAGGATGCGGACGACGGCGTCAAGAAGCGTCAGCGCCGCCGGCTCACCGCCGGAGAGAATGTAATCGCCGATCGACACTTCCTCCAGCCCGCGTGCCTCGATGACGCGCTGGTCGACACCTTCGAAACGGCCGCAGACGATGATCGCGCCTTCCCCGGCTGCGAGTTCACGCACACGGTTCTGCGATAGTGGTTTGCCGCGTGGGCTCATAAGGAGACGGGGCCGCGTATCGCCATCCGAAACATGGTCGATGGCCGCAGCCAGAACATCGGGCTTCAGGACCATGCCAGCGCCGCCGCCTGCCGGCGTGTCATCGACGCTTCGGTGCCTGTCGGTGGCGAATTCGCGGATCTGCACAGCCTCCAGCGACCATTGCCCCCGCTCCAGCGCCTTGCCAGCCAGTGAATATTGGAGATGCCCCGGAAACATTTCCGGGTAGAGCGTCAGCACGGTCGCCTTGAAGGTCATGGATTATTTCTTGCCGAACGGCGATACGCCGGTTTCGTCCTTGTCGTCGGGATTGTCGATCAGGCCGGCGGCCATCGGATCGATGAGAATGCGCCCGGCTTCCAGATCGATCTCAAGCACGGCCGCCTCCGAAAAGGGGATGAGGGCGGGACGACGGCCGGCACCTTTCAGTTCCAGCAGATCGCCGGCGCCGAAATCATAGACGGCGCTGACGGCACCGTAGCTTTTGCCCTCGGCGTCAACGGCTTCCAGCCCTTCCAGATCGGCATAATAAAACTCGTCATCGTCAAGTTCGTCATCCGGCAGATTGTCGCGTTCGATGAAGAGTTCCAGCCCGTTCAGGCTCTCGGCCGCATTGCGGTCATTGATGCCCCGGAAACGGACGACGACGACATTCTTGCCTTCGCGCAATTCCAGAATTTCGAAGACCCGGCCATCGGCAGTGACAAGATTGCCATAGTCGCCGAGCGCCAGGGGATCGCCCGTATAGGTGCTGACACGGACTTCGCCGCGCAGGCCCTGCGCGCCGCCGATTTTTGCCATGAGTACCGGGTTTTCCAGCTTTGCCATCGGGCCGTCCGTCTTCTGGTGTTGGTTGCGTCAGCTTTAAGGTTTGTTGACGCCAAAATAAACAAAAAACGGGCGGCATGGAAAACCACGCCACCCGTTCCTCAAAAGTTTCCGTGCAGATTATTCTGCAGCAGAGGCTTCCGCAGCAGCAGCGGCTGCATCTTCAGCCTTCTGCTTCTTTTCAGCGATACGCTCGAGAGCGCGCTTGCCCGGCTTTGCCTTTTCCGGGTTGCTGCGAGCGGCGCGCTCGGCAAGGCCGGCTTCGGCGAGGAAGCGCAGAACGCGGTCGGTCGGCTGTGCGCCCTTGGCGATCCATTCCTTGATGAGGTCAGCCTTCAGCTCAACGCGCTGCGGGTTGTCCTTGCCGAGCATCGGGTTCCAGGAACCGACCTTCTCGAGGAAACGGCCGTCGCGGGGCGAACGGGCGTCTGCAACGACGATCTGGTAATACGGGCGCTTCTTGGAACCACCGCGTGCGAGACGAATTTTAAGTGCCATGTCATTTACTCCTTAGGATGGCTTGTCCGCCGTTCAGGCGGTCTTTTCGTTACCGCCATGTTCGGCGGCGATTGCTTCATGATGCCGGATGACTTCCTTGATGATGAAGTTCAGGAACTTCTCGGCGAAATCCGGGTCCAGATTGGCGTCCTTCGCCAGACGGCGAAGGCGTTCGATCTGGTATTCCTCGCGCGCCGGGTCGGCCGGCGGCAAATTGTACTTTGCCTTCAGCACGCCCACCGCCTTGGTACAGCGGAAACGTTCGGCAAGAATGTGAACCAGTGCGGCATCGATATTGTCGATCGACTGGCGATATTCGGAAAGCTGGGCTTTCACCTCTGCATTGTTCACTGGTGTCCCCCTCACTTCTTTTTCGGAAAGCCGGGCAGGCCCGGCATGCCGCCGAGACCCGGCAGCTTGGCTCCGCCGAGACCCGGCAAACCACCCGGCATGCCACCAAGACCGGGCATGGCGCCCGGCTTGCCGAGACCGGCTGCTTCCGCCTGCTTCTGGAGCGCCTCGAGCTGCTTCGGATCGATGTTCGACAGATCGGGCATGCCGCCCCCCATGCCGCCAAGACCCATCTTGCCGGCAAGGCCGCCCATCATCTGCTTCATGATGCCGCCTTTGCCCTTGCCGCCCATCGCCTTCATCATGTCGGCCATGCCGCGATGCATTTTCAGGAGCTTGTTGATTTCGGCGGCATCCGTGCCGGAACCGGCGGCGATGCGCTTCTTGCGGCTGTGTTTCAGAATATCCGGGTTGGCGCGCTCGGCCTTGGTCATGGACGAGATGATGGCGATCTGGCGGTCGAACATCTTGTCGTTCATGCCGGCCGAAGCCATCTTGTCCTTCATGCCGGCCATGCCGGGCATCAGCCCCATGATGCCGCCCATGCCGCCCATCTTCTTCATCTGGCCAAGCTGATCGGCGAGATCGTTGAGGTCGAACTTGCCCTTGGCCATCTTCTCGGCCATGGCGCGGGCTTTTTCCGCATCGATGTTTTCGGCGGCCTTTTCGACCAGCGAAACGATGTCGCCCATGCCGAGAATACGGTCGGCGATACGGCGCGGATGGAACTCGTCGAGTTCGTTCATGCGCTCGCCGATACCGATCAGCTTGATCGGCTTGCCGGTGACGGCACGCATGGACAGCGCCGCACCGCCGCGACCGTCACCATCCATACGGGTGAGCACGAGACCGGTGATGCCGACGCGCTCATCGAAATTGCGCGCCAGATTGACGGCGTCCTGACCGGTCAGCGAATCCGCCACCAGCAGGATTTCATGCGGGTTGGACTTCTTCTTGATGTCGGCCATTTCCAGCATCAAGGGTTCGTCGATATGGGTGCGGCCGGCGGTATCGAGAATGACGACGTCATGGCCGCCAAGCTTTGCCGCCTGCACCGCGCGTGCGGCGATATCGGTCGGCGACTGGCCGGCGATGACCGGCAGCGTGTCGACGCCGGTCTGGACGCCCAGCTGGCGAAGCTGTTCCTGTGCGGCCGGACGACGCGTGTCGAGAGATGCCATCAGCACCTTCTTCTTCTCGCGGTCGGTCAGGCGCTTGGCGATCTTGCCGGTGGTCGTGGTCTTGCCCGAGCCCTGCAGACCCACCATCATGATGACGACGGGGGCGGGGGCGTTGAGGTCGATGGAGACGCCTTCGGTGCCGAGCATTTCGACAAGCTCGTCATGTACGATCTTGACGACCATCTGGCCAGGCTTGATGGACTTCAGGACGGCGGCACCAACGGCCTTTTCACGCACCCTGTCGGTGAAGGAACGCACGACTTCCAGCGCCACGTCCGCTTCCAAAAGCGCACGGCGAACCTCGCGCAGGGCGGCAGCAACATCGGCTTCCGTCAGCGCGCCACGGCCGGTCAGTCCATTCAGAATGGAACCAAGGCGGTCCTGGAGGTTTTCAAACATCGTTTCTTCCTTCTTCGTTCCGGGGTTTCCGAAACGTCGGTGCTTTTGCTGGCAAAAACAAGACGCAAAGCCAAAAAGCACCCGAGGGCGCATCGCGCTGTCGGGTGTTGACCTCCGGGATCTCTTTATACCTTTGCGGGTCCCGGTCGGCGGCTTGGAGTCATGAAACTGCCAGCTGATGGGCGGGATAAACAGGAAAGTGCGGGAAAAGTCAAGGCGATGCCGGTTTGTGGCCGGCAAAGCCTGCATTTCATCTTTGCGTGATTGGCCGCAAGCCGCGATTGGCGGCGCTTGAACGGCGCCATTCCGCTTCCTATACCTTTGTCATGAAACGTCGAAACTTCTTTCGTTTTTCCGCTCTTGGTCTGCTCGCTCTGGCGGGCGGCGGCCTCTATGCCCGCCGTTCGAACGCCAGCGCCTATTATAGCGGCCCGATCTCCGATCATTTCGACGGGGTGCGTTTCTTCAATCCCGGCGGTTCGCCGCCCGGCAATTTCATGGGCCTTTTGAAGTGGCGCTTCAATGGCGAGCGCGCCACATGGCCGGAAAGTTATCCGAGCCCTTTTCCCTTTGCAAAACCGGAAGCCCGGATCGAAGGCAGGGATATGCGCGTCACCTTCGTCGGCCATGCCTCCTTCCTTATCCAGACGGCGGGTCTGAATATTCTCATCGATCCGGTGTGGTCGCAGCGCACCAGCCCGTTCAGCTTCGCGGGTCCCAAGCGGGTCAATCCGCCCGGCATCCGTTTTGAGGACCTGCCGCCCATCGATCTGGTGCTGCTGACGCACAATCACTACGACCATCTGGACATGGAGACGCTGAAGCGCCTGCATGTGGCGCACAAGCCGCTTTTCATCACGCCGCTCGGCAATGATGCCATCATCCGCACCGGTGTCGAGGCCGCGCGTATCAAGGTGGGCGACTGGGGCGATGTGGTGGAGACAGGTTCGGTGAAAATTCATTTCGAACCGTGCCACCATTGGTCGGCCCGTGGTCTTAACGACAGGCGTATGGCGCTCTGGGCTGCCTTCGTCATCGAAACACCGGGCGGTAAAATCTACCATATAGGCGATACCGGCTTCCACGAGGGCCTCAACTATCACGCCGCACGCAAGAAGCATGGTGATTTCCGCCTCGCCAACCTGCCTTTCGGTGCTTACGAACCGCGCTGGTTCATGAAGGGCCAGCACCAGAACCCGGCGGAAGCCGTGGAGGGCATGAGGCTTTGCGGCGCGGCGCATGTCTGCGGCCATCACTGGGGCACGGTGCAGCTCACCGATGAGGCGGTGGATGCGCCGCTTGCGGCACTCAAGGTCGCATTGACCGAGCAGGGAGTGGACGAGAGCCGTTTCCGGCCGATGCGCCCCGGCGAGGTTTTCGACGTGCCTTCCGCCTGAGCCGCTGCCCCGTTTGCGTCGCAACAGTCTGGTAATTTACTGTCCTTTCCGCCATATAGGGCGAAAGCGCGGGACAAATCCCGTGTGCAATCCAATTTCAGATGGTTTTCAGGTTCAAGGCGATGGCGGATACGGTCGAATTTGCGAAGATGAACGGGCTTGGCAACAAGATCCTCGTTATCGACATGCGCGGCCGTAAGGATATGGTCACGCCGGCGGCGGCGATTGCGCTGAACGCCGATGCTGCCACACAGTTCGACCAGATCATGGCCATCCACGATCCGCGTGTCAGTGGCACGGATGCCTTTATCGACATCCTCAATTGTGATGGCACGAAGGCGCAGGCCTGCGGCAATGGCACACGCTGCGTGGTGCAGGCGCTGGCTTCCGAAACCGGCAAGACCAGCTTCACCTTCCAGACGGTGGCGGGCATTCTGAATGCCGTCGAGCATGAAGACGGCATGATATCGGTCGATATGGGCCTGCCGCGTTTCCGCTGGAGCGATATTCCGCTTTCGGAGGAATTCCACGATACCAGCCGCATCGAATTGCAGATCGGGCCGATCGATGCACCGATCCTGCATTCGCCCGCCGTCATGTCCATGGGCAACCCGCATGCGATTTTCTGGGTGGACCGCGATCCGATGGAGTTCGATCTCGAACGTTTCGGACCTCTGCTCGAAAATCACCCGATGTTTCCGGAAAAGGCCAATATCACGCTGGCGCAGGTGATTTCCGACAGCGCGCTGCGCACCCGCACCTGGGAACGCGGCGCCGGGCTGACGCTCGCCTGCGGTTCTGCCGCCTGCGCTTCAGCCGTTTCCGCCGCCCGCACGGGGCGTACAGGCCGGAAGGTCACGATCGATGTCGCCTCCAGCCCCATCCGTGTGCCGCTGACCATCGACTGGCGCGAGGACAATCACGTCATCATGACCGGCCCGGCCGAATGGGAATGGTCGGGTTCCGTCGATCCAGTCACCGGCGCCTGGGCGCGCGATGCGGTCGAGCGGGGGGCCGTATGAGCGGCGTCGAGGTCATAACCTTCGGCTGTCGTCTCAACACCTATGAATCGGAAGTGATGCGGGCGGAGGCCGAAAAGGCCGGGCTCAACAATGCCGTGCTGGTCAATACCTGCGCCGTGACGGGCGAGGCGGTGCGTCAGGCACGTCAGGCCATCCGCCGTGCACGGCGCGACAATCCGCATGCGCGCATCATCGTCACCGGCTGCGCCGCCCAGACCGAGAAACAGACCTTTGCCGAAATGCCCGAGGTGGATGCGGTGCTGGGCAATGAGGAAAAGCTGAAAAGCACTTCCTATCGTGCGCTGCCCGATTTTGGCGTCTCGGCGGAAGAAAAGCTGCGCGTCAACGACATCATGAGCATCAAGGCGACCGCGCCGCAGATGGTCAAGCACATTGACGGGCATGTGCGCGCCTTCATTCAGGTGCAGAATGGCTGCGATCATCGCTGCACCTTCTGCATCATTCCCTATGGGCGCGGTAATTCCCGCTCCGTGCCGATGGGTGCGGTGGTGGATCAGGCGCGCAGGCTGACGGAAAGCGGCTATCGCGAAATCGTGCTGACCGGCGTGGATGCCACGAGCTATGGCGCGGACTTGCCCGGCGAACCTTCCCTCGGTTACCTCGGCAAGACATTGCTGAAGCAGGTGCCTGATATTCTACGCCTGCGCCTTTCCTCGATCGACAGTATCGAGGCCGACCACCATCTGATGGATCTGATTGCCGATGAGCCGCGTTTCATGCCGCATCTGCATCTCTCTCTTCAGCATGGTGACGACATGATCCTGAAACGCATGAAACGCCGCCATTCACGGGCCGATGCCATTCGTTTCTGTCGCGACGTGCGGTCGCTTCGGCCGGATATCGCCTTCGGGGCGGATATGATCGCCGGTTTCCCGACCGAGACGGAGGAGATGTTCGAAAATGCCGCCACACTTGCGGAAGAATGCGGCATTTCCAGCCTGCATGTGTTTCCCTACAGCCCGCGTGCCGGCACGCCGGCGGCCCGCATGCCGCAGCTCGACCGGGTACTGGTGAAGGAGCGGGCGGCAAGGCTCCGTGCCCGCGGTGAGGCTCTGAGGCTCACGCATCTGCAAGGTATGGTCGGTTCGGTGCAGACGATCCTCGTGGAAAACAACGGTTTTGCCCATACGAACAATTTCACGCTGGTGGAGGCGCCTGATCTTCTCCCGCGCACTCTTGCGCAGGTTGCGATTACCGGCCACAACGGCAAACATCTGAACATGAAGCTTCTGGCGGCGGACGCGGCCTGAGGCGGCACAAGAGAAAAGACACGGGAACGACCATGGCCCTCGGCTTCATCAAAAAAGTCTTTTCGTTCGGCAAGGACAAGGCCGAAACGGACGAGCGGCCGCAAGAGGACGCCGCGCCCGAGCGTGGCAATGAAAACGCCTCCTTCGAAGCGGCACTGAGCGAGGCCGAAGCGCATAACCCTGTCGATGAGGATCCCGTTTCCGAACTGGAGATGGAGACAGCGGGCGGACCGGCGCCGGACGAGACGTTGGATGCGGTCCTTTCCGAAGAAGAAGACGAAGAGGACGCACCGCTTCTGCCCGGTGCCGAGCTTTCCGGCGACATGGGTGTGGTGCCGCTGTCGCTGTTGCAGGCGGAAGCCGCTGCCGAAGAGCAGGCCGAGCCTTTGCCGGAAGCCGTGCTTGATGCTGATGCGATGGATGCGCTGCTCGATGAGGCGGAGTCGGCAGATGCAGCCGAGCTCCCTGTCGTGCCGCAGGCTTTGCCGAAGGGCTTTTCATCAGCAAGCGAGCGTGAAGAGCCTGTCGCCGAAGCACCGCAACCGAAGCTCAGCTGGTTTCAGCGCCTGCGGGCCGGGCTCGCCCGCACGTCGTCGCAGCTGACCACGCAGATTTCGGCGCTTTTCACCAAGCGCAAGCTGGACGAGGACACGCTTGATGAGCTGGAAGATCTGCTCATCCAGTCCGACCTCGGCGTCGAGACCGCCATGCGTATCACCGGCGCCCTGTCTTCGGAACGTTATGGCAAGGATGTGAGCGGCGAGGATGTGGCGCGCATCATGGCGGGCGAGATCACCAAGGTCCTGAAGCCTGTGGCCAAGCCGCTGGAGCTTGATCTTTCGCACAAGCCGCATGTCATTCTCGTCGTCGGCGTGAACGGCACCGGCAAGACGACGACCATCGGCAAGCTTGCCGCCAAGCTCTCGGGCTCGGGCCTCAAGGTGATGCTGGCGGCGGGCGATACGTTCCGCGCCGCGGCGATCGAGCAGCTCAAGATCTGGGCCGATCGCACCGGTTCGCAATTCATCGGCACCAAGCTCGGCGCGGATGCCTCGGGTCTGGCTTATGACGCCTATGAGCAGGCGCGGGCGCAGAAAAGCGACGTTCTCATCATCGATACGGCCGGCCGTCTGCAGAACAAGACGGAACTGATGGCGGAGCTGGAAAAGATCGTGCGCGTGCTCGGCAAGCTCGATCCGGATGCGCCGCATACCGTGTTGCAGACGCTGGATGCGACGACGGGGCAGAACGCCATGAACCAGGTGGAAATATTCCGCAATGTCGCGGGGGTTTCGGGCCTGATTATGACAAAATTGGATGGCACGGCGCGGGGCGGTATCCTCGTCGCCATCGCTGCCAAACACAAGCTGCCGGTCTATTTCATCGGTGTGGGTGAAGGTGTGGATGATCTGGAGCCCTTCGAGGCGGAAGATTTCGCCAAGGCCATTGCGGGAGTTTGAGTATGGATATCGAAAGCAATTCCAAGGAAAGCGAAAAGATGGTGGCGGAAATCAGCCCGCTCCTGAAGTTCGTGCTCGAGCTTGGTCCGCTCATGGTGTTCTTCTTCGCCAATTCCCGCGGTGAATGGCTGGCCTCCACCTTTCCCGTGCTGACGGAGTTCGGCGGACCGATCTTCATCGCCACCGGCCTGTTCATGATCGCGACGGCTGTTGCACTGTCCGTTTCATGGGTGCTGACGCGCAAATTGCCGATCATGCCGCTGATATCAGGCATCGTGGTCTTCGTGTTCGGCGCGCTGACGCTGTGGCTGCAGAACGACACCTTCATCAAGATGAAGCCGACCATCGTCAACACGCTGTTTGGTGTCATTCTGTTGGGCGGGCTGTTCTTCGGCCAATCGCTGCTCGGTTATGTCTTCAATTCGGCCTTCAGGCTGACGGATGAGGGCTGGCGCAAGCTGACGCTGCGCTGGGGCGTGTTTTTCCTCTTTCTTGCGGTGCTGAACGAGGTGGTGTGGCGCATGTTCACCACCGACACCTGGGTTGCCTTCAAGGTGTGGGGCACGATGCCGATCACCATCATCTTCACCATGGCGCAGATGCCGCTCGTCATGCGCCATTCGCTCGAACCGCTCAACAAGGACGAAAAATGACAGTTGCGGAGATGTCGGCTTCCCGTTCGCGTTCGCTCAAATGGTTCGGCGTGGCCGCCGGGCTGCTTCTCCTGCAGATTGCCATCCTTTATGCCATGGGCCGTATTCCGATCTGTGAATGCGGTTATGTGAAGCTGTTCGAGCCGGGCGTGAACACGCCGGGCAATTCCCAGCATCTGGCCGACTGGTATACGCCCTCGCATATCATTCACGGTTTCCTGTTTTACTGGTTTGCCTGGCTGCTGTTCCGCAACAAGCCGCTTTCCATGCGCCTTTCTCTCGCGGTTCTGGTGGAGGCGGCATGGGAAATCCTTGAAAACTCGCCCCTTATCATCGATCGTTACCGCACCGCGACCATGGCGCTGGGCTATACCGGCGACAGCATCCTGAACTCGGCGATGGATACGGTTTTCATGGTGCTGGGTTTCCTCTTCGCCGCCCGCGTGCCGGTGTGGCTGACGGTCTTGATCGCCATCTTCTTTGAAATCTTCACCGGCTGGCTGATCCGCGATAATCTGACGCTGAACGTGGTGATGCTGGTCTGGCCCGTGGAAGCGATCAAGGAATGGCAGAACGCGCTCCCGCAAATGTGAACGGGTTCGTGGGGATTCCGGCCCGAAAGGCGCGAAAACCGCGCAATATATGCAGGTTTTCTTAATGGCATTGCGGTAACGTCCGGCTTCAAAGGCTTGTCTCTCCCTCCGGCAGAACCCATTGCAAGATAACTTCGCCTATCTTCTCCCCTTCATCATGCTGACCTTTGGTGTGGTGTTCCTGTTCCTGCAGAGGATCGGTCACGCTTCGGCACGCTACTGGGGTATCGGATATCTTTCGGCGGCTTTCGGTTTTGCAACGCCTCTCGTGCTCGGCGGCCTGCCCTTCGAGATTCAGGCGATCCTTTCGAACCTGCTGTTCTTCTCCGCCTTCTTCCTCTATGGCCATGCGCTGCTCACCCATTTCCAGCGGCCGCTTTATACCACGGTTCGGCTATCGGCCGTGGTTGTCGCGGTGGTGCTGGTTGCATTCCATGTCTTCGTCACGCCGGATCTGAAGCGCGAACTCGTCATCGGTGATCTTGTCTGCGCGCTGCTGCTTGCTTTTCCGGTCTGGCTCGTGCGCAAGCGGCCCGTCGCACTCGCCGACAGGCTGATGGTGTTGATTGCATCGCTCGTTGTGCTGGAGACACTGGTGCGTATCGTCATGCTGCTCGTGATGACGCCGACTGGCTCGATGATCGAGTTGAGTGAATTCTTCGAGTCGGATTACGCCTTCTATATGCAGCTTGCGGCGAGCATATTCGGCTTCCTGCTCGCGCTGTCTGTGCTTGCGAGCCAGATTTCCGTTACCGTTGACCGTCACATGCACGCGGCGGAACATGATCCGCTGACGGATGTGCTGAACCGCCGCGGCTTCGACCGGCGCGTTCCCGATTTCCGCAACGATACACCCGAAGGTGCGATCATTGCCTGTGACATAGACCATTTCAAACACATCAATGATGTGTATGGCCATGCCGCCGGAGATATCGTGCTCATCGGCCTTTCCGACCTCCTCAGGAGAAACGCGCCGGAAGATGCGCTGGTGGCACGTTTCGGCGGTGAGGAATTCGTGGTGTTTGTGCCCGGCCAGACGGCTGCGGAAGCCGGCCAGCTTGCCAGCCGCATGCGTGTCGACCTTTCATCGCTCGATTGGCGCAATCGGGGTGTCAGCAGCCAAATCACGGCGAGCTTCGGTGTCTCGGCTGTTGCAAGGGGCGATCATTCCATCCACGATGCCATCAAACGGGCTGATGACAGTCTCTATGCCGCAAAGCGAGGCGGGCGCGATCAGGTGGTGCTGGAGGGCATACGTCTGCCTGCCGAAGGTCCTTCGCTCAGGGTCATTACCAAGGCGTGACGCCCTTGCGGTTTGACGTTACTTCCCGGCTGCGGCGGTGATGGCCGGCAGCAGGTCACGCTCGACACTGCGGGCATCGAAAGGACCGACCTTCTTGTAAAGGATCGTGCCATCGGCACCGACCAGATAACTTTCGGGAATGCCATAGACGCCCCAGTCGATTGCCGCCTTGCCGTTCGGATCGACGCCTATCGCGGCAAAGGGATTGCCGAGTTCGCCGAGGAAGCGAAGCGCATTGTCCTGCTTGTCCTTGTAGTTGATGCCGACGACGGTGATACGGCTGTCCTTGGCCAGTTCCTGAAGCAGCGGGTGTTCCTGCCGGCAGGGAATGCACCAGGAGGCGAAGACGTTCACCAGCGTCAGCTTGCCCTTGATGGCGGCATCCGTGAGCGCCGGCAGGTTCGAGCCTTCCAGCGGCGGCAGCGACAGCGACGGTGCCTTGGTGCCGATAAGCGCTGACGGGATGGCGCTGATATCCAGCCCGTTCACATCCTGATCATAAAGCATCTTGCCGGCGACAAGGGCAAAGCCGCCAAAAAGCAGAAGCGGCAGCAGGGCCAGCGCATAACGGGCGCGGCCAGTCGTCTTGGTTTTGGAATCCTGATTCTGGCTGGCCTGCGTCATTGCCCGTCACCTGCTGAACCGGCTCTTGCCCTGCGGCGCACGCCGGATGCCTCCAGCTGCTTCAGTTCCCGTTTGCGCGCCTGACCGTCCACGACGACCCAGGCGATGAGACAGAGAACGACAAGCCCGGTCGCCGCATAGGACATGCCGATATAAAAGGCGTGTGTCATCACCTCAGCCCTCCCGGTTGGCCATGCGCGCGGCAAGCCGTCGTTGCGCGGCCACGCGCCGGCGCCAGATTTCATTGCGCATGGCGGCGATATGCAAGGTGAAGAACAGCAGCGTGAAACCGATGGCCATGGTCAGAAGCGGCCAGAGAAATTCCGCATCGATGGCGGAGCCGCCCATGCGGATGACGCTTGCCGGCTGGTGCAGCGTGTTCCACCATTCGACCGAAAACTTGATGATGGGAATGTTCACGAAACCGACGAGGATCAGCACGGCGCTGACACGGGCGGCTCTGGAGGGATCGTCCATGGCGCGATTGAGTGCGATGAGCCCCAGATACATCAGGAAAAGCACAAAGACGGAGGTCAGCCGCGCATCCCACACCCACCAGGTTCCCCACATGGGTTTGCCCCAGAGCGAGCCGGTGATGAGCGCAATCAGCGTAAAGGCGGCGCCGATCGGGGCAGCGGCCTTGTGGCTGACATCCGCCAGCGGATGACGCCAGACGAGGGTTCCGATGGCCGAGACCGCCATGACCGAATAACACATCATGGCCAGCCAGGCGGAGGGGACATGCACATACATGATGCGCACGGTATAACCCTGCTGGTAATCGCCTTCGGTGGTGAAGGAGAGATAAAGACCAGCGGCCAGCACCAGCGCCGTGAGCGCGGCGAGCCAGGGCAGAATGCGTGCCGCCAGCGCCAGAAACCGCGTGGGATTGGCGAGATCACTGAATTTGGTGATGGTGAAGGTCTGCTCGTTCATGCCGTTTGTGTAACCCGAGAATGGTCGCCCCGCAATTGATCCCTGTCAACAGGCGATCGTCTGGCGCGGTTTCATCAATCCATAACATTGCGCAGTGCCAAAGCGGCAAAGAAAGGGCCGGTCACGGCTGAAAATAACGTGATCGCGCAGAGAATGAGGAAAGGCGGCATAAAGGGCGCCGGGTCCTGCACCGCCGCATAGGAGGCGCTAACCCCGAAGATCAGGACGGGAATGGCGAGCGGCAGCACGAGGATGGAGACCAGAAGGCCGCCACGCGGCAGCGCGACGGCCACCGCCGCACCCACCGCACCGATGAAGGTGATGGCCGGCGAGCCGACGAGAAGGGTAAGCATCACGGCGCCGATTGCCACCTCGTCCATATTCATGAACAGCCCGAGCAGCGGCGAGGCCAAAACCAGGGGCAGGCCGGTCGCCGCCCAATGCGCCAGGCATTTGACGAACACCGTCAGCACCAGCGGGGTTTCCTGCATGAGAATGAGATCCAGCGAACCGTCATCCCGCTCGGCCTGAAACAGCCGGTCAAGGCCGAGAAGGGCGGACAGAAGCGCGCCGATCCAGACGATGGCGGGGCCGATGCGGGCGAGCAGGTTGAGATCCGGGCCGACGCCGAAGGGGATGACGGCAACAACGGTCATGAAGAACAGCACGCCGATCAAGGCACCGCCGCCGGCACGGATGGAGAGTTTGATGTCGCGGAGGAGGAGGGCGGTCATTGGGGTTGCTCCGCGTCTGGGGTTTTACCCCCCTCTGCCCTGCCGGGCATCTCCCCCTCAAGGGGGGAGATCGGCAAGACGCGATTTCGCCACTCCATTCTCAAGCTTTCAGATGGGCGAGAGCTCATCACGAGTCGATCTCCCCCCTTGAGGGGGAGATGCCCGGCAGGGCAGAGGGGGGTAAGCCGCACGCGCAAACCGTTCATGCCCAAGCCTCCACACCCGCAAAGCCCGTCATCCGCAATTCCCGTGCATTCTCCAGCCCCAAAGGCTGATGGGTCGCAGCCAGAACGATGCCACCTTTCCCAAGGTGGCTCTTGACGAGATCGGTAAACATCCCGTCCGCAGCTCTATCAAGCGCCGCCGTCGGTTCGTCGAGAATCCATACCGGCCGCCAGGCGATCAGAAGTTTCGCCATGGCAAAACGCCGTTGCTGGCCGGCGGAGAGATAACCGAAAGGCAGGTGGGCAATGCCGGAGAGACCGACGATCTCCGCCGCCTCATCAATTGCCACGCCCGCGCCATCGGAGAAATCACCGAGGAAGTCTTTCCAGAATTCGAGATTTTCAGCAACGGTCAGCTCTGTTTTCATCGCATTGCGGTGGCCGAGATAGTGACAGGCTTCCGAGGGTCGCATGCCCTCCTCTATCTCTTCGCCGGCTATCTTTATCCGTCCCTGTTCGGGCCGCAGCAGGCCGGCCACCGTGCGCAGAAGAGTCGATTTGCCCGAACCGTTTCGACCGGTCAGCACCAGCGCCTCGCCGTCACTTAACTTGAAGGAAATATTCATGAATATGAAATCTTCACCGCGCCGAACGCCGAGATTTTCCGCCGTCAAATCCATGCTGCGGTTCCGTTTAAGATTTTCATCGTCTCGATTACAAAAAATATCGATTTGGGTCCCTGATGGTCTGGCACGTTTCTCCGAAATTATCTATATGGGTGTCAACCACGCCAGCGGCCGGCGTGAACATCATCTTGCGCCGGACTTGACGATTGCGAGGAGCAATTTTCACGTGCGGACAGCGGAAATGGTCGCACCCGCATCCTGATGTGCATGAGTGCATAGGTGTCCGCACGCACGTGTTGGCTATCAGAGTAAGCGGGGTTTTTATCCATGCCCAAATCACTCGACAGTTTCAAATGTCGTTCCGTCCTTACCGTGGATGGTAAGGATTATGTCTATTTCAGCCTTCCCAAAGCTGAGGCAAACGGCCTCAAGGGCGTTTCCAAGCTGCCCTATTCCATGAAGGTTCTCCTGGAAAACCTGCTGCGTTTCGAGGACGGCCAGTCCGTCACCAAGGAGCACATTCTGGCCGTTTCCGAATGGCTGAACAACAAGGGCCTGACCGAAACTGAAATCGCCTACCGCCCCGCCCGCGTTCTCATGCAGGACTTTACCGGCGTTCCCGCCGTGGTTGACCTTGCCGCCATGCGTGACGGCATCAAGGCTCTCGGTGGCAATCCGGAAAAGATCAATCCGCTCGTTCCCGTCGATCTCGTCATTGACCACTCGGTCATCGTCGATGAATTCGGCACGCCGAGCGCCTTTGCTCGCAACGTCGAGCTTGAATATGAGCGCAATGGTGAGCGTTACCGCTTCCTCAAGTGGGGCCAGCAGGCGTTCAAGAATTTCCGCGTCGTTCCGCCCGGCACCGGCATCTGTCACCAGGTCAACCTCGAATATCTCGGCCAGACCGTCTGGACGAAGGAAGAGGATGGCGAAACGATTGCCTATCCGGATACCTGCGTCGGCACGGACAGCCACACGACCATGATCAATGGTCTCGGCGTTCTCGGCTGGGGCGTCGGCGGTATTGAGGCTGAGGCGGCCATGCTCGGCCAACCGGTCTCCATGCTCCTGCCCGAGGTCATCGGCTTCAAGCTGACCGGCAAGGTGAAGGAAGGCGTGACCGCGACCGACCTCGTGCTGACCGTGGTGCAGATGCTGCGCAAAAAGGGCGTCGTTTCCAAATTCGTCGAATTCTTCGGCCCCGGCCTCGATTCGATGTCTCTGGCCGACCGTGCGACCATCGGCAATATGGGTCCGGAATATGGTGCGACCTGCGGCTTCTTCCCGGTTGACGGCGAAACCATCAACTACCTGACCATGTCCGGCCGTGCCAAGGACCGCATCGCGCTCGTCGAAGCCTATTCGAAGGCGCAGGACATGTGGCGTACCGGCGACGGTTCCGACCTCGTCTTCACCGACACGCTGGAACTCGACCTCGGCGATGTCGTACCGTCGATGGCCGGCCCGAAGCGTCCGGAAGGCCGCCTGCCGCTCGAAACCATCGCGCCGAATTTCGCGACGGCTCTCGAAAACGACTATAAGAAGCCAGGCCAGCTTTCGAACCGCTATGCGGTGGAAGGCGAAGAGTTCGATCTCGGTCATGGCGACGTGGCGATTGCCGCCATCACCTCCTGCACCAACACTTCCAACCCCTCGGTTCTCATCGCGGCCGGCCTTCTTGCCCGCAACGCGGTTGCCAAGGGGCTGAAGTCCAAGCCATGGGTGAAGACGTCGCTCGCGCCGGGATCGCAGGTCGTTGCGGAATATCTCGACAAGTCCGGTTTGCAGAAGGATCTCGACGCCATCGGCTTCAACCTCGTCGGCTTCGGCTGCACGACCTGCATCGGTAACTCCGGTCCGCTGCCGCCTGCGATTTCCAAGACGATCAACGACAAGGGCCTGATCACATCGGGTGTTCTCTCGGGCAACCGCAACTTCGAAGGCCGTATCTCGCCTGATGTTCAGGCGAACTATCTGGCATCGCCGCCGCTCGTCGTGGCCTATGCCCTTGCCGGCACGGTCCAGAAGGACCTGACGAAGGAGCCGATCGGCGACGACCAGAACGGCAACCCGGTCTATCTTAAGGATATCTGGCCGACCTCGAAGGAAATCCAGGAATTCATCCTGAAATACGTCACCCGCGAACTCTATGAAACGAAATATGCGGATGTGTTCAAGGGTGACGCGAACTGGCAGGCTGTTCAGGTTCCTCCGGGTCAGACCTATGCCTGGGACGACCAGTCGACCTACGTCCAGAACCCGCCCTACTTTGTCGGCATGGGCAAGACCGGTTCGGGCCTGAAGAACATCAAGGGCGCGCGTGTTCTTGGTCTCTTCGGCGACAAGATCACCACCGACCATATTTCTCCGGCCGGTTCGATCAAGGCGGCGTCGCCTGCGGGCGCCTATCTGACGGAACATGGCGTTGCCGTGGCCGACTTCAACCAGTACGGCACGCGTCGTGGCAACCATGAAGTGATGATGCGCGGCACCTTCGCCAATATCCGCATCCGCAACCACATGCTTGGCCCGAACGGCAAGGAAGGTGGCTACACCATCCACTATCCGTCCAAGGAAGAGATGTCGATCTATGACGCCGCCATGAAATACAAGGCGGAGGGCGTTCCGCTCGTCATCTTCGCCGGTGTCGAATATGGTAACGGCTCGTCCCGCGACTGGGCGGCGAAGGGCACGAACCTGCTCGGCGTCAAGGCCGTGATTGCGCAGTCTTTTGAGCGTATCCACCGTTCGAATCTCGTCGGCATGGGCGTCGTTCCCTTCGTCTTCGAGGAGGGCACGACCTGGGCGAGCCTCGATCTCAAGGGTGACGAAGTCGTCGAGATCGACGGTCTCGAAGGCGAAATCAAGCCGCGTGAAAAGAAGATCGCCAAGATCACCTACAGCGATGGTTCGGTGAAGGAAGTTCCGCTTCTGTGCCGCATCGATACGCTGGACGAAGTGATCTACATGAACAATGGCGGCATTCTGCAGACTGTTCTTCGCGATCTGGCCGCTTGATAAAACTCTGGATCAATAAGACGCCGGGAGAAATTCCGGCGTCTTTCCCCGTTTCAGAAACTATAGTTTTGTGATTGCCGCTCACCCCTTCGTGACTTTCTATTGAAGGGCAATAGACGTTATTTTCCGGTTTGCATCCCGGCAGGATTGATCGCATCAATTCGTCTGGATATCTTCCGGACAAAGGTTTTCGTAATGCCGCTGAAATTTCCCCTGTCGATATGTCTTCTCGGCACGTTTCTCGTCACCTCCGCGCAGGCGCAGGAGGCTGTGAAGGGCGTTGTCGAATTGTTCACATCGCAGGGATGCGCATCCTGCCCGCCGGCGGACGAGGCGCTGCGCAAGATGATCCAGAAGGGCGATGTCGTCGGCCTTTCCTACCATGTCGACTACTGGAACTATCTTGGCTGGACCGATTCGCTGGCCTCGAAGGAAAATACCGACCGGCAATATGGTTACATGCGGGCGCTGGGCCGCAACGGGGTCTATACGCCGCAGGCCATTCTCAACGGCCGCGACCATGTCAAGGGTGCGGATGTTCGCGGCATCTATGACAGGCTGGATGCCTTCAAGCGCGAAGGCCAGGGGTTGAACGTGCCGGTCTCGTCAAAATTTGCCGGCGACGAGGTCGAGATTGATATCGGTGCCGGCAGCGGCAAGGCCGATGTCGTCGTTGCCTATTTCACGCGTGAACAGACGGTGGATGTGCAGAAGGGCGAGAACCAGGGGAAAAAAATGTCCTACTGGCACAGCGTCTACGACGTACAGACTGTCGGCATGTGGGATGGTTCGCCGATGACGGTGAAGCTTCCCGCGAGCGTCGTGGCAAAGGTGAAAAAGGGCGGCTGCGCCGTGCTTTTGCAGACGGCCAATGCCAGTGGTGATCCGGCGGCAATCGTCGGCGCAAGTATTTTGCTGGGAAATGAAAAGCCATAATCGCCGACCTGGCGATTGAAGATCCGGTCCGGGCATTGGGGGCTGGGGGTAAAGGGTCAATGCACCGGACCGGGTCATCTTGGTGCCTAGGCATCAATTGACAATAGGACTATTCCACCCAATTCAGGCCATGGTTTGACCGAAATACGGCAAGCCCTGCGAAAGTGGCTGCCTAAATGGTTACCATTTTTTACCCCTGCTTTTGTTGCGGGCAGTGCTTTTCCGCGAAATTGCGACGATCCTTTCCCTGTCACGGGCTTTCCGGTTTTATAGCCGACCAAGATTTTTCAGAGTCTTCCCGCATCGTCCTGCGCGTTGCCCAAAGACCTCGCAAGGCTTGCAATTTCGCCGTCTCAGGCTCACATTGGTTGGATGATTTGGGTGGAATCGGAGGTATTGGATGACCGATCAACCGGATGTGCAGCAGGTGCAAACCGCTTCACGCGACAATTCCACCGTTATCGATCTCCGCGAGTATAAAAAGAACAAGGACCCTTTGCCGGTCACCTTTCACCGCCGCGAGCTGGATGCGATCCTGCGCATCTATGGTCGGATGGTGGGAGAGGGGGAATGGCGCGACTACGCCATTGACCATCTGAAGGACAAGGCGGTGTTTTCGGTCTTCAAACGTTCGGGTGAAATGCCGCTGTACAGGATTGAGAAGAACCCCAGGCTGGCGGCGAAACAGGGTGCTTATTGTGTGGTGAATACGGATGGCCGTATTCTCAAACGCGGCCATGAGCTGCCGCAGGTTCTCAAGGTTTTCGACAAGGTCCTGAAACTCATCGAATAGGCTTCAGAACCGATGGCCGCCTGCCGGATAGGACGGGCGGGTGAGCCATCGTCAGCTATGACCGTTCCCAAATAAAAAGGCGGCCGAAGGGCCGCCTTTCGCATGTCTGTCTTGAAAGCCTCTCAACCTTAGTCGTCGCGGTTACCGAGGAACTGCAGAAGGAAGGTGAAGAGGTTGATAAAGTCGAGATAGAGGGTCAGCGCGCCCATGATGGCCTTGCGACCGGCCACGGCAACGTCGTCACCATCGAAATACATTTCCTTGATCTTCTGGGTGTCGTAGGCGGTCAGGCCTGCGAAGATCAGCACACCGATCGCGGAAATCGCGAACTGCAGCGCGGACGATGCAAGGAAGATGTTGACGATGGAGGCGATGATCAGGCCGAACAGACCCATGATGAGGAACGAACCGAGGCCGGAAAGGTTCTTCTTCGTGGTGTAACCGTAAAGCGAGAGCGCACCGAACGAGGCTGCGGTCACGAAGAACGTCTGCACGATGCTCTGGCCGGTAAAGACCAGGAAGATCGCCGACAGCGACACGCCCATCAGCGCCGCATAGACCCAGAAGGTCGTCTGCGCGGCAGAAACGCTCATGTTCTGAATACGGAAGCTAAGGAAGAAAACCAGTGCGAGCGGTGCCAGCATGACAACCCAGCGCAGCGGCGAAGCGTAAAGCAGCTGGGCGAAGGCCGGGTTCGAAGCGGCGAGCGTATAGGTACCGAACGCTGCAACGCCGGTGATGACCAGAGCCAGCGCCATCAGGTTGTAAACCTTGAGCATATAGGCGCGAAGACCCTCATCGATCATCGCACCAGTCTGTGCACGGGTCTGCGCCATGCGGTTCTGGTAGTTATTGAAGTCAGCCATTGTTTCCTCTTTTGAGCTCCGTAATTGCTACGGTGTCGGGATACCTCCCGGGCGCCGCTGCGGAGCTTCAGCAAGCCTGCTCAGGAATATGATGGCAGAACGTGTCCGATACAAGGCCTTTTCCCGTCGAAAAGACACCATATGCGCGAAAAGCGCTCACGTTTTGGCGATCATTACAAAGAATTAATCGCTAAAGTTAAGCGGCGCACAACCGATGATCATTCCCCCGCCTGCCTGAGAACCGGCGCCGCCTTCTGTCCGAGAATCCGCCAGGTGCCGATGAGGCCGATGCCGACCGTCATGACGAGGGCGACGACAAGCGTGCCGATCGCCACATCCGGCAGGAAGCTGGAGGGCAGTTTCATGATGCGGGCAATCACGAACCATGCGGAGACGCCGCCGGCGAACAGCGCGAAAACGGCGGTGGCGAGACCGAGCATCATATATTCGTAGGAAAAGGCGCGGATGAGCAGGTTTCGCGTGCCGCCCAGCGTTTTCAGGATGACTGCGTCATGGGTGCGGGCGCGGTTTCCGGCGGCAAGGGCGCCGGCGAGAACCAGAACGGAGGCGATGAGCGCGACGGCCGCAGCGGCGCGAATGGCGGTGGCGAGCTGGCCGACCAGCCGGTTGACGACATCGAGCGCATCTTTCACACGCACGCTGGTGATCGTCGGATAGGTATTGGTGACGGAACGCAATATGCGGCCTTCGTCGCTTGCGGAAGCGGAAGGATCGGCAAGTGTCGCAAGCCAGGCGTGGGGTGCGCCGCGGAAGGTATTTGGCGAAAACACCATGACGAAATTGATCGAGAGGGATTCCCATTCGACATTGCGCAGATTGGCGATCTTCGCCGTGATACTGCGGCCGAGGACGTTGACGGTGACACTGTCGCCGATCTTGAGGCCGAGTTCCTGTGCTTCTTCCGCCGCGAAGGAGACCAATGACTCGCCACTATAGTCCGGGCCCCACCAGCTTCCTTCCGTCAGTGTCGCGTTTTCGGGAATATCCTGCGAATAGGTGATGCCCCGATCGCCGCGCAGCACCCAGCGTCCGGCGGGTGGCACCTCCATCTTTGTCACATCCTCGCCGTTGAGCGCGAGGATGCGGCCGCGCAGCATTGGCACCTCGGTCAGCGTGCCATCAGGCGCTTCCCGTTTGAGAAGATCGCGGAAGCCCTGAAGTTCGCTGCCTTGGATATCGACGAAGAAGAAGTTCGGCGCGCGCTCCGGCAGGCTGTCCGTCAGCTCGCGGCGCAGATTGCCGTCGATCAGCGTCAGCGTCACGAGCAGGGTCAGGCCAAGGCCAAGGGAGAGGACGACCGAAGGTGTGAGCGCGCCGGGGCGATGGATATTGCCGATTGCCAGACGAAGGGCGGCGGAGTGAACGCGCGGGCTGCGTTTGGCGATGGCCTTGACGCCGGAGGCTACCAGTCGCAGCACCACGAAGGCAAATGCGATGGCAGCAAGGAAGACCGAGGCGATGAAGCGGTCTTCCGCCGAGAAGATGGCAAGCGCGGCCAGCGCCGCCAGCAGCAGGCCGGTTGCGGCCAGATAAGGCCAGGATGGCCAGCTGCCTTCCTCGAAACCCTGTTCACGGAAAAGCGCCGTCGCCGGCACCTCGCGCGCCTGACCGAGCGGTACGATGGCGAAAGCAAGCGTCGTCAGGAGGCCGAACAGGGCGGCGAGGCCGAGAGCGCCGGGATAAAAGGCAAGCTCCTCCGGCACGGGCAGCACGCCTTCCAGAAACCGCATGGCAATCAGCGGCGCGATGGCGCCGACCAGAAGGCCGATGACGATGCCAACGGCGGCAATGAAGGCAATCTGGAAGAGATAGGTCATGGTGACCACGGAGGCAGGCGCGCCGAGGCATTTCAGCGAGGCGATGGTGGTGCGCTTGGAATCCAGAAACGCGCGAACGGCATTGGCGACGCCAACCCCGCCGACGATGAGGGCGGTGAGGCCTACCAGTGTCAGGAACTGCGAGAAGCGGTTGACGTTTTCGGTGAGCGATGGCGCTGCCCGATCACTGGTGCGAACGGACCAGCCGGCATCCGGAAAGGCCTTGTTGGCCGCATCGGTCATGGTTGCCCGCGCCGAAGGATCGTTCAGTTTGATCTTGTAGGCGTGTTCGACGAGACTTCCCGTCTGAACGAGACCGGAGGCGAAAAGGGCATCGCGGCTGACCATCAGCCTTGGAGCAAAACCGAAACCGTCAGACAGCGCATCCGGCTCGTCGACCACGGTGCCGGTCAGTTTCAGCTTTGCATTGCCGAGCAGGACTTCATCGCCGACCTTGATGCCGAGCCGTTCCAGCAAGAGCGGTGCGGCAATGGCGCCATAGGTGTCGCCGTTTCCGGCTAGAAGCTCATTCAGCGGCCGGTTCGGATCAGCCACGAAGGTGCCATAGAGCGGGTAGGCGCCGTCGATGGCCTTCACTTCCGTCAGGGTCTGTTCGGACCCATCGGCAAGGCGCGCCATGGAACGCAGCCCGGTGGAAACCGCGACGGTACCAAGGCCGTCGAGATAGGCCCGTTCCTCCTGCGTCGCCTCCCTGTTGCGCAGTTCGAAACGGACGTCTCCGGCGAGGATCGACTGGCCTTCGGTGGCTATGGCGCTGGTGACTGCGCGCGACACGGAGTTGACGGCGGCTATGGCGCCGGTTCCGAGCGCAATGCAGGCGAGGAAAATGTAAAAGCCACGCAGGCCGCCACGAATTTCGCGGCGCGCAAGCCTCATGGCGTTTCTTACATTGGCGAAAGACGGGAAAATGGAGCCGATCATGCCGATACCGCCCGCGCCATCTGGGGGCGGGCGCTGTCGCCCTCAATCTCGCCGGATCGCACCTTGATCTGCCGTGAGCACCGGGCGGCGAGCGACGGATCATGGGTGACGAGCACCATGGTCATGCCGCGTTCGGCCTGTTTTGCAAACAGAAGATCGGCGATCTGCCTGCCGGTATCGGTATCGAGATTGCCCGTTGGTTCGTCGGCAATCAGCACGGCCGGCGAAGGTGCAAGTGCGCGGGCAATGGCGACACGCTGCTGCTCGCCGCCGGAAAGCTGGCCGGGATAGTGGTTGAGGCGTTCGCCGAGGCCGACGGCGACGAGTTCGCGCCTGGCGATTTCGAAGGGGTTTGCGACGTTGGCCAGTTCCAACGGAACGGCCACGTTTTCCAGAGCCGTCATATTGGCGATGAGGTGGAAGGACTGGAAGACGATGCCGATATTCCTGCCGCGGAAATCCGCCAGCGCATCCTCGCCGAGCCTGTGAAGTTCCGTATCCGCAATGACGATCTCACCGCTGTCGGGCCGCTCGAGACCGGCAAGCACCATCAGCAGCGTCGATTTTCCCGAGCCGGAAGGGCCGACGATGCCAACCGCTTCACCTTCACTGATGGACAGATCGATGGATTTGAGAACGTGGACGGAGGCGGCGGCGTTGCCAAGGGTGAGGTCGGCCTTCTTCAGCTCTATGATGCTTTTCGTCACAATTCTCGTTCCTATATAGGGTGATGAAAACGGTCTGGCGGTGTCGATGCGGTCGGTATTTCAGACAATGGGAACCAAGTTAGGAAAGCCGTGATGAGATTTAAAGCTGCCCTGTTTCACTTCATCGTCATTTTCGCCGCTGCCTTTTCCGCCTCGGTGGCCACGGCTCAGGAGCGGACATTGCAACTGGTCGGTCTTGGCGACAGCCTCATGGCCGGGTATCAGCTGCCCCCCACCGACAGCTATACGGCACAGCTTGAAGCTGCATTAAAGGCGAAGGGCGTCAATGTCGCAGTCGCCAATGCCGGCGTGTCCGGCGATACGTCTTCCGGCGGTCTGGCAAGGGCGGAATGGTCCGTGCCTGATGGTACGGATGGGGTCATTCTGGAGCTCGGTGCCAATGATGCCTTGCGTGGTATTGCGCCGGAACAGACGGAAAAGAACCTTGACGCCATCATTTCCGGTTTTCAGAAACGCAATATAGCGGTGCTGCTGGTCGGCATTATGGCGCCGCCGAATATGGGCGACGACTATGCCAGGCGCTTCAATCCGATCTTTCCAAAGCTTGCGGAAAAATACAACCTGCCGCTTTATCCCTTCTTTCTGGACGGGGTGGTGACGGATGACGCGCTGAAGCTGGATGACAAGATGCACCCCAATACGAAGGGCGTGGCAATGATGGTGGAGAAATCTTTGCCGGCTGTTGAAAGCTTCATCAAGACAATCGGTGCGCAAAAAAAATAAGCACTTGCGCCCGTCTGCATTGCGTGATTCGCTATGCTTGTTCTGCCAAGAGATTCGGGGAGCTCGCCATGCCGAGACTGTTTACCGCCCTCGAAATTCCGCGCAATGCGGCTATGAGCCTCTCATTGTTGCGCGGTGGTCTGCCGGGAGCCCGGTGGATCGATGTGGAGAATTATCACATAACCCTGCGTTTTATCGGTGACATCGACGGGCGGACCGCCGATGAGGTCGTGGACAGGCTGGATCGGATCGAAAGGCCGGAGTTCCAGCTCAACCTCACCGGCATGGGTTCCTTCGGTTCCAAGAAACCGCATTCCATCTGGGCCGGGGTTTCTCCCTCACCGGAAATGCATGCGCTTCAGGCGGAAATCGAAAGAATCTGCCAGAGGATCGGTCTGCCGCCCGATCCGCGCAAGTTCATGCCGCATGTCACGCTTGCACGGCTGCGCTCCTCCCGCGTGGACGATGTGGTGCAGTATCTTTCCGGACGCGGCAACTTCCGCACCTCGCCCTTCACGGTCGGCCGTTTCGTGCTGATGTCGTCCAAGGAATCGGTGGGCGGCGGGCCTTATATCGTTGAAGAGGCATTCCCGCTTCACGAGGCGCGGTCCAGTTCCATCTTTTCGAGCAGCGATCTGCATCCCGCCAAGAGCATGTTGTAGACGTCAAGGAACCCGTCCTCGGCCCCGTAATAGGGATCGGGGACATTCTTGCGGCGGCCGGCGGCATATTCCATGAAAAGATGGATTTTGTGCCGGTGCCCCTGCGGGCTCGATTGAAGCAGGCTCGCCAGATTGTTTTCGTCCATGGCGAGGATGAGGTCGAAGCTTTCGAAGTCCGCCGAGGCGACCTGTCTCGCCCGCTGGCGGGAAATATCGACGCCGTGCCGCCGTGCCACGGCGATGGATCGCGGATCGGGCGCATCGCCCGCGTGCCAGCCGCCGGTGCCGGCGGAATCGACGGTGATTTGGCGAGACATGCCTTCAGCATCGGCAAGGTGTGCCAAGATACCTTCGGCAAGCGGCGAGCGGCAGATATTGCCCATGCAGACGAAAAGAACGGTGGTATGTTTCATGGATTATGCGTCGATCCGGTCGTTGAGGCGTTAATGGTTATCAAGCGGAGGCAAGTTCATGAAATATCCCAGACTCGAACCGGAGGCCATCCGGCAGGCTCTCGTCAAGCTCGAAGGCTGGTCCCTGCGCGAGGATGGAGCGGCGATCGTCAGATCCTTCAAGTTTTCGAGTTTTGCCGAAGCCTTCGGTTTCATGGCCGAATCGGCTCTTGCGGCGGAGAAGCTCAATCATCACCCCGAATGGTCCAACGTCTATTCAAGGGTCAAGGTCTGCCTCACCACCCATGATTCACAGGGCGTGACGGAGCGGGATTTTCTTCTGGCCGAAGCCATGCAGAAGGCGGCTGCAGGCCGGGGGAATTGAACGACGGGCGTTCAGTCCCATATAATAGCCATGACCGGAGGACCGTCGATCATGGATGATGTGAAAATCGGTGAAATTCTTCTGCCTGGCGAAACCGACAGGCAGCAGGAGCGCGAAGATGTGGTGCGGGCGAAATTCTGGCCCAAGCTGAAGCGCGTCATGTCGAAGGTGCCTTTCGCGCGCGATGCGGCGGCTGCCTATTATTGCGCGATCGACCGCGACACGCCGCTGCGCGCCAAGGGCATCATCCTTGCGGCGCTCGCCTATTTCATCATGCCCATGGATGCCGTGCCGGATGTGCTCGCCGTCATCGGTTTTACCGACGACATCGCCGTCATCACCGCGGCGCTTGCCATGATCAGGGCGCATATCAAGATGGAACACTACGAAGCGGCTGACGCCATGCTGAAGCGGCAGCAGGAAGCAGGGTAACGTCTCTGTGATGTGTCCGTCCGACCTAGCCCGGCGGGTGACAAATTCTTGCCTGAATTTATGTGTCATACACGCGAGTGAAGGACGTGCCACGCCCTTCTCCCCAGGGCGTCGGGAGTCGCCAATCTGTAACACCGCAAGACGTTTTAGGCATTTTATGCGTGTTGTTGACGGTTTGGTAACCGCTTCCCGACCACAATGAGAAAAGACGATCCGCACCTGAACGTGGCCGATCCAGAAAATGGAGCCCGCCGCTGCTTCGGGCCAATGGAAGACAATAACCCGGCAGGAAATTCTATGTTTGTAAGAAGTGTAGCAACCGCAGCGGCCATTTTGCTGACCAGCGTCGGCGTAGCATCTGCACAGTCGCCCACGCGCATCCAGCAGTTCAATGCTTGGGGTGCCTATTCGTACAAATCGGGCAACAGCACCGTCTGCTACGTTCTTTCCATTCCGACCGCCAAGGAACCGGCAAGCGTCGATCACGGCGATATCTTCTTCATCGTGTCGCAGCGTCCGGGCCAGAACATTTCCTACGAGCCGCAGGCCATGGTGGGTTATCCGCTGAAGCAGGGTTCCAAGGTCAATGTGACGATCGACAACAAGAACTTCGTCATGTTCACCAAGGACAAGGCTGCCTGGGTCGAAAATGCTGCTGAAGAGCCCGCTCTCGTCGCTGCCATGAAAGGCGGTAAGTCGATGACCGTAAAGGCGACTTCCGGCCGTGGCACCGCAACCTCCTACTCCTATTCCCTGTCGGGTATCTCGGCAGCCCTCAAGCAGATCGAGAGCTGCAAATAATCCCGACGCTTTCCCGCGTTTACGAATGGCCGGTCCTTGACCGGCCATTTGCGTTTTTGCCGGTTTGATGCTAAAGGCGCGGCAACATTGACAGGCGGATGCGCGAAGAGTGCTCCGCCTTTGATTTTCTCGACATGCAGACGATTTTCCGCCTTTTCGACAGGCCGGTCGTGCGCTGCATTGGATGATGGGATAGCGTGATGTCCGTAATGCAAGCTCCTGCCGGCCTGGCAGTCAAAACCCCGCTGATCGCCAATAGCGATCTCATGTCCGGCAAGCCGTCGCTGATCGGCATGACCCGCGAGGAGATGGGTGAGGCACTGGCGGAAGTCGGTGTGCCGCAGAAGCAGGTGAAGATGCGCGTCAGCCAGTTGTGGAACTGGCTATATGTGCGGGGCGTCTCGGATTTCGACAACATGACCAATGTCGCCAAGGAGCTTCGCGAGAAGCTGAAGGCGGCCTTCACCATCGCCCGTCCGGAAATCGTCGAGGAGCAGATCTCCAATGACGGCACCCGCAAATGGCTGATGCGCTTTCCGCCGCGCGGTGCCGGCCGCCCCGTGGAGATCGAGACGGTCTATATTCCCGAAGAAGGGCGCGGCACTTTGTGCATATCGAGCCAGGTGGGCTGCTCGCTGACCTGTTCCTTCTGTCACACCGGCACCCAACGTCTGGTGCGCAACCTGACGGCCGAGGAAATCCTCTCGCAGCTTCTGCTCGCTCGTGACCGCCTCGGCGATTTTCCCGATGGTTCGACGCCGGTCGGCGCCTATGTGCCGAGCGAAGGCCGCAAGGTGTCCAACATCGTGATGATGGGCATGGGTGAGCCGCTCTATAACTTCGAGCATGTGAAGACTGCGCTTCTGATCGCCACCGATGGCGACGGCCTGTCGCTCTCCAAGCGTCGGGTGACGCTCTCCACCTCGGGCGTCGTACCGGAAATCTTTCGCACCGGCGACGAGATTGGCGTGATGCTGGCGATTTCGCTGCATGCGGTGCGTGATGAGCTGCGCGACATGCTGGTGCCGATCAACAAGAAATATCCGCTGAAGGAACTGATCGAGGCCTGCCGTAATTATCCGGGTCTTTCCAATGCCCGCCGCATCACCTTCGAATATGTGATGCTGAAGGATGTGAACGACAGCCTGGAAGACGCCAAGATGCTGGTGCAACTGTTGAAGGGCGTTCCGGCAAAGATCAACCTTATTCCGTTCAATCCATGGCCGGGCACCAACTACCAGTGTTCCGAGTGGGCGCAGATCGAGAAGTTCGCCGATTTCATCAATCAGGCGGGTTACGCCTCGCCGATCCGCACCCCGCGTGGCCGCGATATTCTCGCCGCCTGCGGTCAGCTCAAGTCTGAATCCGAGCGCATGCGCAAGACTGAAAGGCTGGCTTTTGAGGCGATGATGATCGCCAACCACGGCGCGGATGACTGAATCAGCCGCATTTGCGCCATAAAGCTGGTTTTGCGGCGGTTCTCCGATTGATTTCGGTCTGTCTTGTTCCTAGAAAGACGAAAACAGGGAACCAACAGGAGGATATCCATGCGCGCATTCATTCTGGCTCTCGCTGCTGCGAGCGCCATCGTTCTGCCGGCCAAGGCTGAAAACGTCACCGTTGCCGTCACCGCCATCGTCGAACATCCGGCACTTGACGCTGCCCGTGATGGCGTCAAGGCGGCTCTTGCTGAGGCTGGCTACAAGGAAGGCGAGAACCTCAAATTCCTTTACGAGTCCGCGCAGGGCAATCCCGGCACCGCAGCGCAGATCGCCCGCCAGTTCGTCGGCGACGCGCCCAACGTCATCGTGCCGATCTCCACGCCGTCGGCCCAGGCCGTCGTTGCGGCCACGCGTGACATTCCGGTTGTTTTCACGGCCGTCTCCGATCCGGTCGGCGCACAGCTCGTCAAGAGCATGGAAAAGCCCGGCGGCAACGTGACCGGTCTTTCCGACATGCTGCCGGTTGGCGAACATCTGGCGCTCATCAAGGAAATCTCGCCGAACGCCAAGTCCATCGGTTTCATTTACAACTCGGCCGAAGCCAATTCCGCCTCGACGCTCGCCCTGCTGAAGGCCGAAGCCGACAAGGCTGGTCTGAAGGTCGTCGAATCCGTCGCCACCAAATCGGCTGAAGTTCAGGGTGCAACCCGCGCTCTGGTCGGCAAGGCCGACGTGATCTACGTTCCGACCGACAACACCATCGTTTCCGCTTTCGAGGCGGCAGCCGGTGTTGCGAGCGAAGCCAAAATCCCGCTTTACGCCGCCGATACGGATTCCGTCGCGCGCGGTGCGGTTGCGGCCCTCGGCTTCAACTATTTCGACGTTGGCAAACAGACCGGCGCCGTTGTTGTCCGCATCCTCAAGGGTGAAAAGCCGGGCGACATTCCGGCAACCGTGGCTGTCGGCACCGATCTCGTCATCAACAAGAAGGTTGCCGAAAAAGTTGGCGTCACCTTCCCTGAAAGCGTGACGAAGCGCGCCACCAAGGTCATCGACTGAACCGAAACCAGACTGAATTGCGGGCGGCGGTATTTCGCCGCCCGCTTTACGTGGCACGAGACGGTGCCCGTATCCGCCTGATGGCGGCAATAACAAGGACATTACCGTGAGCCAAATCGCCTTCTGGGGTGCCGTGGAGCTGGGACTGGTCTTCGCTTTCGTGGCGATCGGCGTCTATCTCGCTTTTCGTGTGCTTGATTTTCCTGACCTGACCGTGGACGGTTCGTTTCCGCTCGGCGCTGCTGTTGCTGCCGTGCTGATCATCGCCGGTCTGAATGCCTGGGTCGCGACGGCGGTTGCGATGGTTGCCGGTGCCGCTGCGGGCATCGTGACCGCGACGCTCAACGTGCGTTTTAAAATTCTCAACCTGCTTGCCTCGATCCTGACGATGATCGCGCTGTTTTCCGTCAATCTCAGAGTGATGGGAAAGCCGAATGTGGCGCTGCTCAATCAGGATACGATGATATCGCCGTTTTACGGTCTCGGCCTGTCCGAATATCTGGTGCGGCCGCTTTTCGTTGGCGCGCTGGTGCTGGTCGCGGTCATTCTGGTCTGGCGTTTTCTTGAAAGCGATGCGGGTCTTGCCATGCGGGCGACGGGGGCCAATGCGCGGATGGCGCGGGCGCAGGGCGTGAAGACCGGCAACCAGATCTATCTCGGCATGGCGCTTTCGAATGCGCTGGTCGCCCTCGGTGGCGCATTGTTCGCGCAGACCAATGGCTTTGCCGATGTGACCTCCGGTGTCGGCACCATCGTCGTCGGGCTTGCCGCCGTCATCATCGGCGAAACGCTGTTCGGTGCGCGCGGCATTCTGATAGCGCTCATCGGCTGTGTTTTCGGCTCGATTGCCTATCGTCTTGCCATCCAGCTTGCCTTGTCGAGTGATGTGCTGGGTCTCAAGGCATCCGATCTCAATTTCGTAACGGCGGTATTGGTGGCCATCGCATTGATCCTGCCCCGACTGCGCCGTGGGGGAGCAACATCGTGATTTCCCTTTCCGACATCCAGGTCGTCTTCGGACGTGGCACGCCGCTGCAAAAGCAGGCTCTGGCCAAGATCGACCTCACTATCGAAGATGGTTCCTTCGTCACCGTCATCGGTTCCAATGGCGCCGGCAAATCCACGCTTCTCGGCGTATTGGCCGGCGACGTTCTGCCGACGGCGGGCAAGGTGATGATTGGCGGCGCCGACGTTACCCGCAAACCGACCGCCAGCCGGGCTGGTCGGGTGGCACGCGTGTTTCAGGACCCGCTGGCGGGCAGCTGCGGCGCGCTCACCATCGAGGAAAATCTGGCGCTTGCGGCGTCCCGTGGCGAGCGTCGTGGTCTTCTGCCGGCGCTTGGGCGCGGCCGTCGGGATTTCTTCAGGGAGCGGATCGCTTCGCTCAATCTCGGGCTGGAAAATCGCCTGAAGGACCGTATGGATCTTCTGTCCGGCGGGCAGAGGCAGGCGGTTTCGCTGGTCATGGCGACGCTGTCGGGTTCGGACGTGCTGCTGCTGGATGAACATACGGCTGCACTTGATCCCGGCATGGCGGAATTCGTGATGGAGCTGACCCGCAAGGTGGTGTCGGAGCGCAAGTTGACGACGCTGATGGTCACCCATTCCATGCGTCAGGCGCTGGATTACGGCACCCGCACGATCATGCTGCATGCCGGCGAAATCGTTCTTGATGTGTCCGGCGATAGCCGCAAGGACCTTGAGGTCGAAGACCTGATCGAGATGTTCCGCAAGATACGCGGCCAGACGCTTGATGACGATGAGTTGCTGATCGGCTGACCATTTCAAAAGGCGCCTTCCGGCGCCTTTTTATTTGCCTTCAGCGCGTTTGCGTGAAGAAAATCTTGATGGCGAAGAGCGAAAAGACGCCGGCAATCGTGTAATCCAGACCGCGCAGAACTTTCCGGTTACGCTGAAGCCAGGCGGACAGGACATCGGCGGCGACGACGATACCGATGCCGATCGGCAGCGCCACGATGATGGACCAGATGCCGAGGAAGATCAGCTTGCCGGTCACATGCGGATCGGAAGCGCTGACGAATTGCGGCAGGAAGGTCATGAAGAAGATGATGACCTTCGGGTTCAGCAGATTGACCCAGATACCGTTCAGCAGAGCTGATCTGAGTGATGATTGCGGCTTTTCGCCCGCTGTCTTCACCATCACGAAGTCCGAGCCTTTACGGATCGCCTGAATGGCGAGCCAGACCAGATAGGCGGCCCCGCCGGTTTTCAGGATCATGAAAGCCGTCGGCGAGGCGACGATGAGGGCGGCGACGCCGAAGGCGACCAGCATCGTATGCACGGTGATGCCGATATTGGTTCCGACCAGCGTCATGAAACCCGCCGCCCGACCCTCGCGCAACGAACGGCTGATCCAGAGCGTCATGTCAGGCCCCGGCGTCACCGCCAGCAGCAGAATGGCGATGGTAAAGGCGACAAGTGTTGGCAGGCTTGGAACAAAATCCATCGCGGCACCCATGAAAGCTCAAGATTGCCGTTGCTTAACGCGATTTTGTGTTTCTGCCAATGGTTTTGCGGCGCACGTCGCCGGATGGGGGCGGGTAGCCGCCGCACCCTATAGAGCGCGGCGGTCGGAACTTCAGTTTTTCAGGAAGCTGGTGAAAGCGGCGGAATATTCCGCATGCCAGCGCGACAGCGGCGGGCGGTTCTGGACGATGTCCTGGGCCGCCCAGAGAATGCGCTTTTCATCCGTCGGGCGGTCTACCTCGCCGTCGGGGCAGAGAATATAAAAATCGCCCCGGTCGATGCTCTCGATCATGAAGTCGACGGTCTGTTCACCGGTCCATGCGCCCTCCGGTTTTTCCGTCCTGCCATGGGCGGTCAAACCCGTGAAGACGAAACCGGGGATCAGAAGGTGGGCGGAAACCGAGCCGTTCGGGCTGTTGCGCAACTCGTGCTGAAGCGCTTCCGTGAAGGTTTTGACGCCGGACTTCGAGACATTATAGGCCGGATCACCGGGAGGCGTGGTGATGCCCTGTTTCGAGCCGGTATTGATGATGAGCGCCGGCTCGCCATGGGCGATCATGCCCTGGCCGAAGACGCGGCTGCCGTTCACCACACCCATCAGGTTGACGCCGATGATTTTTTCCCATTTGGCCTGCGGCCCGAAAATGGCGCTACCCGGCTGGATGCCGGCATTGTTCATGAGGACGTGGACACGTCCGAAACGCTGGATCACGGCGCGTTCCAGCGCCTCCAGTTCATCGAGTTTCGATACGTCGGTCGGGATGGCGACGATCTGCGCTTCGCCGTCCCTGGCGACGGTCAGAATATCCGCATGTGCTGCGGCGAGCTTTTCACCGTCGAGATCGACGAGCACGACACTCATGCCGAAACTCGCAAATTTGCGGGCGGCGGCAAGTCCGATGCCGGATGCCGCACCTGTTATGACAGCGACATTATCTTCCTTGAATGCGGGGTGGATGGTCGTCATAGGTTTCTCCTTCGCGTCGTTTCTGCTGTTTCCAGCGGTTTGCAACGTTGCCTGAACCTCACTGGCTTCATTCACGGTCTTCAAGTCGATCGCGCCGCTTCATGATAAAGCGCGAATTTTCTAAATGCATGTGACAATCGCTTCGTTCCCATCGGCGCGGCCGGTCATCACCGGTCGCCAGACGTCCCCATCAATTGTTTTGTCGCTTATCTCACGGAAAAGCGCTTCACACATTTCGGGTTGCACTGTAAAAGTGCCGAAATCCCAAGGAAATGGCGGTGTCCCAATGCCGTCATCATGCAGATGGACATCATTATGGCACTTCCGAAAGACGTTAAGAAAGTCGTTCTCGCCTATTCCGGCGGCCTCGACACCTCGATCATCCTGAAATGGCTTCAGACGGAACTCGGCGCTGAAGTCGTGACCTTTACCGCCGATCTCGGCCAGGGCGAAGAGCTCGAGCCGGCGCGCAAGAAGGCCGAGATGCTGGGCATCAAGGAAATCTTCATCGAGGACGTCCGCGAAGAATTCGTGCGTGATTTCGTGTTCCCGATGTTCCGCGCCAACGCCGTTTATGAAGGCGTCTATCTGCTCGGCACCTCCATTGCCCGCCCGCTGATTTCCAAGCATCTGATCGAAATCGCCAGGAAGACCGGCGCCGACGCCATTGCCCATGGCGCCACCGGCAAGGGCAACGACCAAGTCCGTTTCGAGCTTTCGGCCTATGCGCTGAACCCCGACATCAAGATCATCGCGCCCTGGCGCGACTGGACGTTCAAGAGCCGTACCGACCTCCTGAACTTCGCCGAACAGCACCAGATCCCAGTCGCCAAGGACAAGAAGGGCGAGGCGCCTTTCTCCGTCGACGCCAACCTGCTGCACTCGTCTTCCGAGGGCAAGGTTCTGGAAGATCCGGCACAGGAAGCGCCGGAATATGTGCATATGCGCACCATTTCCCCGGAAGCGGCTCCGGACAAGGCGACCGTCATCAAGGTCGGTTTCCGCAAGGGCGATGCCTGCTCCATCAACGGCGTCGAAATGTCGCCCGCCACGCTTCTGGCGACGCTGAACAATTACGGCCGTGAAAACGGCATCGGCCGTCTCGATTTGGTCGAGAACCGTTTCGTCGGCATGAAGTCGCGCGGCGTTTATGAAACGCCCGGCGGCACCATCCTGCTTGCCGCACATCGCGCCATCGAATCCATCACGCTCGACCGGGGTGCCGCGCATCTGAAAGACGATCTGATGCCGCGTTACGCTGAACTCATCTATTACGGCTTCTGGTTCTCGCCGGAGCGCGAGATGCTGCAGGCCCTGATCGACAAGAGCCAGGAACATGTGGAAGGCGAAGTGACGCTGAAGCTCTACAAGGGCAATGTCATGGTTACCGGCCGCGAGAGCGAAAAATCGCTCTATTCCGATGCGCTGGTGACCTTCGAAGACGACCACGGCGCTTACGACCAGAAGGATGCGGCGGGCTTCATCAAGCTCAATGCGCTGCGTCTTCGCACGCTGGCTAAGCGTAATCTCAGCAAGTAATTCAGCTTAGATAAAAACAGGAACCCGCTGGCGGCGACGCCGGCGGGTTTTTTATGTCTCTCTTCTGGAAACGATGCGGAAGCCGATATAGCTGGCAATGGCTGTGAATTCCATCACCGGGATGATGATGCCGAAGCCGGTCAGCGGCGAACCGATGAGCGAAGCCGCAGCACCGCCCGCAAAGCCCGATCCCATCTGGATGAAACCCATCATCGCCGATGCAGAACCGGCAATATGCGGAAAGGGGGCAAGGGCGGCCGTCACCATCGAGGGCGTCAGTAAGGCGATGCCGACCGTCGCGACCGCCACGGGCGCCATGATCGAGAAGAAGGACGGTGGTATCAGGAATACCGACAGCAGGATGAGGAGACCGCCTGCCCCTGAAAAACAGAGGCCGAGCATGACCGAGCGGCGGTCACCCAGCCTCGGTGCGATATAACGCAGGGCAATGGAGCCGAAGAAGTAAGCGCCGGTCTGCATCAGCATGCCGATGCCGAAGGCGGTGGGTGTCATGCCCACTTCGCCGATGAGGATGAAGGTCAGCATGGTCGCCTGCGCATAAAGCGCGCCGATGGAGCCGCCGAGTACCAGTGCGGCGAGCAGAAATCGTGGCTCGGTCAGCAAGATGCCATAGGCGGAGAGAAGCCGGCGGGGGCGTATCAGGTTTTTGTCCGGGATCGTCGTTTCGCGCAGAAAAACCAACACGGAGACGATGGCGATGGCTCCCAGGCCGGCCATCAGAAAGAACACAGATTTCCAGCCAAAGGCCGCAAGCGAAAGCCCGCCGATCGTCGGTCCCATGGCGGGGCCGACGGCCAGCATGATGCCGATGAGGTTCATGATGCTGGATGCTTCAGCGCCGGTGAACTGGTCACGCACCACGGCGCGCGCCACCGTCATGCCGACGGAGGCGCCGATGCCCTGCACCAGCCGGGCGAAGAGCAGCACTTCGATCGTCGGGGCGAAAACGGCAAGCAGCCCGCCACCGAGAAAGACAGACAGGAAGACGAGGCTCGCCTTTTTCCGACCGAAGGCATCGGAGACCGGTCCGGCGAGCAGCTGCGCCATGGCGAAACCGGCAAAATAAAGCGAGAGGCTGAGTTTGACGGCAGCTTCCGTGGTGCTGAAAACCCGCGTCAGTTCCGGCATGGCCGGCGTGTAGATCGCCATGGAAATGGGCGCCAGCGCCGTCAGCAACGCGCCGAGTATTGCCGTGCGCTTTGTGGACATGATCGGTTCTGGCAACATTGCAGTCAGCTGTTCTGGCCCGGCTGTTCCGGCTGCAGATTGTTGCGAAGGGTCTGCAGGAAGCTGCGAAAGAGCACGACTTCTTCCTCGTTCAGGCCCTGCGTGGCCTGACGGACAAGTTCATCGATTTCCTGGCGGACGGCTTCCAGCATCTCGGTGGAGGATTTCGTCAGCACGATACGTTTGGAACGCCTGTCCTGCGGATCCTGCTGGCGTTCGATGAGATCGAGAGATTGCAGTTTGTCGAGATAGGCACAGATCGTCATCGGCTCGATGCCGAGGCGGGCGGCAATATCCGACTGTTTGCTGCCATCAACGACCGCAACCGTCAGTAATGCGCGCGCTTCGCCGGGGGTCAGGCCCAGTCCAGCTTCGGAAATACGGCGTTCAAATGCACTGTTCAGCAGACGTGCGCCGCTGTTCAGCAGAAATGCCAGTGAATCTTTTTCGCGCTTCGTGCCCATGCTTCGCCTTTTCGTAAGTCAGCCTTACTAAATTCCGGGCGATAATCAATGGTGCACAAATCATATTGTCGAAAATCGAGTAAAGTATGCGTCAGTTCGGTTGCGGGATGGCCGCCAGCATAGTTGATGATCATTACACCAAAGCAAAAAAAGACAGGACATCCTGCATTTTTTCCACTTCATCTGCGGTGCCGATGGAGCGGGCAATCTCGGCCCGGTCGGAAAAATAGGCGACGAAGTCGAAATCGGTATCGTCGGTCACTTCGGTTATATCGATCACCTCGCCATTGGCATTCAGCGTCTGCGTCGGCAGCTCGGACGAAAGCTCAAGCCAGGTATCCTGGCTGATTTTCCCCATATCGTAATATTCCCGGGCAATTTCCCGCAATTCGCGCGGGCTGACGCGGGTGAAGTCGATACGTTTTACCGTTTCCTCGAAGCCCGGACCTGCGTCGGATTTGGGAGCCTTGCCGAAATCGACACTGCCCACGGATCTGGCATTTCTGGAATTGTCCCTGAAAAGGAAATTATTAGAGGACCTTAAAGAATAAATCTCCATAATACATATCTCCATCATGGGATATTATTTCAAGAAACCAGATCACGATGCCATCGCTTCGGTCAATACTTGGCCGTGATGGTGATCGCATATTCCACACCAAATTACGGCGTATTGAATTGGTGGTGGAGGCGTGCCCATATGGGCTTAAACCGGAATTGTACAAGGAAGATGAAATGCCATCCAAGACCGCGCTTTATCCCGCACTCGTTCACTGGAACGGCCTCAATGGTCTGCCGAGATTCGATGCGGTCAAGGATGAGGATTTCGCGCCGGCTTTCGAGGCAGCACTTCTATCCCATGAACAGGAAATCGATGCGATTGCCGGAAATACGCAGGCCCCGAGTTTCGAAAACACGGTGACCGCACTCGAAATCGCCGGCGATGATCTCTCGCGTATTTCGGCGCTGTTCTGGAACAGGGCGGGGGCCAATACCAATGGGGTGATCCAGACGCTTGAGCGGGAGATCGCGCCGAAAATGTCGCGGCATTATTCCAAGATCGGCATGAACGAAGCACTGTTCAAGCGCATCGATTCATTGTGGGAAAAGCGCGAGGCGCTCGGGCTGACGGGTGAGGAAAAGCGTGTTCTCGAACGGCACTGGAAGGGTTTCGTACGCTCCGGCGCAAAATTGCCGAAAGACCGGCAGGAGCGGCTGGCGGCGATCAATGAAGAGCTTGCCGGTCTCGGCGCCAAATTCGGGCAGAATGTGCTGGCGGACGAAAAGAACTGGAAGCTTCTGCTTTCCACGGAGGAGGAGCTGGCCGGCATTCCCGGTTTTCTGCGCGATGCAATGGCGGGTGCCGCCCGTGAGCATGGTGAGGACGGCAAATTCGCCGTCACGCTTTCGCGCTCCATCATCGAGCCCTTCCTGACCTTCTCCGAACGTCGCGATCTGCGCGAACAGGCATTCAAGGCCTGGGTGGCGCGCGGTGAGAATGGCGGCGAGACCGACAATCGCGAGATCGTTCAGCGCGCGCTCGAACTGCGCGAGGAGAAGGCAAAACTTCTCGGATACGCCAATTTCGCCGCCTACAAGCTTGATGACACGATGGCAAAGACGCCCGATGCCGTGAACGGCCTTCTCGGTCAGGTCTGGGAAAAGGCCGTGCGCCGTGCGGGCGAGGAAGAGGCTGAACTTGCCGCCATCATTGCCGAGGAAGGCAGAAATCACGAGGTGCTGCCGTGGGACTGGCGCCACTATGCCGAAAAGCTGAGGGCACGGAAATTCAGCTTCTCCGAGGCGGAATTGAAGCCCTATCTGCAGCTGGAAAAGATCATCGAGGCCTGCTTCGATGTGGCCGGGCGGCTGTTTGGGGTTCGAGCGGTGGAGGTCAAGGGCGTTGCCGCCTATCACCCCGACGTGCGGGTTTTCGAAATCCGCGACGAAAAGGGCGGACTGAAGGCCATGTTCCTCGGCGATTATTTCGCCCGTCCCTCCAAACGATCCGGTGCATGGATGAGCTCGTTCCAGTCGCAGCACAAGCTGCCCTTGAAGAACGGCACCGTCGGTGAAATTCCGATCATCTACAATGTCTGCAATTTCGCCAAACCGGCCGAGGGCAAACCGGCGCTGCTTTCGCTTGACGATGCGCGCACGCTGTTTCACGAATTCGGCCACGCGTTGCATGGCATGCTGTCCGATGTCACTTACCCTTCCGTTTCCGGAACGGGTGTCTCGCGTGATTTCGTCGAATTGCCGTCGCAGCTTTACGAACATTGGCTGACGGTGCCGGAAATTCTCGAAAAATACGCCCTGCATTATGACACGGGCGCGCCAATGCCGAAGGTGCTGCTGGACAAGGTTCTGGCCGCGCAGACCTTTAATGCCGGTTTCAGCACGGTGGAGTTCACCTCCTCGGCGATCGTCGACATGGCGTTCCACACGCGCGACAGCGTTGCCGATCCGATGGCCGTGCAAGGGGAGGTTCTGGCCGCGCTCCAGATGCCGAAGTCCATCGTCATGCGCCATGCGACACCGCATTTCCAGCATGTTTTCTCGGGCGACGGCTACTCCGCCGGCTATTATTCCTACATGTGGTCGGAAGTGCTGGACGCGGACGCCTTTTCGGCTTTCGAGGAAACCGGCAATGCCTTTGACGGCGAGATGGCGCGCCGGCTGAAGGACAATATCTATTCCGTCGGCGGTTCGATCGATCCCGAGGAGGCTTATCTCGCCTTTCGTGGCAAGATGCCGAGCCCGGATGCCATGCTTTCGAAGCGCGGTCTCCTATAAGAGACTGTCATAATTCTGAGCTAGAAGCTGGGCGCAGGGGGCTTATGATATGAGCCCCCCTTTCGCATTTGCAAAAAAAAGGTTATGAGCGCGCCAAACTAAATTGGCGTTTCTCATCAATATAGCGCCCAACCTCAGAGATTTTAAACAATGGCACTTCGCAACATCGCGATCATCGCGCACGTTGACCATGGAAAAACGACGCTTGTTGACGAGCTTCTGAAGCAATCCGGTTCGTTCCGTGAAAACCAGCGCGTGATGGAACGCGTGATGGATTCCAACGACATCGAAAAAGAGCGCGGCATCACCATTCTCGCCAAGGCGACCTCGATCGAGTGGAAAGATACCCGCATCAACATCGTCGACACCCCCGGCCACGCCGACTTCGGCGGTGAAGTCGAGCGTATCCTGTCGATGGTGGATGGCGCCATTGTTCTCGTCGACGCTGCCGAAGGCCCGATGCCGCAGACCAAGTTCGTGGTCGGCAAGGCGCTGAAGGTTGGTCTTCGCCCGATCGTTGCCATCAACAAGATCGACCGTCCGGATGCCCGCCACGAGGAAGTCGTCAACGAGGTGTTCGACCTCTTCGCGGCTCTCGACGCCACCGACGAGCAGCTCGACTTCCCGATCCTTTACGGTTCCGGCCGCTCCGGCTGGATGAACGTCAATCCGGAAGGCCCGACCGATGAGGGTCTTGCGCCGCTTCTCGATCTCGTCGTCAAGCACGTGCCCGAGCCCAAGGTCGAAGAAGGCCCGTTCCGCATGATCGGCACGATCCTCGAAGCCAACAACTTCCTCGGCCGCATCATCACCGGCCGTATCGCTTCCGGTTCGATCAAGCCGAACCAGGCGGTCAAGGTTCTCGGCCAGGACGGCAAGCTGATCGAAAACGGTCGTATCTCGAAGATCCTCGCTTTCCGCGGCATTGAGCGCACCTCCATCGAGGAAGCCCATGCGGGCGATATCGTCGCCATCGCCGGTCTCTCCAAGGGCACCGTCGCCGATACTTTCTGCGATCCTGCCGTCATGGAACCCATGCAGGCGCAGCCGATCGATCCGCCGACCGTCACCATGTCCTTCATCGTCAACGATTCGCCGCTCGCCGGCACCGAAGGCGACAAGGTCACGAGCCGCGTCATTCGCGACCGTCTGTTCAAGGAAGCCGAAGGCAACGTTGCGCTGAAGATCGAGGAATCCGCCGACAAGGATTCGTTCTTCGTGTCTGGCCGCGGCGAATTGCAGCTGGCGGTTCTGATCGAAAACATGCGCCGCGAAGGCTTCGAACTTGCCGTGTCGCGTCCGCGCGTTGTCATGCACAAGGATGAAAACGGCCAGCTGATGGAGCCGGTCGAAGAAGTCGTGATCGACGTGGATGAGGAACATTCCGGCGTCGTCGTTCAGAAGATGTCTGAGCGCAAGGCCGAGATGGTCGAGCTTCGTCCTTCGGGCGGCAACCGCGTCCGTCTGGTCTTCTTCGCGCCGACCCGCGGCCTGATCGGTTACCAGTCGGAACTTCTGACCGACACGCGCGGCACGGCCGTGATGAACCGTCTGTTCCACGACTACCAGCCTTACAAGGGTGAGATCGGCGGCCGCGTCAACGGCGTTCTGCTGTCGAACGAGTCGGGCGAAGCCGTTGCCTATGCCCTGTTCAACCTTGAAGATCGCGGCCCGATGATCATCGACGCTGGCGAAAAGGTTTATGCGGGCATGATCATCGGCATTCACAGCCGTGACAACGACCTCGACGTGAACGTGCTGAAGGGCAAGAAGCTGACCAACATCCGCGCCGCCGGCAAGGATGAGGCCGTGAAGCTCACGCCGCCGATCAAGTTCACGCTGGAGCGCGCGCTGTCCTGGATCCAGGATGACGAGCTCGTTGAAGTCACGCCGAAGTCGATCCGTCTTCGCAAGCTCTACCTCGACCCGAATGACCGCAAGCGCTTCGAAAAGGCAAAGCTTGCCGCCAGCTGATCGGTTCGATCCCTGTTTTCGAAAAACCCGGCTTCGCGCCGGGTTTTTTTATGCATTCGTTTTTATGTGTGCATGAGTCGAAAGGCGCTTGTGCCGAAGGTTAAGGATGCGTTAATTTTTATCGGTCGTCCACATGAATAGGCTGTGGGTAAGCTCGCCGGCGTTAACCTTTATGACTGGCAAGTTTCCGTGGCCGGGGCCAGAATCGCGTTATGAAAACGTTATCCATCGATGTTCGCCGTGCCGAGCCGCATGATGCGCGCGCCATTTCCGAGGCGCACCGCCTGTCGTGGCAACAGGCCTATGCGGGGCTTATACCGCACAGGCCGTTGACGCAGATGCTGGAGCGTCGTGGCGAGATTTGGTGGAAGAAGGCGACCAAGGGTTCCGCAACCATGCTGGTGGTGGAGGTGGCCGGTGTGGTCGCCGGATACGCGACGCTGGGCCTCAGCCGGGCGCGTGGGCTGCCGCATGACGGCGAGATCTACGAACTTTATCTTCGCCCGGAATATCAGGGTATAGGTCTTGGCTCGCTGCTGTTCACGGAAGCGCGCAGGCTGCTGACCTCACTTGGCTGCAACGGCATTGTTGTCTGGTGCCTCGAGGACAGCGATGTCGCCAATCGGTTTTTCCGCTCGCATGGCGGCCGCGATATTGCCGAGGGCATGGAGGATTTCGACGGCACTTCGCTGCGCAAGGTCGGTTTTGTCTGGAACTGACGAGCGCGCCCGGTGGATTTCACGCCGTTTTCTTTTCGTGGCGGCCATGCGCAATTGCGATAGCCTCAAATCCTGCATTCTGCCTTATCCGCCCAAAGCCATGTTGCAATGCGGCGACTTTCCCAGTATCGAAAACCAAATCCAACCCGTCGAATGAGGGAAGCGAATGCGTATCGATGCAATTTCCGTAGGCAAGAATCCGCCGGAAGACGTAAATGTTATCGTTGAAGTGCCGGTCGGTGGCCATCCGATCAAGTACGAGATGGACAAGGATGCCGGTGCGCTGATCGTCGATCGCTTCCTCTACACGCCGATGACCTATCCGGGTAACTATGGTTTCGTGCCGCATACCCTGTCGGACGATGGTGATCCGATCGACGTTCTCATCTGCAACACCCGCCCGCTGGTTCCCGGCTGTGTGATCAATGTCCGCCCCATCGGCGTGATGATCATGGAAGATGATGGCGGCAAGGACGAGAAGATTCTCGCCGTGCCGGTTCCGAAGCTGACGCGCCGCTACGACAAGGTCAATAATTACACCGACCTGCCGGAAATCACGCTGAAGCAGATCGAGCATTTCTTCGAGCACTACAAGGATCTGGAACCCGGCAAGTGGGTGAAGATGGGCGGCTGGCAGGATGTCGACGTCGCCAAGAAGCTGATCGTCGAAGCCATCGAGCGCTACAAGGCGCAGGGCTGATCTAGTTTTCGAGCTTTTTAAACAGCTCTTCAAAATCCTCCGGGTCGGTATCGATCCGGAGGATTTTTTTGCGTGCTGTTTCGCCTGAAACGAAGCCGATGGAGGATTTGGGTAGCCCAAGTTTTTTCGCCAGCAAAACAATAAGGGCCTTGTTTGCCTTGCCGCCTTCCGGCACGGCGCTGACACGGGCTTTCAGATGGCTATTCCTGTCCGCATCCTGTTCCACGCCGTCAATGGCGTCCCGCCCGCCATTCGGGGTGAGGCGAACGGACAGGCGGATATGACCGCTGTGCTTCTGCCAGCAACCGCTCACGCGACCATCGGGTAAAGCGTATTCCACATGAAGGAGCGGATGAAGAAGATGATCAGGAGCACGATGATCGGCGAAATATCGATACCGCCGAGATTGGGCAGAATGCGGCGGATGGGGCGCAGAACCGGTTCCGTGACATTGAACAGAAAGCTGCCGATGGCATTCACGAACTGGTTGCGGGAATTGATGACGTTGAAGGCATAAAGCCAGGAAAAAATGGCGCTGGCGATCAGCACCCAGGTGTAGAGGTTCAAGGCCAGATCGATGGTCTGAAACAGGGCAAGCATCAATATCTCCGTATCTTGGTTGCAAGACATTTAGACATTGACGCGTGAACCGGCAAGTGTTGCGCCAATATGGCTGGCGATTCTTGTCATATCGCTCTATTGCAAACATCTCATATTGTCTCGCGAGCACCCAGCCGATGTCCCTGCCTTCTGCCGAAAACCGTTTCGGCGCATTCCGGCATAGTTCCTATCGCCGTTTCTTCAGCGCCCGGTTTTTCTCGGCCTTCGCCATCCAGATCGTCAGCGTCTCCGTTGGCTGGCAGATGTATGAGGTGACCGGCAATGCCTTTTATCTCGGCCTGATCGGCCTTTTCCAGTTCCTGCCATCGCTGCTTCTGATCCTCGTCACCGGAACGGTTGCCGATCGGCACAATCGCCGGCGCATCATGGCCATATGTCTGCTGATCGCCGCGCTGTGTGCCGTGGCTCTTCTGGGTCTTACGTTGGCGCACCGTTTTTCCCCCTGGCCGGTCTTCGCCATTCTCGTCGTCTTTGGCATTGAGCGGGCCTTCATGGGGCCGGCGGTTCAGTCGCTGGCGCCCAATCTCGTGCCTGTCGAGGATTTGCCGAACGCGATCGCCTGGAATTCCTCTTCCTGGCAGATGGCATCCATTCTCGGCCCCGTTGCCGGTGGCTTGCTTTATGGCCTTGGCGCTTCTGTCGCCTATAGCGTGGCATTCGTGCTCTTTATCGTATCGGCGATACTGGCGGTGACAATCCGCAAGCCGGAACAGCGCGGCCCGGCGAAAGCCATCAGCCTTGAAACCATGCTCGCCGGGTTCAAGTTCATCTCGCAGGAAAAAATCGTCCTCGGTGCGATCTCGCTCGATCTTTTTGCGGTCCTGCTGGGTGGCGCCGTTGCGTTGATGCCTATTTTCGCGAAGGAGGTGCTGACGCTGGGGCCATGGGGGCTCGGGCTTCTGCGCGCCGCACCCGGCATCGGGGCCATCACCGTTGCGGTCATTCTGGCGTTTAAGCCCATCCGCCATCATGCCGGCCTGCTGATGTTCGTCGGTGTCGGTCTCTTCGGCATTTCCACCGTGGTGTTCGGGCTTTCGGAAACGGCCTGGCTGTCCATCGCGGCGCTGGTGGTCATGGGCGCGTCAGACATGGTGTCGGTGTATGTGCGCGAAACCCTGATTGCGCTCTGGACGCCGGATGAGGTGCGCGGGCGTGTGAATGCGGTGAACATGGTGTTCGTCGGAGCCTCCAATGAGCTGGGCGAGTTCCGTGCCGGCACCATGGCTCATGTCGTGGGGGCCGTTCCGGCAGTCGTCATCGGCGGAGCCGGTACGCTTGCTGTGGCGGTCATCTGGGCGCTCGGTTTCTCCAAGCTGCGCAAGATCGACAATCTGGACGCGCCGCGCTGACGGCGACGGGCTTCAGCGCTGCGCCTTGCCCTCAAAAACCAGATCGAGAAAATTGCCGAGCCATGCCCTGAGCGGTGTGTCGAACAGCATGCGGCCTTCCAGATGCTGGCTGCCGACCTGCGCATTGGGCATGCCGAAACGCTGCGCGCCGCGAACCACCCAGCTGTGCATCATGGCGCGGGTCAGTTCTGCGTGAAACTGCAGGCCCCAGGCATTTTTTCCATAGCGATAGGCCTGATTGGGATAGGTTTCGCCCGAGGCCAGAAGTTCGGCTCCGTGCGGCAAATCGAAGCCTTCGCGGTGGAAATGATAGACCATCTTCGGCCAGTGTGGCATCAGAAGCCGCCCATGTTCGGTGGGATGGAGCGGATACCAGCCGATTTCCACCTTGCCCTCCCTGTCGGCCTCGACCTTGCCGCCCAGATGTTTGGACAGCATCTGCGCGCCGAGACAGATGCCGAGAAAAGGCTTGTTCTCCTTCAGCGGCACCTTCAGCCAGTCGATTTCGGCTTTGACGTAGTCATGAGAATCGTTGGCGCTCATCGGGCCGCCAAAGATGATGGTGCCCGCGTGTTTCTCGAGCGTTTGCGGCAGGTCGTCGCCGAGTGCGGGCCGCCTTATATCCAGACGATACCCCTTTTCCACCAGCATCTGGCCGACGCGGCCGGGCGTGGAACGTTCCTGATGCAGGACGATGAGCAGCGAAGGTTGTTCTTTCTGTTGCCTGGAAGGGTCAAACAGCATCGTCTTCGTTTTCGCTTTCTTCAGCGGGCCCGGACCTCGTGGCGGCCTGCTGACGTTGCAGAACCCTGTCGCGCACGGAAACACCGAGCAGATCGGCAACACGCCAGATCACATGGTCTTCCATTTCGCTTCGTTCGCCGTCAGCGTAAACAATATCCCATAATATGCCAATAAGCTCCACGCGCTGATCTTCGTCGAGATGACGGCGTATATCGGTGGTGAAGCGGTAATAATCGACGGCTTCCTTGCCAGCCTCCTGACCGGCGTCAAGAAGCGCATCCAGCTTGCCGGAATCGAGATGATAATAGTCCTGCAGGATTTCACGCAGCCGGTCACGCTCGCTTTTCGAGACAGTGCCGTCCGCTTCCATCACCTGAAAACAGAGGGCGGCCACCGCCACCCTCAGATCATCAGGGCTGAAATCATCCGCATGCGGACCGACGAGGTTCTGAATAAACGACTGAATCCGGTTGAGCATCGATATCCTGTTGGTCAGAAGAGTTTGAGCCGGGTCTTGGGTTCGGCTTCCGCGCCGGGTTTCTTGACGCCGGGATCATCCGGTGCGCCGCCAAAAAAGGGTACGGCCTCCGCCTTTTCGTCCGCAGCTTCGGTTTCAACCGGCGCTTCAATCGTAACGGGTTTTTTCTCCTTGGGAACCGATACGGTCGGCGCCACCTCTATCGGTGTGGCGGGAGCGGGCCTCGGCTCTGTGCGAGGCTCGGGAGCAGCTTCAACAACGATTGTTTTCGCAACCGGTTCGGCCCTTGCGGGTGCGGCGGCAATCGCATTTTCAATTGTCAGGTCTTCGACGGGACCTTCGAGCTGGCCAAAAGGCGCTTTCCATTCGAAGGCATCGAGACGGCCCGTGACGGGCGAAACCGGCAGCCATTTCTCAGAGACGATGCCATCGGCCACCCAGGCCGGATCGCGCGGCGCGCGCAACGCCTGCGCCATCCAGTAGCGAACCCGGCCCTGATCGCCGGTTTCCGCTTCCTCAATATCGGCCATCAGCAGGAAGATGCTCTCGCGCGGCTCGATCCGGGCTGCGGCTTCAGCCTTGGCCCGCGCCTTGGCGAATTCCTTTGCGTCGAGTGCTGCCTGCGCGACGGCGAACAGGGATTCGATATTGTTGGGTTTCAGGCTCTCGAGCCGCTCGGCGCGTTTCAGCCGGTCGATGGCGGTATCGCCGCTGCGGGCGCGGACATAAAGTTCGGCGATCTGCGGATGTGGATCGTTTTTCCACACGGGCTCCAGAACCGTGGCGGCCTTGCGCAGATTGTCTTCGCGTAGATAGGACCTTGCCGCGATCAGAGCTGCCGGGACCAAGCTTTTTGCGAGCTTCAGAGCGTGCTTGGCATCCTCGCGCGCACCGACAGGATCGCTTTCCAGCTTTTCGCCGGCCTTGGCGGTGAGAAGCACGGCTTTCAGGCGCTCCGCTTCGCCGCGTTCGATGACGCTGGCCGCCTTCTGCTGGTCCAGCAGACGGATCGCGTCATCCCATTGTCCGTTGCGACAACGATTTTCCAGCGTCGCCTGTGCTGCCCAGGGCAGGTAGGGGGCTTTTTCCGCCGCGTCCTCGGCATATTGCTGGGCGGCCTCATAAGCGCCCTGACGACGGGCTTCGATGTAAAGGCCGCGAAGGCCAAGCTCGCGGGTTTCGGGATCGCGGGCCATGGCCTCGAACTTGCGGCGCGCCTCGTCATATTTGCCTTCGATGAGATCGGCCTGCGCATCGAGGAGGTGGATCAGTGGTTCCTGATCGGCGCTGAGCAGCCCTTGTGTGCGGGCCGTCATCTTGCGGGCGAGAATGGCGTTTCCGGCACCGGCGGCGATGAGGCCGGTGGAGAGCGCCTGATAACCGCGGTCGCGCTTGCGGGCACGGAAATAACGACGGGCGGCATTGGGTGAGGTCCAGATGGCATTGACAATCCACCAGACCAGCATGACGGCCGCAACCAGTGCTGCGATGATGGAGGCGGCGACCATCAGGCTCATTTCGATCAGCTGGCCCTGCCAGACGATGGAAAGCACGCCCGGCCGGTCTGCCAGCCACGAGAAACCGAAACCGAGCGCCAGAACGAGAAGGGCGAAAGTCAGAATTCTGGTCATGCCCTTACCCCTGTCTGCCGGTGCTGGTGATGGCGCGGTTCAACGTGCCGCCCACCAGATTTTCGACCTCGATGCGTGCATCCAGAGATTTTTTATAGTCGGCGGACGCCGTTCTGGCAGCCTCGGGAAGCCCGTTCCATTCAAGTGCCGCGCCCTGCAGATCGCCGTTGCGCAGCTTGTTTTCCATGCGCGCGATCATGGCATCGGGCGTCTCACCTTCGATATTTCCGACCGGGCGTACCTTTACCAGCGAAAAGGCGCTTTCCGTCAGGCGCTCCATGATGCCCTGATTGGGGTCGGGCTGATTGATGGCCGATAGCATCGCATTGGCGATATCAGGGAATTTCTGCATCAGCTCCGAACGCGACGGCACGCCGGTTGCGGCAAAGGATTGCAGCGATGCAATGGCCGGATCATCAGGCGTGACCTTGGAGAGCGTGTCGAGTTCCGTGAGGAACGGACCACCGCGATCGATCGCGGCCTTCAGCGCGGCCGAGGCGATGGCGCGGGCGACTTCAATATCGTCACGCGGTTCGTTGATCTTGGTTTCCGCATCGGCGAGGCGTCGCGTCAGTTCCGCTGTCGCCGAGGCCTGCGCGGATCGTTCCGACTGCAGGGCGGTTTCCAGCGCGGCGATTTTTTCCGCAAGCCCATCGACCTGCGGGGCCTCACCCTTCGCGCCTTCGAGCGTCGCGATGCGCTGTTCCAGTGCCGAAGTGTCCGCCGCCGGGGCATTGGCGAGTTGCTGCCGCAGGCTGGTGATATCGGTTTTCAATGCGGCGATCTCATCGCTTCCGGCTTTTCCGGAATTGGAAGAGGGGAGGATACCGGCATATTGCATGCTGCCGGCGGCGGCGAGGGCGATGAGGCCGCCGACGATACCGGCTGCGATCAGGCCCGAGGTCGCCGCCTGTTTGCGCTCCGCCTGCGGTGGTGTGGACGGTTTGGCCGGCCCTGAAGACGGGGTCGTGGCCGATGGTTTCGCGGCAGAGGCGTTGCCGGATGTGCCGGCGGAGGCTGTGGCGCCAAAAGCCGGTTTCGAAGCCGCAGCAGCAGTTGCGGCGGCGCTCGCTCCGGCTGTATCCGCCGTCGGTTTTGCGTCGGCTTTGGGCGGAACAGGAACCGACGAGACGGGCTCTTTCTGCTTGTCCCCGATGCTTTCAGCCTTCGGTCCGGCGGCTGCGGAGTCCGCTTTGCCGACATTGGGCTCGGGCTCGATAGGGGTTTTCTTCGGCTGATCCCAGACGGGCGCGGGATTGCCCGTTGCGACTGCTTCAGGCTTTGTTTCCGGAGCGCCCGGTTTTACAGGTGACGCTGGCGTTTTGTCATCGAGCTTTTCATCCGTCCCGGCAGCGTCCCCTTCGGCGGAAATTGCTTTCACGTCTTTTGCGTCCAGGTCGATTGTGACCGGTTCGGCTTTGGACTTGGAGTGGCGTGGCGGCTTTCCCGATACCATGACAACCTCATTTCTGCCTGCAGTAATCTAAACCTAGTCAGTGACGGCGGCAAAGGAAAGGGGCGAACGCCAATTAGGTTCCAGAGTTCTGGCGCAGAAGTTCGAACATCGCGGCCTCGCTCGGCTCTTCGGCGGCGATGGCCTTTGAGCGGAAGATTTCCGGAACCAGAGAAAGCACATTGCGGCTGATGCAGATGAACTGGACCGCCGCCAGCGCCGCCACATATTTTTCCGCCGATGCATGGCGGAAAAAGGCCCGTGCCGACTCCGAGGAGTAGAGCAGGACTACATCGGCAGCGGTGTCGAGAAGGGCCGTTTCAAGCATGTTTTCGGGGATATCCGAGGGCAGCATCTCGTAGCAGTCGACCGTTTTGAACGGAATGCCCGCTGCGGCAAGGCCTTCCTCGAAGACGGAGCCGCGTGGCCTGCCGGCGAGATAGAGGAGGGGTTGTTCCTCGGAAAAAAAGGCGCGGTGTTCCGTCACCAGTGCAGTCAGACCGAGCGCATCTCCTGACGCGGTGAATATCTGCCCGAATCCGGCTTTTTCCGCTGCCTGCGCCGTTGCTCCGCCGACCGCAAAAAGCGGTTTCGACAGATGCGGGGCCAGCTGCTCTCCGAATGTGTCCAGTGCCCGCACCGCCTCTGCGCTGGTTACCGCGATAGCCGCCAGCGGACCGGAGAGCGCCGAGATGGCGCGTTCGCCATGATGGACGGGATGAAACAGCGGAAGAAGCACCGGCTCATGGCCGAGCGCTTCAAGCTTTGCGGCCGTCCTTTCGCCCGAACGCTGCGGCCGGGTGACGACGATTCGCACCGGCTCAGCTCCAGCCTTCGAAGAAATTGCTGCCCGCCCTGGCGCGCGCCTCTTCGCCGGCCTGTCGGCCGAGTTTTGCCGCATCCCTGCGGTTGCCGGAGATTTCAATGCCGTGGCTCGTCTGGCCATCGGGGGTAAGGATCAGGCCGGAAAAATGCAAATCTTCGCCGTCGCAGGTCGCATAACCGGCGATCGGCGTACGACAGGAGCCGTCAAGTGCGGCCAGAAAGGCGCGCTCACAGGTCACGGCGTCAAAAGTCGGCCTGTCATTTATGGGGGCAAGCAGCTCGTCCATGCGCGTATCGCCGATGCGGCTTTCCACACAGATCGCGCCTTGTGCCGGAGCGGGGGGGAATTCCTTCGGGTCGAGAATTTCCGTCGGGACATTCTCCTTGCCGAGCCTTTTCAGGCCGGCAAAGGCAAGAAGTGTGGCATCCGCCTGGCCTTCTTCAAGCTTGCGCAGGCGGGTGTCGACCAAGCCGCGGAAAACGATGACGCTCAGATCCGGCCGCAGGCGGCGGATCAACGCCTGACGGCGCAGAGAGGCGGAGCCGACAACGGCGCCCTGCGGCAACTCCAGAAGCTTCGGCGCGGTGCGGCCGATAAAGGCGTCGCGCATGTCTTCGCGTGGCAGGAAGGCAGAGAGATGCAGGCCCTCGGGCAAGACGGTCGGCATGTCCTTGGAGGAATGCACGGCAATATCGAGTTCGCCGGACAGAAGCTGGCTCTCCAGTTCTTCAGTGAACAGGCCCTTGCCGCCGATCTCCGACAGAGCGCGGTCGGTTATCCGATCACCCTTGGTGGATAGCACGACGATTTCGAACATGTCTTCCGGCAGGCCATGCGCCGACATCAGCCGGCTGCGGGTCTCATAAGCCTGTGCGAGCGCCAGAGGGCTGCCGCGCGTGCCGATTCGGAAAGGTTTTGTTTGCATCCGCGTCTATCCATTGTTACCGGAGTTGTCTTAGACCAACTCAGCGCATGATCGCAATGAACGAACAGATTTGATGACCCCCTTTCTTCGTATCCTCGGCATAGAAACAAGCTGTGACGAAACCGCCGCATCCATTGTGGTTCGGCATGCGGACGGGCGTGGCGAGATCGTCTCCGACGTCGTTTTGTCGCAGCTTGAGGAGCACAGCGCCTATGGTGGCGTCGTGCCGGAAATTGCCGCGCGCGCCCATGTCGAGGCGCTGGACACGCTGGTGGAAGAAGCGCTGGAACAGGCGGGTGTCACGCTTGCCGATGTCGACGCCATTGCCGCCACCTCCGGACCCGGCCTCATCGGTGGCCTGCTGGTGGGTTTGATGACGGGCAAGGCGATAGCCAAGGCGGCGGATAAGCCGCTTTACGCCATCAACCATCTGGAGGGCCATGCGCTGACGGCGCGGCTGACCGATGGCCTGTCTTTTCCCTATCTGATGCTGCTGGTTTCCGGCGGCCATACCCAGCTGGTGCTGGTGCGTGGCGTGGGCGATTATGAGCGCTGGGGCACCACCATCGATGACGCTTTGGGTGAAGCCTTCGACAAGACGGCGAAACTTTTAGGCCTGCCCTATCCCGGTGGCCCGGCGGTCGAGAAGGCGGCGGCGAAGGGTGACCCGAACCGGTTTCCGCTGCCGCGCCCGATGGTCGGCGAAACCCGTTTGGATTTTTCCTTCTCCGGCCTGAAGACGGCGGTGCGGCAGGCGGCGACCGCCATCGCGCCGCTTTCGGAGCAGGATATTGCCGATATCTGCGCCTCCTTCCAGAAGGCGGTGTCGCGCACCCTCAAGGATCGCATCGGCCGCGGCCTTGCCCGGTTCAGCCAGGAGTTTCCGCAGCTGGAAACCAAACCGGCGCTGGTCGTGGCCGGCGGCGTTGCGGCCAATCAGGAAATCCGCCAGACACTGCAGGCGCTTTGCGATACGCATGGCTTCCGTTTCGTTGCGCCGCCACACCGGCTTTGCACCGACAATGCGGCAATGATCGCCTGGGCGGGACTGGAGCGCATGGCGGATGGCAGGCAAGCCGATCCGCTGGAGATACCGCCGCGCTCGCGCTGGCCACTTGATGGCAATGCGGAGACGTTGATCGGTTTCGGCAAAAGGGGAGCCAAGGCCTGATGCAGCGGGAAAAAATCGTCGTCATCGGCGCTGGCGCCTTCGGAACTGCGCTTGCCGTCGTCATTGCGCTGGAAAACCGGCATGACGTCACCTTGCTCGGACGTGATGCATCGCTGATGGCCGATCTGAAGGCTGATCGTGTTCACGAGGCGGCTCTGCCGGGTGTCGAACTGCCGGACGCGCTTGAATTTTCGGCCGAGCCGGATGTGCTGGCGGGCGCCAATATCGTGCTCTTCGCCATGCCCTCGCAGGCTCATGCGGATGCGGCGCGTCATTATGGTCCTTATCTGGCTAACGAGTCTGTCATCGTCACCTGCGCCAAGGGTATCGACCGCAGCTCCGGTCGCCTGCTGACGGAACTTCTCGAGGCGGAGCTGCCGCATCATCCGATTGCGGTCCTTTCCGGTCCGGGATTTGCGGCAGATATCGCACGCGGCCTGCCCACCGCCATGGCGATTGCGGCGGAAGACGCGGTGGTTGCCGAACGGCTGGCGACCACGATTTCCGGCAGGACCTTCCGGCTTTATGCTTCCACCGACCGTATCGGCGTGCAGCTTGGCGGGGCGCTGAAGAATGTGCTGGCCATTGCCGCCGGCATCGTCGAAGGCGCGGGTCTTGGTGATTCCGCCCGGGCGGCGCTGATTTCGCGCGGCCTTGCCGAGATGTCGCGTCTCATCGTTGCGATGGGTGGCAAGGCGGACACGGTGCGCGGCCTCTCGGGCCTCGGCGATCTGGTGCTGACCGCCACCAGCCACCAGTCGCGCAACCTGCGTTTCGGCATCGCGCTTGGCCGGGGTGAGGGCAAGGATATGTCCGGCGGGTTGGTGGAGGGTGCCTTTGCGGCTGCCGTCGCCGCCCGGCTCGGAGAAAGTCATGCCGTCGACATGCCGGTTACCGAAGCGGTGGCTGCCATCATCGACGGCAATCTGGATGTGGTGAGCGCCATGCAACAATTGATGACACGGCCCATCACCACCGAATGAGGGTGGGTCTTTGCTCCAAGCCGCTGACGCTTTTGGAAGACATGTTTTAACGAGGAGACGAAAATGCTGTTTGCCTTTATCTGCAAGGACAAGCCCGGCCATCTGAATGTGCGCATGGAAACGCGCCCGGCGCATCTGGAGCACCTGAACAAGCTGAATGCCGAGGGCACGCTGAAGATCGCCGGTCCGTTTCTGGATGCCGAAGGCAAGCCGAATGGCAGCCTCGTGATCGTTGAAGCCGCTGATATCGATGCCGCGAAGGCGCTCGCCGATGCCGACCCCTATGCCAAGGCCGGCCTGTTCGAAAGCGTGGATGTGAAGCCCTACAATTGGGTCTTCAACAATCCGGGAGCTTGAGCGGGCATGGCGAATTACTGGCTTTACAAGTCCGAGCCGTTCAAATGGTCCTGGGAGATGCAGAAGGCCAAGGGCGAGGCGGGCGAAGAATGGACCGGCGTGCGCAATTATCAGGCGCGCAACAACATGCGCGCCATGAAGATCGGCGACAAGGGTTTCTTCTATCATTCCAATGAGGGGCTGGATGTCGTCGGCATCGTCGAAGTCTGCGCGCTGTCGCATCCGGACTCGACCGCCGAAGGGGATCTGAAATGGGATTGCGTGGATATCCGCGCTGTCTGCGATATGCCGCAGCCGGTTTCGCTGAAGGATGTGAAGGCCAACCCCAAATTGGAGAAGATGTCGCTCGTCACCTCCATGCGGCTCTCCGTGCAGCCCGTGACGGAAGAGGAATATCTTGAGGTCTGCCGCATGGGCAACCTCGCCAATCCGCCGAAATCACCGGACTGATCCTTCGGTGAGGACCGATCCCGAACGTTTCATTCTCGACAATACCGGCATCATGCATCCGCCGCATGTGCCGGAATTGCGCCTTCATCTCGCCACCGAAGCGCATGAGCTGTGGCTGAAGACGGAAGAGGAACTGGAGGAGATCGGCCTGCCGCCGCCCTTCTGGGCCTTTGCCTGGGCCGGCGGGCAGGGGCTTGCCCGTTATGTTCTCGATCACCCTGAAAGCGTTTCCGGCAGACGCGTGCTGGATTTCGCCAGCGGCTCCGGGTTGGTCGCCATAGCGGCTGCGAAAGCGGGTGCCGATACGGTCCTGGCCGCCGATATCGATCCATGGACGGAAACGGCCATTCGGCTGAATGCGGCGCTCAATGGCGTGGATATCGGTTTTACGGGGCTCGATATGGTCGGAAAGCCGGTGGAGGCGGATGTGCTGCTGGCGGGCGATGTGTTTTACGACCGTGCCTTCGCCGATCTTCTGGTGCCATGGTTTCTGGACCTGACGGAAAAGGGTGTGAGGGTGCTCGTCGGCGATCCGGGGCGGGCTTATCTGCCCAAAGAGCGTCTTCGCGCTGAAGCCACCTATCAGGTGCCGGTAACGCGGGCGCTGGAAGACAGCGAAGTGAAAAAGACCACGGTGTGGCGCTTCATCTGATCGGAGCGTTCCGCATTTTCGAACGCAAGCTCGTTCTGCATTTTTACCGGAATGTCCTAGGGCCTGATAATACAGACGCCATGTTCGTAGGCGCAGGCATCGCCCGCGCTTTCGGCATGGACGTTGATGATTTTAGCCTTGGGGGCAAGTTGCGCGGCCGTCGTATCCCCTGCTCCTCTTTGCGTAAACCCGCCGCCGATTGCAAAATAATTGCCGTTGCCGCGTATCCGCAGGGCCGATATCGCGCCCACATAGGTGCCGCCAGGCAGGGTTGACGGCAGCCCGTCCGTGGAGAAACTTGTCTGTGATTGCCTATGCCGATAATCATGGCGGCTATGAAAATCCTCTGCCGCCGCAGATGGCATTGCGGTGAAAATGACGCCTGCGACCATCATGGTCAGAGCGGCGATTCGGCGCTGTAACATGAGCCTCATTCTCCGGATTTTTCAGGTTAACCAAAGGTAAATTACACGATTTCTGAATTACGTAAAGGTAAATATTTCGAGGGTGTAAATCTTGGAAACGCTCGATTTTTTATTTTCACGCAAAAAAATTCCAAAAAAAATTCGTGAACCAATCGATTAAATTCGAATCGGTCATGAAATGTGCTTGTGGTGATGCCCCCATGTGATTAAACGTCGCGGTTGGTGCAATGCACATTCTTTCGTCATGTGCTGTTGCTTGGGGGCGTCCAATCTTGTGGGCGCACGGGAAAACGCCGCGAGGTTCTGATGGCGAATGTGACAAATAACCGGCCTCTGTCGCCGCATCTTCAAGTTTACAAGCTGATTCCGACGATGGTCGCATCCATCGTGCACCGCATTACAGGCGGCGCGCTTTATTTCGGAACGCTTCTGGTTGCCTGGTGGCTGATCGCAATCGCCTCGGGTCCTGCCTATTACGACTGGGTCAACTGGGCGATGGGTACGATCATCGGCAGGCTCATCCTGATCGGCTACACCTGGGCTCTGGTCCATCACATGCTGGGCGGTCTTCGCCACTTCATGTGGGATCTGGGCTACGGTTTCGAAAAGCACTTTACCACCAAGCTGGCAAAGGCCTCATGGGTGGTGTCGATCTGTCTGACCGCGCTGATCTGGGTCATTGCCCTGATCGTGCGCTGAGGAGATTTTTCATGGATATGCGTACACCTCTCGGAAAGGTTCGCGGCCTCGGCTCCGCCAAGGAAGGCACCGACCATTTCTGGCGCCAGCGTGTGACTGCGGTCGCCAACGTTCCGTTGCTCGTCTTCTTTGTCGTCTTCCTCATCAGATATGCCGGCGCGCCCTATCCTGAAGTCGTCGCGGCGCTGTCGAACCCGCTCGTTGCGGTCATCATGGCTCTGGTTCTGGTTTCCGGCCTCATCCACATGAAGCTCGGCATGCAGGTCATCATCGAAGACTACATTCACGCCGAGGTTTCGAAGCTCGTTCTTCTGATGCTCAATATGTTTTTCGCGGTTCTCATTGGCGGCCTTTCCATCTTCGCCATTCTGAAAATCGCATTCGCAGGATAAGTCCGCCATGGCATCGATCAGTTCACCTTCCCAGAATGGCAAGGCCTACACCTATGTCGATCACTCCTATGACGTGATCGTGGTGGGCGCCGGCGGCGCGGGTCTGCGCGCAACGCTCGGCATGGCGGAACAGGGTTTCCGCACGGCCTGCATCACCAAGGTTTTCCCGACGCGCTCCCACACGGTTGCGGCGCAGGGCGGCATCGCCGCATCGCTCACCAACATGACGCCTGACTGTTGGCAGTGGCACCTTTACGACACCGTGAAGGGTTCCGACTGGCTCGGCGACGTCGATGCGATGCAATATCTCGCCATGGAAGCGCCAAAAGCGGTCTATGAGCTGGAGCATTACGGCGTGCCTTTCTCGCGCAACGAGGAAGGCAAGATCTACCAGCGCCCGTTCGGCGGTCACATGCAGAACTATGGTGAAGGCCCGCCGGTGCAGCGCACCTGCGCCGCCGCCGACCGTACCGGTCACGCCATTCTGCACACGCTTTATGGCCAGTCGCTGCGCAACAATGCGGAATTCTTCATCGAATATTTCGCGCTCGACCTCATCATGTCTCCCGACGGCCGCTGCACCGGCGTCGTTGCCTGGAACCTCGATGACGGCACGATCCATCGCTTCGCCGCCAAGATGGTGGTCCTGGCGACCGGCGGTTACGGCCGCGCCTACTTCTCGGCGACCTCGGCCCATACCTGCACCGGCGACGGCGGCGGCATGATCGCCCGCGCTGGCCTGCCGCTTCAGGACATGGAATTCGTGCAGTTCCACCCAACCGGTATCTACGGCGCAGGCTGCCTGATCACCGAAGGTGCACGCGGCGAAGGCGGTTATCTCGTCAACTCCGAAGGTGAGCGCTTCATGGAGCGTTATGCGCCTTCCGCGAAGGACCTTGCCTCGCGTGACGTGGTCTCGCGCTGCATGACGATGGAAATCCGTGAAGGCCGCGGCGTCGGCAAGAACAAGGACCACATCTTCCTGCATCTCGATCACCTCGATCCGGCGATCCTGCATGAGCGCCTTCCGGGCATTTCCGAAAGCGCCAAGATTTTCGCCGGTGTCGACGTGACGCGCGAGCCGATCCCGGTTCTGCCGACGGTTCACTACAATATGGGCGGCATTCCGACCAACTATTGGGGTGAAGTGCTGAATGCCGATGCCAACAACCCGGAACGTATCGCACCCGGCCTGATGGCTGTCGGCGAAGCCGGTTGCGCCTCGGTTCACGGTGCGAACCGCCTCGGCTCCAACTCGCTGATCGACCTTGTGGTCTTCGGCCGTGCCGCCGCCATTCGCGCCGCGCAGGTCATCGACCGCGATGCGCCGGTTCCGGCGCTCGACATCGCGGCCTGTGACAAGATCATGGAACGCTTCGACAGCGTGCGTTATGCCAATGGCTCGACGCCGACGGCGGTGCTGCGCGACAAGATGCAGCGCGCCATGCAGGACGATGCGGCCGTGTTCCGCACGCAGGAATCGCTGGAAAGCGGTTGCCAGCGTCTTTCCGCCATCTGGAAGGAACTGCCTGACGTCAAGGTCACCGACCGTTCGATGGTCTGGAACTCCGATCTGGTCGAGACGCTCGAGCTGCACAACCTCATGGCCAATGCGATCACCACGGTCTATGGCGCGGAAGCGCGCAAGGAAAGCCGTGGTTCGCACGCCCGTGAGGATTTCGTCGACGGTCCGTTCGCCGGTCGCGACGATGTGAATTGGCGCAAGCACACGCTCTCCTGGGTCAGCCCGGAAGGCGACGTCAAGCTCGACTACCGCCCGGTTCACACCGACCTGATCGCCGACGGCATCGATCCCAAAAAGATCGAGCCGAAGGCGCGAGTATATTGATCATGGGAAAGCGCATCGGTCTTGTTTTTTTGATTGGTGTTCTAGCGACTGCCGCACCTGCGGTAGCTGCTGAGCGCTACAAGTTGCGTGCTCCCGGTGGGAATACTGCTGCGGTTTTCAACGACGTCGGCGTATGGAAAACCGCCAAAGCAGCGATGAATGCCCGTATCTCGGTTGGTAATCCGGTTACGGCGCAGAATTTGGAATGCGTCGCCAGACCTGGCACTAAAGCCGAGGTCATAAAGCGCGAAGGCTCGGTCGCTTATGTGCGAGCCAGCGACGCGCTGTTCGGTGGTTGCAAGGGTTATGTGAAGTCCGAATTCCTGTCGGCATACTAGGATTTTATCATGGTTGAACTCGCTCTCCCCAAGAATTCCCAGATCAACGAAGGCAAGGTCTGGCCGAAGCCTGACGGTGCCAAGAATGTGCGCGAATACCGCATCTATCGCTGGAACCCGGATGACGGCCAGAACCCGCGCATCGACACCTATTATATCGATGTCGACGATTGCGGACCGATGGTTCTCGATGCGCTTCTCTACATCAAGAACAATATCGACCCGACGCTGACGCTGCGCCGCTCCTGCCGCGAAGGCATTTGCGGTTCCTGCGCCATGAACATCGACGGCACCAACACGCTTGCCTGCACCAAGGGCATGGAAGAGATCAACGGCACGGTGAAGGTTTATCCGCTGCCGCATATGCCCGTCGTGAAGGACCTTGTTCCCGATCTGTCGAACTTCTACGCCCAGCATCGCTCCATCGAGCCCTGGCTGAAGACGGTTTCGCCGACGCCTGCCAAGGAATGGAAGCAGAGCCATGAGGACCGCCTGAAGCTCGACGGTCTTTATGAGTGCATTCTCTGCGCCTGCTGCTCCACCTCCTGTCCCAGCTACTGGTGGAATGGCGACCGTTACCTTGGTCCAGCCGTTCTGCTGCAGGCCTATCGCTGGCTGATCGACAGCCGCGACGAAGCAACCGGCGAGCGTCTCGACAATCTCGAGGATCCGTTCCGTCTTTATCGCTGCCACACCATCATGAACTGCGCGCAGGCCTGCCCGAAGGGCTTGAACCCGGCCAAGGCGATCGCGGAAATCAAGAAGATGATGGTCGAACGCCGCGTCTAACGGCGATTCGCTGGTGACGGGAATTTATCCGGGCCGCGGTCTCAGCTGCGGCTCTTTTTACGACATGGCTCGGGAAAATCGGTAAAAATCAACCGAAATTGTAATTATCCCGGCCATCGCTTGCGCAAGATAAGGCTTTGGTAATAATTCAGCCTTCTTGTTTGATCATCGTCTTTCCTGAAGCGAGAGAATCGGGAGCTTGATATGCAATTCAGATATGTGGTGACAGGCCTTGCGGTTGTGATGAGTCTCGCCGGTTGCCAACGTACCTCCTACGATTACAACAATAACGGCAGCAACAATCCCGGTTATACGCCGCCCTTGCAGGCTCAGCCGGTTCCTTCCGTTCAGTCCGGCGCCCTGCCGCCGCCTGGTGGCGCTTCGGGCAGCCAGTTCCCTTCGGCTCCGGCATCGGCGGCTCCTGGCGGCATGAATGTCGCTTCCGCAGCTCCTCCGGCAACGGCGCTTGACGTGACCAAGGAATCCATGGTCGGCAACTGGCGCGTTTCCAATGGCGGCGCCAATTGTGACATGTTCCTGACGCTCACCAATCTCGGCAGCGGTTCGCGCGGCGGCACACGTGGATGTTCCGGCGAACTGACGGCGATGGGTTCCTGGGAAGTGTCGGGCAAGATGGTTCTCTTCAAGAACCGTTCGGGCGACACCATCGGCCGCGTCTACAAGAGCGCCGATGCGCGCTTTGATGGCACGACCAACAGCGGCCAGCCGCTCAGCCTCAGCCGGTGAGCAGTTCCGGTGCGGCCGGATTGCTTTCGTTGTTCTGAGTCATTCCATTCCTCGCGGGTGCTGCGTTGCGCCCGCGGCCGGGGCGCTTTTCCATGAAGCCATTGCCTGATTACAATCATAGTGTCGTTGAACAGCTCAACGCATTGACGGCAGCTGGCACCTTGCAGGCCGATGCGGCCCAGCTTGGCGTGGCAGCGCATCTCGATCGTATCCTTGCCGATCTGAAGGCGCGCAAGCCGGCCAAGAAAAAGAGCGCGCTTGGCTGGATGTTCGCGCGCAAGGCCGGACCTGCCGCCGCCGTCAAGGGATTGTATGTCTATGGCAGCGTCGGCCGTGGCAAGACGATGCTGATGGACATGTTCTATGAAATGGCACCGGTCTCCTCCAAGCGGCGCTGCCATTTCCATGAATTCATGGCGGATGTGCATAATCGTGTGCACGCGCACCGGCAGAAGCTGAAGAACGGCGAAACCAAGCAGGCTGATCCCATTCCGCCCGTCGCCGCCCAGCTGCTGGCGGAAGCCGAGCTTTTGTGTTTCGACGAATTCACCGTCACGGATATTGCCGATGCGATGATCCTCGCCCGGCTGTTCAGCGAGCTGTTCGCCAATGGCTGCACGTTGGTGACGACCTCCAACGTCGTGCCGGACAATCTCTACAAGGACGGCCTCAACCGCGGTCTGTTCCTGCCCTTCGTCGATCTGCTGAAGAAATATGTGGAGGTGGTGACGCTGGACAGCCCCACCGACTACCGGATGGAGAAGCTGGAAAGCCTGCCCGTCTATGTCACGCCGCTCGACGGTTCGGCGGATCAGGCGATGGACATGGCCTGGCGGCACATGATTGCCGGTCACCTCGTTGCGCCGACCGAGATACCGATGAAGGGCCGCTCCATTCTGGTGCCGCGCGCCAGCGGCCGGGTCGCCCGTTTTTCCTTTTCCGATCTTTGCGAGAAGCCACTCGGGGCTTCCGATTTCCTTGCCATCGCCAATCGTTTCGATACGGTCTTCATCGACCACATTCCGTTCTTGAATGCGGACAAGCGCAACGAGACCAAACGTTTCATCATCCTCATCGATGCGCTTTACGATCACAGCGTCAGGCTTTTCGCTTCCGCTGCCGCCATGCCGGAGGACCTGCTCGGCAAACGCAAGGGGACGGAAGGTTTCGAATTCGACCGCACGGCCTCGCGGTTGTTTGAGATGCGCAGTGCCGATTATCTGGCGCTGCATCACGAAAAACGGCAGAAAGTTTGACACTTTCGTGACGCATTTTCTTACGTTTACGTAAGAAAATAATGATCTAAACGATTGAAAATATTCATCACAAAAGAATCTGTTGCCAATTTTGGCCAATGGGGCTAATCGAAGTGCGACAATTTAGCTGCCGGTTTGGCGCGGTGAAATTGAATTGAAGCTCAAGAGGAAGCATTCGATGGCTCGCAAAAAAATTGCACTTATTGGTTCTGGCATGATCGGCGGCACGCTGGCACACCTCGCCAGCCTGAAGGAACTGGGCGATATCGTCCTCTTCGATATTGCCGACGGCATTCCGCAGGGCAAGGGTCTGGATATTGCCCAGTCCGGTCCGGTTGAAGGTTTCAATGCCAAGCTCTCCGGCGCTTCCGATTATGCCGCCATCGAAGGTGCCGACGTCTGCATCGTCACCGCCGGCGTTGCCCGCAAGCCGGGCATGAGCCGCGACGATCTGCTCGGTATCAACCTCAAGGTCATGGAACAGGTCGGTGCCGGCATCAAGAAATATGCCCCGAACGCTTTCGTGATCTGCATCACCAACCCGCTCGACGCCATGGTCTGGGCACTGCAGAAGTTCTCCGGCCTGCCGAAGAACAAGGTCGTCGGCATGGCCGGCGTGCTCGACAGCGCCCGTTTCCGTCTGTTCCTGGCTGAAGAATTCAACGTTTCGGTTCAGGACGTCACTGCCTTCGTTCTTGGCGGTCATGGCGACACGATGGTGCCGCTTGCACGTTATTCCACCGTTGGCGGCATTCCGCTGACCGATCTCGTCAAGATGGGCTGGCTGACCGCCGAGCGCCTCGAGCAGATCATCCAGCGCACCCGTGACGGCGGTGCTGAAATCGTCGGCCTGCTGAAGACCGGTTCGGCCTATTACGCTCCGGCCGCTTCGGCGATCGAAATGGCTGAATCCTACCTCAAGGACAAGAAGCGCGTTCTGCCCGCCGCTGCCCATCTCTCGGGCCAGTATGGTGTAGACGACATGTACGTCGGCGTGCCCACCATCATCGGTGCCGGCGGTATCGAGCGCATCATCGAGATCGAACTCAACAAGGAAGAAGAAGCCGCCTTCCAGAAATCCGTCGGCGCTGTCGCTGGTCTTTGCGAAGCCTGCGTCAACATCGCTCCGTCGCTGAAGTAATATTTCAAGCGGCTCCAAACAGGGATTATTCCATGAATATTCACGAATATCAGGCCAAGGCTCTTCTGAAGGGTTTTGGCGCGCCGGTTGCAGAGGGTGTGGCCATTCTCAAGGTGGAAGAAGCCGAAGCTGCTGCAAAGCAGCTTCCCGGCCCGCTTTACGTCGTCAAGAGCCAGATTCACGCCGGCGGTCGCGGCAAGGGTAAGTTCAAAGAACTCGGTCCTGATGCCAAGGGCGGCGTTCGTCTGGCGAAGTCGATCGACGAAGTCGTCTCCCACGCCAAGGACATGCTCGGCAACACGCTGGTAACGGCGCAGACCGGTGAAGCCGGCAAGCAGGTCAACCGCCTCTACATCGAAGACGGCGCTGACATTGCCCGCGAACTTTACTGCTCGCTGCTGGTTGACCGTTCCGTCGGCCAGGTTGCTTTCGTGGTTTCCACGGAAGGCGGCATGGACATCGAAGCTGTCGCCCACGACACGCCGGAAAAGATCCACACCATCGCCATCAACCCGGAAAAGGGTGTGAGCGACGCCGACGTTGCCGCGATCTCCAAGGCTCTCGAGCTTGACGGCGTTGCAGCCGAAGACGCCAAGGCGCTGTTCCCGATCCTCTACAAGGCCTTCAACGAGAAGGACATGGCTCTCCTCGAGGTTAACCCGCTGATCGTCATGGAAAACGGCCATCTGCGCGTTCTCGACGCCAAGATGTCCTTCGACGGCAACGCGCTGTTCCGCCATGACGATGTCAAGGCGCTGCGCGACGAGACCGAAGAAGACGCCAAGGAAATCGAAGCCTCCAAGTGGGACCTCGCTTACGTCGCCCTCGACGGCAACATCGGCTGCATGGTCAACGGCGCCGGTCTCGCCATGGCGACGATGGACATCATCAAGCTGTACGGCAAAGAGCCGGCTAACTTCTGCGACGTCGGCGGCGGTGCCGGCAAGGAGAAGGTTGCGGCAGCCTTCAAGATCATCACGGCCGACCCGAAGGTCGAAGGTATCCTCGTCAACATCTTCGGCGGCATCATGAAGTGCGACGTCATCGCCGAAGGCGTGATCGCAGCCGTCAAGGAAGTCGGTCTGAAGGTTCCGCTCGTCGTGCGCCTCGAAGGCACGAATGTCGAGCTTGGCAAGAAGATCCTCAACGAGTCCGGCCTTGCGATCACCGCGGCTGACGATCTCGACGATGCGGCGAAGAAAATCGTCGCAGCGGTGAACGGCTAATTTGAAGGACCGGATATAATGTCGATTCTCGTCAATAAAGACACCAAGGTCCTCGTACAGGGCCTGACCGGCAAGACCGGCACCTTCCACACCGAACAGGCGCTTGCCTATTACGGCACGCAGATGGTTGGCGGTATTCACCCGAAGAAGGGTGGCGAAACCTGGACCGGTTCCAAGGGTGAAACCCTGCCGATCTTCGCAAGCGTTGCCGAAGCCAAGGAAAAGACCGGTGCGGACGCATCCGTGATCTATGTTCCGCCGGCAGGTGCAGCCGACGCCATCATCGAAGCCATCGATGCCGAAATTCCGTTCATCACCTGCATCACCGAAGGTATCCCGGTCATGGACATGGTGCGCGTCAAGGCTCGCCTCGACCGCTCCACGTCGCGCCTGCTCGGCCCGAACTGCCCGGGCATCCTGACGCCGGAAGAATGCAAGATCGGCATCATGCCGGGCTCCATCTTCCGCAAGGGTTCGGTCGGTATCGTTTCCCGTTCGGGCACGCTCACCTATGAAGCCGTGTTCCAGACATCCAACGAAGGCCTCGGCCAGACGACGGCTGTCGGCATCGGCGGCGACCCGGTCAAGGGCACCGAGTTCATCGATGTGCTCGAAATGTTCCTCGCCGACGAAGCCACGCAGTCGATCATCATGATCGGCGAAATCGGCGGTTCGGCTGAAGAAGATGCGGCGCAGTTCCTGATCGACGAAGCCAAGAAGGGCCGCAAGAAGCCGATGGCCGGCTTCATCGCGGGCCGTACGGCTCCGAAGGGTCGCACCATGGGCCACGCCGGCGCTGTCGTTTCCGGCGGCAAGGGCGATGCGGAATCCAAGATCGCTGCCATGGAAGCGGCTGGCATCAAGGTTTCGCCTTCCCCGGCGCGCCTCGGCAAGACGCTGGTTGAAGTCCTCAAGGGCTGAGACCACATGAGACCGGTAACGGGCGGCGCGGCTTCAACGCTGCGCTGCCCGATGCCGCAAGCAGACAGACAGACGGCATACCGCCCCGGCGGCAGACAGCAATAATCAAAGCGGCAGGCCGGTGAAACGGCCCTAACGGCATCGAGGAGGCGGACGGACAAGTCCGCAGGAACGAAAATGGCAAGGCAAGAAGCGAACGAGCAGTTTCAGATCACGTCGTTTCTGGACGGCGCGAATGCAGCCTATATCGAGCAGCTCTATGCCCGGTACGAAGAGGATCCCTCTTCCGTGTCGCCGGAGTGGCAGAGCTTCTTCAAGGCACTGTCCGATAATCCGGAAGATGTGAAGAAGGCGGCCAAGGGCGCCTCCTGGAAGCGTGCCAACTGGCCTATCCCGGCGAATGGCGAACTGGTATCCGCGCTGGACGGAAACTGGGCCACGGTCGAGAAGGCCATCGAGAAAAAGGTTCAGGCGAAGGCCGAAGCCAAGAGCGCCGATACGGGCAAGCCGGTCAGCGAAGCGGAAGTGTTGCAGGCAACCCGTGACAGCGTTCGCGCCATCATGATGATCCGCGCCTACCGCATGCGCGGCCATCTGCACGCCAAGCTCGATCCGCTCGGCATCGCCGTCGCCGTTGAGGATTACAACGAGCTGTCGCCGAAGTCCTACGGCTTCGAGGAAAGCGACTACGACCGCAAGATTTTCATCGATAACGTGCTCGGCCTCGAATATGCGACCGTGCGTGAAATGATCGATATTCTGGAGCGCACCTACTGCTCCACCATCGGTGTCGAATTCATGCATATGTCCAGCCCGGAAGAAAAAGGCTGGATTCAGGAGCGCATCGAAGGTCCGGACAAGGGCGTCGCCTTCACGGCTGAAGGCAAGAAGGCCATTTTGTCCAAGCTGGTCGAAGCCGAAGGCTACGAGCAGTTCCTCGACGTGCGCTTCAAGGGCACCAAGCGTTTCGGCCTTGATGGCGGTGAATCGCTGATCCCGGCGCTCGAGCAGATCATCAAGCGCGGCGGCCAGGAAGGTCTCGAAGAAGTCGTTCTCGGTATGGCCCACCGTGGCCGCCTGAACGTTCTGACCAATGTCATGGGCAAGCCGCATCGTGCCGTGTTCCACGAATTCAAGGGCGGTTCGTTCAAGCCTGACGATGTCGAGGGTTCCGGTGACGTGAAGTACCACCTCGGTGCCTCCTCCGACCGCGAATTCGACGGCAACAAGGTTCACCTGTCGCTGACGGCCAACCCGTCGCACCTTGAAATCGTCAACCCCGTTGTGATGGGCAAGGCCCGCGCCAAGCAGGACCAGCTTGCCAAGGCATGGGACGGCGACATCATTCCGCTGTCGGAACGCGCCAAGGTACTGCCGCTCCTGCTGCACGGCGATGCCGCTTTTGCGGGTCAGGGCGTTGTTGCTGAAATTCTCGGCCTTTCCGGTCTGCGCGGCCACCGCGTTGCCGGCACCATGCACTTCATCATCAACAACCAGATCGGTTTCACGACGAACCCGGCCTTCTCGCGCTCGTCGCCCTACCCGTCCGACGTTGCCAAGATGATCGAAGCGCCGATCTTCCACGTCAACGGTGACGATCCGGAAGCAGTGACCTATGCGGCCAAGGTTGCCACCGAATACCGCATGAAGTTCCACAAGCCTGTCGTCGTGGACATGTTCTGCTATCGTCGTTTTGGCCATAACGAAGGCGACGAGCCGGCGTTCACGCAGCCGAAGATGTACAAGGTCATCCGTGGCCACAAGACCGTGGCGCGCATCTATGCCGACCGTCTGATCGCTGAAGGCCTGATCAACGAAGGCGAATTCGAGAAGATGAAGGCCGACTGGCGCGCCCATCTGGAGCAGGAATTCGAAGCGGGCCAGTCCTACAAGCCGAACAAGGCCGACTGGCTGGATGGTCAGTGGTCGGGCCTGCGCGCCGCCGACAATGCCGATGAGCAGCGTCGCGGCAAGACCGGCGTACCGATGAAGCAGCTGAAGGAAATCGGCAAGAAGCTGTCGACCATTCCGGAAGGCTTCAGCGCCCACCGCACGATCCAGCGCTTCATGGAAAACCGCTCGCAGATGATCGAGACGGGCGAAGGCATCGACTGGGCGATGGCGGAAGCGCTGGCTTTCGGTTCGCTCGTTGCCGACGGCCACAAGATCCGTCTTTCCGGTCAGGATTGCGAACGCGGCACCTTCTCGCAGCGTCATTCGGTTCTCTACGATCAGGAGACCGAAGAGCGTTATATTCCGCTTGCCAACCTTTCACCGACGCAGGCCCGTTACGAAGTCATCAACTCGATGCTTTCGGAAGAAGCCGTTCTCGGTTTCGAATACGGCTATTCGCTGGCCCGTCCGAATGCGCTGACCCTTTGGGAAGCCCAGTTCGGCGACTTCGCCAACGGCGCGCAGGTGGTGTTCGACCAATTCATCTCGTCGGGTGAACGCAAGTGGCTGCGCATGTCCGGTCTCGTCTGCCTTCTGCCGCATGGCTATGAAGGTCAGGGTCCGGAACATTCGTCCGCCCGTCTGGAGCGCTGGCTGCAGATGTGTGCCGAAGACAACATGCAGGTTGCCAACTGCACGACGCCGGCCAACTACTTCCATATCCTGCGCCGTCAGATGAAGCGTGACTTCCGCAAGCCGCTGATCCTGATGACGCCGAAGTCGCTGCTGCGTCACAAGCGCGCCACCTCGTCGCTGGCCGAGCTTGCAGGCGAGTCCTCCTTCCACCGTCTCCTGTGGGACGATGCTGAAGTCATCAAGGACGGCCCGATCAAGCTGCAGAAGGATTCGAAGATCCGTCGCGTCGTCATGTGCACGGGCAAGGTCTATTACGATCTGCTCGAGGAACGCGAAAAGCGCGGTATCGACGACATCTACCTGCTGCGCGTCGAGCAGCTCTATCCGTTCCCGGCCAAGGCGCTCATCAACGAGCTGTCGCGCTTCCGCAATGCGGAGATGGTCTGGTGCCAGGAAGAGCCGAAGAACATGGGTGCGTGGTCGTTCATCGATCCTTACCTTGAATGGGTTCTGGCGCATATCGACGCCAAGTACCAGAAGGTCCGTTACACGGGCCGTCCGGCGGCCGCCTCTCCGGCGACCGGCCTGATGTCCAAGCATCTGGCGCAGCTTGCTGCGTTCCTGGAAGACGCGCTGGGAGAGTGAAAACTCTCCCGCATCGCCCCGCAAAAAAGACACCTGAATAACGGAACTAGATCATGGCCACTGAAATCCGCGTACCAACCCTCGGCGAATCCGTCAGCGAAGCGACCGTCGGCACCTGGTTCAAGAAGGTCGGCGATACCGTCAAGGCCGACGAACCTCTCGTTGAACTGGAAACCGACAAGGTTACCGTCGAAGTCCCGGCGCCTGCGTCCGGCGTTCTCACCGAAATCGTTGCGCAGAACGGCGAGACCGTCGGCCTCGACGCGCTTCTCGGCCAGATCGCCGAAGGTGCTGCCGGTGCAGCAACCTCCGCACCTGCCGCAGAACCGGCAAAGCCAGCTGCGGCCGCCGCACCGGCACCTGCCGCCGTTGCCGCTCCGGCAACCGGTTCCATGCCGCCGGCACCTGCCGCCGGCAAGCTGCTTGCTGAAAACAACCTGTCCGCCGATCAGGTCGACGGTTCGGGCAAGCGCGGCCAGGTTCTGAAGGGTGACGTTCTCGCCGCTGTCGCCAAGGGCGTTTCCGCACCTGCCGCCGCTCCGGCTCCGGCCGCCGCACCCCGTCCGGTTTCCGCCGAACAGGATCAGGTCCGCGAAGAGCGTGTGAAGATGACCCGCCTGCGCCAGACGATCGCCCGTCGCCTGAAGGATGCGCAGAACACCGCCGCCATGCTGACCACCTATAACGAGGTGGACATGAGCGCGGTCATGGACCTGCGCAACCGTTACAAGGACGTGTTCGAGAAGAAGCATGGCGTCAAGCTCGGCTTCATGGGCTTCTTCACCAAGGCCGTGACCCACGCGCTGAAGGAACTGCCCGCCGTCAACGCTGAAATCGACGGCACGGACATCATTTACAAGAACTATTGTCACGTCGGCATGGCTGTCGGCACCGACAAGGGCCTCGTTGTTCCTGTTATCCGCGATGCCGACCAGCTCTCCATCGCCGGCGTCGAAAAGGAACTCGGCCGCCTCGCCAAGGCAGCGCGTGACGGTTCGCTCGGCATGGCCGACATGCAGGGTGGCACCTTCACCATCACCAATGGCGGTGTCTACGGTTCGCTGATGTCCTCGCCGATCCTCAATGCACCGCAGTCGGGCATCCTCGGCATGCACAAGATTCAGGAACGCCCGGTCGCCATCGGCGGTCAGGTCGTCATCCGCCCGATGATGTATCTTGCGCTCTCTTACGATCACCGTATCGTTGACGGCAAGGAAGCCGTGACCTTCCTCGTTCGCGTCAAGGAAAGCCTGGAAGATCCGGAACGTCTGGTTCTCGATCTCTAATCGCTCTTGCTTTTCCTTTCAGCGGGGTTTCAAGTGAAGCCCCGCTGAAAGACCACCTGGAGAGCAGATGTGCAGCCGACATTTCTTGCCGCTTCCCCTTTTCTGCCGCTCATCGGTCTAAGCGTTCTTCTGCTCGTGTTTCACGTCATGCTGCAGGGCATGACGGCGACCAAGGAATTCGGGCTGGAATGGAATGCCGGGCCAAGGGATGGCAGCCAGGTGCCGCAGGGCAGGCTTTCCGGCCGTGCCTCACGCGCGTCTGCGAATTTCCGGGAAACATATCCGGCTTTTCTGGCGCTCGCTTTCGGGGTCATCATGGCGGGCGATCCTGCCGGTCTGGCGCTGACTGGCGCCTGGATCTGGCTGATCTGCCGGGTGATTTATATTCCGCTCTATCTGGCGGGCGTCCCTTATATCCGCTCTTTCGTGTGGCTGGGGTCCGTGCTTGGGCTGGCGCTCATGTTTGTCGTGCTGATGTTCTGAAGGCTGCTTTACGATGCATCAATATCTCATCGAACTTGCATCCCTGATGGCGATTTTCTCCTTCGCGATCGTGTCGCCCGGTGCCGATCTCGCCATGGTCATGCGCCAGGCCATGGTGCATGGGCGCAGGCAGGCCATCATCACCAGTTTCGGTGTTGGAACGTCTTTGATGTTCCATGTCACCTATACGATCCTCGGACTTGGCCTCATCATTTCCCAGTCGATCTATCTCTTCAACATCGTCAAATGGCTGGGCGTCGCGTATCTCATCTATATCGGTATCAAGGCGCTGCGTGCGGGCAAGACCGAATTGCCGGAGGCTGATGCGGATGGTGCCGTGCCGGTCAAAAGCAGGCAGACGGCGCTGAAGGCGTTCACACTCGGTTTTGCCGCCAATGCGCTCAACCCCAAGCCGGTGTTTTTCTTCCTGTCGATCTTTTCGACGGTGGTTCACGCGCATACGCCGGTCGCTATCAAATTCGGATACGGGCTCGTCATGGCGAGCTGCCTTATCCTGTGGTTCGTCGGCGTCAGCCTGTTCATGACGACGCCGCGCATGCGCGCTGCATTTCAGCGCGCCAGCCAATGGATCGACCGCACCAGCGGCGTGGTCTTCATCGCACTCGGTATAAAACTCGCAACGGAAAAAGCGGCCTGAGTTTCAGGTCAAACGCAAGCAGGGCAACGATCCCGCATCTTGCCCGACATCAATCAGGAAAACGAACATGGCATATGATGTAGTTGTAATCGGCACGGGCCCCGGCGGTTATGTTTGCGCGGTCAAGGCGGCACAGCTCGGCCTGAAGGTCGCTGTCATCGAAAAGCGCGCGACCTATGGCGGCACCTGCCTCAATGTTGGCTGCATCCCTTCGAAGGCGCTGCTGCACGCGTCCGAAACCTTTGCCCATGTTGCCCATGGCGTCGATTCGCTCGGTATCGAAGTCGCCGCGCCGAAGCTGAACCTTGAAAAGATGATGGGCCACAAGGACGGCGTGGTGAAGGCCAATGTCGACGGCGTGTCCTTCCTGTTCAAGAAAAACAAGATCGATACCTTCCAGGGCACCGGCAAGGTCGTTTCCGCCGGCAAGGTTTCCGTCACCAACGACAAGGGCGAGAGCCAAGAAATCGAAGCGAAGAACATCGTTATCGCCACCGGTTCCGATGTTGCCGGCATTCCGGGCGTTCAGGTTGATATCGATGAAAGCGTCATCGTCTCCTCCACGGGTGCGATCGCCCTTTCCAAGGTTCCGGAAAAGCTGATTGTTGTCGGCGGTGGTGTCATCGGCCTCGAGCTTGGTTCGGTCTGGTCGCGTCTTGGCGCGAAGGTGACCGTCGTCGAATATCTCGACAATATTCTCGGTGGCATGGATGGTGAAGTTTCCAAGCAGTCTCAGCGTCTGCTCGCCAAGCAGGGTCTCGATTTCAAGCTCGGCGCCAAGGTGACGGCTGTTGAAAAGACCGCCGCCGGTGCAAAGGTGGTGTTCGAGCCGGTCAAGGGCGGCGCGGCTGAAACGCTGGAAGCGAATGTCGTGCTGATCTCCACCGGCCGCAAACCCTACACCGAAGGTCTCGGTCTTGCGGAAGCAGGCGTGGTGCTGGACAGCCGCGGCCGCGTCGAAATCGACGGCCACTACAAGACCAATGTCGACGGCATCTATGCGATCGGTGACGTGGTGAAGGGTCCGATGCTGGCGCACAAGGCGGAAGACGAGGGCGTCGCGCTTGCGGAAATCCTCGCTGGTCAGCGCGGCCATGTGAACTACGACGTCATTCCGGCAGTCGTCTATACCCAGCCGGAAATCGCTTCCGTCGGCAAGACCGAGGAAGAACTGAAGGCCGCTGGCGTCGCCTACAAGGTCGGCAAGTTCCCCTTCACCGCCAATGGCCGCGCCCGCGCCATGCAGGTGACGGATGGTTTCGTGAAGATTCTTGCCGACAAGGAAACCGACCGGGTTCTCGGCGGTCACATCGTCGGCTTCGGCGCTGGCGAAATGATCCACGAAATCACCGTGCTGATGGAATTCGGCGGTTCTTCGGAAGACCTCGGCCGCACCTGCCATGCGCACCCGACCATGTCGGAAGCCGTGAAGGAAGCGGCACTTGCGACGTTCTTCAAGCCGATCCACATGTGACCGGCGCTGGAACGGCAGAACGAAAACGAAAGCGTTCCGCCGGCCTGGCTTCTGTTTGCGTGCTGGCTTTCAAAACCGCCAGGGGTGTTTCTGCCCGACGTGCAAATATTAAATTTCATTCATCTGCCAAACCTCGGCTTGCCATGCAGGTCGGGGTTTCACATACTCGTGCCATAGCCTGTCTAACCTTTTGATAAAAGGCAATAAAATGGCATTTTCAACTCAAGTTTCCTTCTCGGTTCCACAGCGCATCATTCATTGGGCGATGGCGCTTCTGATCTTCTTCAATCTGCTGTTTCCCGACGCCATGGCCCATGCCTACCGGCTGATGCGGCGGGGTGAAACATTGACACCGGATCAGATTTCCTCGGCCAATATTCACGCCTATGTCGGTTTTGCCATCCTGTTGCTTGCGGTCCTGCGCCTCTGTCTGCGCTTTTTCCAGGGCGTGCCGCCGCATCCCGCGGAAGAGCCTCGGCCGTTTCAGATCGCGGCCAAAGTGGCGCATTTCACCTTCTACGCCTTGTTCTTCGTCCTGCCTCTATCCGGTGTCGCCGCCTATTATTTCGGTGCTCAGGCCGCAGGCCAGCTGCATTCCGGCCCGTTCAAGGCGCTGATGTGGGTGTTGATCGTCGGCCATGTCGCAGCCGTTCTGGTTCACCAGTTCTACTGGCGCACCAATGTCCTGAAGCGCATGACACACGGCTAGGGCACTTCCGGACGAAAGATGGCTTCGCGCTTTCGCCGGGAATGCTTCGAGCGGCGGTTTGTCGCGTTTCCCGCCCATCGGAAAAAGACGATGGTGGCTCCTGCCGCATCGGGCGGCCGGGGTTCATGGATGCGGAATAACGAAGACATATTGCCGGGCGCTGACTGGTGGGATCGTTTCGAAGGGGAGATGGTGTCGCCGAAGTCGTCCTCGCTCGATGTGAGCAGGCTGCTTCTCGACCATCCGCCGCTATGGATAAGCCGCCTTATGACGCTTCGAAACCGTGTTGTTTCGCTTTTCGGCTTGAAAACGGTCGAACTGGCGGCGGGTGCTTCGGCGGGCGGGTTTCCGGTTCTGTCATCCACGCCGGAACGGACCGTGCTCGGCTTCGATGACCGCCATCTCGATTTCCGGATCGTCATCGATCTCGAAGAGACGGGCAGCCGCCAAAGGGTGCGCGTCACCACCATTGTCAGGCGCAGGAACCTGTTCGGGCGGCTATATCTTCTTATCGTCGGGCCGTTTCACCGTCGGATCGTGCCGGCGACGATGCGGCCATTCTGCGCCAATGTCCGGCCTGTCCGCATCGCAGACGGGGGTCTTATTCAACCCGCGTGAGGGTGAAGCCTTCTGCACGCAGGAGTTCGATCACGCCCTCTTCGCCCGGCAGGTGCAGGGCGCCCACGGCCATGAAGACATTGCCCTTGGCCAGTTCAGGGGTGGCCCGTTCCGCCATGACGTGATTGCGGTCAGTGATGATACGTTGCTCGAAGGCGGCGTAACCCTGTTCGTTTTCTGCCACTGCCTTCTTGGGGTCCAGGCTCTTCAGCATGGGCATGGTCATGCCGATATCACCGGCGACATAGAGATCGGTCATGGTCTTCATCACGTCGTCCATGCGGTCGCCGAGTTCTAGCGTCTCAATCAGCGCCTGAAGATGAAATTCCATCGGCAGTTCGGACATGGCCGTCAGCTGCTCGACCATGGTTTCCAGCCCGACGAGACGTTTTCCATCCGCGAGTGCATCTTCGGCCAATTTCTTGTCGAGAAAGGAGAGGCCGGTGGCCTTGCGGGCAAATTCGCAGGCGGGAAGGGCAACGAAGCTCGAGAGCATCCACGGCTTCATCCGTGAAACGGCATTCAGCGGAATGCCGCGCTCCTTGAGGCCCTTTTCCAGACGCGTGACATTGTCCGGCGAGAGGATGTCGGTGATCGACTTGCCGTCCAGAAACATGGTGAGTTCGGGTTTGCTCAGCAGCGAGGTCGCGACCTTCTTGTCGTCGACGATTTCGTCCGATTCCACGATGACAGTTGCGGCTTTTTCAAAGGCGGGTGTCGCGGCGGCAGGCATTTCCAGAACGCGTGGGTCGGTGACATGCATCGTACCGAGAAGATAGGAGGGCTCAGTTCCGGCCTTTTCGATGCGCCAGAAATTGCCCTTGCCATTGGGGATCGCTGCCGCTTCCTGTTCGATCTTCGCAAAAGCCTGCGGATCGGTCTTGCGCATATCCACGAGAATGTCGCTGCCCGTGCAGGTGATCTGTTGCCCTGCGGCTTCCGCTTCACTTAGCGAAAGCAAAGTCATGAGCAGAATGGCGAGGGCCGTGACATGCAGGGCCGCGAGCAGCCACAGCAGGGCGTCGCCGGTTTTGCCCATCAGGGTGGCGGTAAGGTTGTGTGGCTTTATCAGGCTGTGCATGGGTCCAATCCGGTTCTTGTTCGCTTATAGAACGGCGGCTTGGATGTCTGGTTAATGTTTATGGTTAACCATTTCCTGCGTCATGCGCGCGGGTGGGCATTGTCGTAGATTTCCAGCAGTCTGGCGGTATCGACACCGGTATAGACCTGGGTAGTGGACAGGCTCGCATGGCCGAGCAGTTCCTGAATGGTGCGCAGATCGCCACCACCAGCCAGAAGATGGGTGGCGAAGGAATGGCGCAGCGCATGTGGCGTGGCGTTTTCCGGCAGGCCGAAAGCGCCACGCAGCTTCTGCATTTCCCGCTGTATGATGGCGGGCTGCAGCTTGCCGCCGCGTGCGCCGAGGAAGAGGGGGGCATCCGCCGCCAGAGCATAGGGGCAGAGCTTCCTGTAGGCATCGACTGCTTCCGTCACCACTGCCAGCAGCGGCACGATACGCGTCTTGTTGCCCTTGCCGGTGATGCGCAGGCTGCGGGCACCGGGTGGAAAATCGGCCGGCGTCAGACCGAGTGCCTCGGAAATGCGGAGGCCGCAGCCATAAAGCAGCGAAAGGACTGCCGCGTTGCGGGCGGCGATCCACGGTTCCTCGTTCAACTGTGCCTCGGCCGTGGTGATCTTCAGGGCCTGCCGGTCGGTCAGCGGTTTTGGCAGGGATTTCGGCTGTTTTGGCGCGCGCATGGCGGTGGCGCCGGCCGCATTGACGAGCCTTTTCTTCTGGAGGTGGTGAAGAAGGGAGCGCAGTCCGGCTAGATGCCGGCCGAGTGAACGCGCACCAACTCCCTCCTTGCGTCGGTTGGCCAGAAAGGCGCGAAGATCGACCGGGCGCAAATCGGCGATATCGGCGATGGCGACGGGTTTGCCGATGTAGCCGGTAAGGAACGTCAGGAACTGGCGGGTGTCGCGCTCATAGGCTTCGACGGTGTTGTCGGAAAGACGGCGTTCGCCGGCAAGACCGTCGAGCCAGGACTGGCGCTCGTTCAAAAGATCGGGTTGCGCAAATGTCAGGATTTCAGTCACGGGGCGCTCCATTCCATGCTTTGAAGCTATGCCCCTATGGTCAGTATTTGGTTAAGAGATGGACTTTGCGGGATGGGCCCACTACATCCGGGCGGTTTCCTTTTTCATCTCGCCGGGGCATGGTCGCCACATCATGGCAAAAGATTCGTCCGATCTGTTTGGGGCTTTGTTCGACCCGCCGTCGCCCGTGCGCACGGTGCCCGTTCTCGTGCCCATGCCGGCGCCCGGACCCTACAGCTATGCGGTGCCTGAGGATATGGTGGTCGAGGCCGGTTCGGTCGTGCAGGTGCCACTTGGTCCCCGGCAGGTCTTCGGCGTGGTGTGGGACGATGCCGGCGACAAGGGCGTCGATCCAAAGAAATTGCGGCCCATCACCAAGAGTTTCGAATGCCCGCCGCTGAAGGCGGAGATGCGCCGTTTCGTTGACTGGGTTGCCGCCTATACGCTTTCTCCGCCCGGTCTCGTGGCGCGCATGGCGCTCCGCGCGCCTGCCGCTTTCGATCCCGAACCGATGATCGAGGGGCTTCGGCTGACGGAAGGCCGGCCGGAACGACTGACCCCCGCCCGCGAACGGGTGATGGAACTGGCGGCGGAAGGGCACGGTTGGACGAAGAGCGGGCTTGCCCATGCCGCCGGCGTTTCGACCAGCGTCATCGACGGCCTCGTCAAGCAGGGTGTGTTCGAGACGGTTTTTCTGCCGGCGCCGCCTGTCGTCGCCGAGCCCGATCCTGACTATGTCGAGCCGCGTCTGGAAGGCCCGCAGAAACAGGCCGCTTCGGAAATCCTTGAAGATGTGCGCAAGGGTGGTTTTCATGTCTCGCTGATCGATGGCGTGACCGGCTCGGGCAAGACCGAGGTCTATTTCGAGGCGGTGGCCGAGACGCTTCGTCAGGGCAAGCAGGTTCTCATCCTGCTGCCTGAAATCGCGTTGACGGCGGCCTTTCTTGAGCGCTTTCAGGACCGTTTCGGCGCGAAACCGGCGGAATGGCATTCGGACCTGTCGCCGCGTATGCGTGAAAAGGTCTGGCGGCAGGCGGTGACGGGTGAGGTGAAGGTGGTGGCCGGCGCGCGCTCGGCACTTTTCCTGCCCTTCGACAATCTTGGTCTCATCATTGTCGATGAAGAGCACGACCCCGCCTACAAGCAGGAAGACCGTGTCTTTTATAATGCCCGTGACATGGCCGTCGTCAGGGCGAGGATAGCAGAATTTCCTGTCGTGCTGGTGTCGGCAACGCCGTCGGTGGAAAGCCAGGTCAATGGCAGTTCGGGGCGTTACAATACCATCCACCTGCACACGCGCTTCGGCGATGCGGCGATGCCCGATCTGCATCTTGTCGATATGCGCCGCCATCCGCCGGAAAGGGGAGGGTTTCTTTCACCCGTCCTGCTGCGCGGCATCGGCAAGACGATCGAAAAGGGCGAGCAGGCGCTGCTTTTCCTCAATCGCCGTGGTTATGCGCCGCTGACGCTCTGCCGGGTCTGCGGCCACCGTTTCCAGTGCCCGCAATGTTCCAGCTGGCTGGTGGAGCATCGTTTCCGCAATCAACTGCAGTGCCACCAGTGTGGCCATAACGAGCCGACACCCGATCATTGCCCGGAATGCGGCACCTTCGATCATCTGGTGGCCTGCGGGCCGGGTGTGGAGCGCATTGCCGAAGAGGTGGAGAAACATTTCCCCGAGGCCCGCACCATCGTGCTCTCCTCCGATCTCATGGGTGTCAAGCGCCTGCGGCTGGAGCTGGAGGCGATCGTCAAGGGCGAGGCGGATATCGTCATCGGCACGCAGCTCGTCGCCAAGGGGCATAATTTTCCGCTGATGACGCTTGTCGGCATCGTTGATGCCGATCTGGGCCTTGCCAATGGCGATCCGCGCGCGGCAGAGCGAACGTTCCAGCTGCTCTCGCAGGTGACGGGGCGCGCCGGGCGCACGGGGTTGAAGAGCCATGGTCTGCTGCAGACCTACCAGCCGCAGCATCCCGTCATGCAGGCGATCGTTTCGGGCGATGCCTCGGCCTTCTACGAAAGGGAGATCGTGGAGCGGGAAAAGGCCGTTCTGCCGCCCTTCGGCCGTCTCGCCTCGATCATCGTTTCCGCCGATACGCGCGGAGAGGCCGAAACCCATGCGCGGGGTTTAAGGGCCGCAGCCCCGCAGGTTACCGGCATCATGCTACTCGGCCCGGCGGAAGCGCCGCTCGCGCTCATCCGCGGCCGCCACCGTTTCCGTCTCCTGGTGCATGGGCGGCGCAATTCCGATATGCAGTCCTTCCTTCGCACATTGCTGGCCAATGCCCCCAAAGAGCGCGGCAGCGTGCATGTTCAGCTCGATATCGATCCGCAAAGTTTCCTTTGAACTTTGCCGCCGGGGCGTTTTCCCGCTGTCATGACCGTGTCATAACGCAGCAGGCAGTCAAAATGATTTGGGGACCGAGATGGAGTTTTATTTTCCCGCCGAGTTCGGCGAGCAGCTGGCTTTCGGAGCGGCGGTGGTTTCGGCCGCGATGGGCCTTTTTTTCATGTTTGCGCCGGGGATTACGCTGCGTGCCTTTGGTCTGCAGCCGTCGGGTGAGCGCAGGGATGGTTATGCGCTCGTGCGCTCATCGCTTGCCGGCTTCTATCTCGGTCTCGGCGCCGCCGCCCTGCTTCTGGCGCAGCCCATGGTCTATCTCGCCTTCGGTGCGGCTTTCGGTCTCAGCGTGTTCGGCGGCATTCTCTCCATTCTCTCGGACGGAGGCGCAACCATGCGGAATTTCATACTCCTGGTTGTACACTTTCTGCTCGCTGCACTGTCGTTGAGCTACGTGTTCGGGCTGGTCTGAAGCGGGCTTTTTGCCTTTTGTGACGCACAGATGCCGCATCCTGAGCGAAATCGGAAAATTTAAACGCATTCCCCCTTGCCCAAACGGCGCTTTCCGCTATTACGCGTGTTGCGAGTCCCGGCGTCCTATGCTAGACGGACCGCGAAATTGGGAAAAGACAGGGGGGAATTCCGGTCTTTTTCGGGGAAATTGAAACGATTTCAAGAATTTGATGTGATGGATCCCCATCGCTGACGATCTTGGATGATTAGCAGGGAAAAAGTGCCCGTGGCAGACACCTCCCAGGGAACATCCGGTGTAGCGGAAAGGTATGCGTCGTCGCTTTTCGAGCTTGCTTTGGAAGCGGGTGCGGTTGAAGCGGTTGGGGTCGATCTGGACAAGTTCGGCGCACTTCTCGACGAAAGCGACGATTTGAAGCGTCTGGTTGCGAGCCCGGTGTTTTCCGCCGAGGATCAGTTCAAGGCAATCACCGCGATCTGCGAGAAGGCCGGCATTGCCGGTCTTGCTGTTAATTTCCTCAAGGTCGTTGCGAATAACCGCCGTCTCTTTGCCGTTCCCGGCATGATCCGCGCCTACCGTGCCATTGCCGCCGACCACCGCGGCGAAATCACCGCCGAGGTCACCTCGGCACATGCGCTCGACGAGGCGCAGGAAACTGAACTGAAAGCGGCGCTGAAGAGCGTTACCGGCAAGGATGTGACGATTTCCGTTACCGTCGATCCGTCGATCCTCGGCGGCCTGATCGTCAAGGTCGGCTCTCGCCAGATCGATACGTCTCTTCGCACCAAACTTTCCACCCTTAAGCTTGCACTGAAAGAGGTTGGCTGATGGATATCCGCGCCGCGGAAATTTCCGCAATTCTGAAAGATCAAATCAAAAATTTCGGCAACGAGGCGGAAGTCTCGGAAGTCGGTCAGGTGCTTTCCGTCGGTGACGGTATCGCCCGCGTCTATGGCCTCGACAATGTTCAGGCCGGCGAAATGGTCGAGTTCCCCGGCGGCATTCGCGGCATGGCACTCAACCTCGAAGCCGACAACGTCGGTGTGGTTATCTTCGGTTCGGACCGTGACATCAAGGAAGGCGACACCGTAAAGCGGACTGGCGCTATCGTTGACGTTCCCGTTGGTCCGGAACTGCTCGGCCGCGTCGTTGACGCGCTTGGCAACCCGATCGACGGCAAGGGCCCGATCAACGCCGCCAAGCGTTCGCGCGTGGACGTCAAGGCTCCCGGCATCATTCCGCGCAAGTCGGTTCATGAGCCGATGTCGACCGGCCTCAAGGCCATCGACGCGCTTATCCCGGTTGGCCGCGGCCAGCGCGAACTCGTCATCGGCGACCGCCAGACCGGCAAAACCGCGATCATTCTCGACACGATCCTGAACCAGAAGGCCATTCATGACAATGGTCCTGACGGCGACAAGCTTTATTGCGTCTACGTCGCTATCGGTCAGAAGCGTTCGACCGTTGCCCAGTTCGTGAAGGTTCTGGAAGAGCGCGGCGCGCTGCAGTACTCGATCATCGTTGCTGCGACCGCTTCCGACCCGGCGCCGATGCAGTACCTTGCTCCGTTTGCCGGTTGCGCCATGGGCGAATATTTCCGTGACAACGGCAAGCACGCTCTCATCGGTTACGACGACCTTTCCAAGCAGGCCGTTGCCTATCGCCAGATGTCGCTTCTGCTGCGCCGTCCTCCGGGCCGTGAAGCTTATCCGGGCGACGTCTTCTACCTCCACTCCCGTCTTCTCGAGCGCGCTGCAAAGCTCTCCGACGAAATGGGCGCCGGTTCGCTGACGGCTCTGCCGGTCATCGAAACCCAGGGTAACGACGTTTCCGCCTTCATTCCGACCAACGTGATCTCGATCACCGACGGCCAGATCTTCCTTGAAACCGACCTGTTCTACCAGGGCATCCGTCCGGCCGTTAACGTCGGTCTGTCGGTTTCGCGCGTTGGTTCTGCCGCTCAGATCAAGGCGATGAAGCAGGTTGCCGGTTCGATCAAGGGTGAGCTCGCCCAGTATCGCGAAATGGCCGCCTTTGCCCAGTTCGGCTCGGACCTTGATGCTTCCACGCAGCGTCTGCTTAACCGCGGTGCCCGCCTGACCGAGCTTCTGAAGCAGCCGCAGTTCTCTCCGCTCAAGACGGAAGAGCAGGTCGCGGTGATCTTCGCCGGTGTCAACGGCTACCTCGACAAGATCCCGGTCGCACAGGTCGGCAAGTTCGAGCAGGGTTTCCTCTCCTACCTCCGCTCGGAAGGCAAGGCGATCCTCGACACCATCCGCACGGAAAAGGCTATCAGCGACGATACCAAGGGCAAGCTCAAGGGCGCTCTTGATAACTTCGCCAAGTCTTTCTCGTAATCAGGGCTCTTTTACTCGGACGGATAACGGATGCCTTCACTAAAGGATCTGAAAAACCGCATTGCCTCGGTAAAGGCGACGCAGAAGATTACCAAGGCGATGAAAATGGTCGCCGCGGCGAAGCTTCGGCGCGCCCAGGAAGCTGCGGAGGCCGCCCGGCCTTATTCTCAGCGCATGAGCGCCGTTCTTGCCAATATCGCTACGGCGGTTGAGGCGGACGTTGCTCCGGCGCTGATGACCGGCACCGGCAAGGACGGCGTGCATCTGCTCGTCGTCTGCACGGCCGAACGTGGTCTTTGCGGCGGTTTCAACTCGCAGATTTCCCGTTTTGCCCGCGATCACGCCCGCAAGCTGATTTCCGAAGGCAAGACGGTCAAGATCATCACGGTTGGCAAGAAGGGTTACGACAGCCTTCGCCGCGAATTCGCAGCCAACATCATCGAGCGCATCGAGCTGCGTGACGTGAAGAGGGTCGGTTTTGAAAACGCCGACCAGATCGCCAAGAAAGTGATCTCGCTCTTCAACGCGGGTGAGTTCGATGTCTGCACGCTGATCTACTCGGAATTCAAGTCCGTCATCAGCCAGATCCCGACCGGCCTGCAGCTCATTCCCGCCGCAACGCCTGTTGTGGAAGAGGATGAGGCGACGCAGAACGCCGTCTACGAATATGAGCCGGATGCGGCTTCTATTCTGGAAGACCTTATTCCGCGCAACATTTCGGTTCAGGTTTTCCGGGCTCTGCTCGAAAACGTTGCCGGTGAAATGGGCGCCAAGATGAGCGCGATGGACAATGCAACGCGCAATGCCGGTGAGATGATCAACAAGCTGACGCTGTCCTACAACCGTCAGCGTCAGGCTCAGATCACCAAGGAACTCATTGAAATCATTTCGGGCGCGGAAGCGCTCTGAGGTAAGGAAAGAGGGTAAGGATAATGGCTAAGGCAGCTACCCCCAAGAAAACCGCAGCGGTGAACGGCGCGGGCAAGGTTACCCAGGTTATCGGCGCTGTTGTCGACGTGGCGTTCGAAGGCGAACTGCCTCCGATCCTGAACGCGCTCGAAACCGAGAACAACGGCAACCGCCTCGTTCTGGAAGTCGCGCAGCACCTCGGCGAAAACGTCGTTCGCACCATCGCCATGGACTCGACCGAAGGTCTGGTTCGCGGTCAGGGCGTCGTCAACACCGGTGCACCGATCTCCGTTCCGGTTGGCCCGGAAACGCTCGGCCGTATCATGAACGTCATCGGCGAGCCGGTTGACGAAGCCGGTCCGATTGTCACCGCTTCCAAGCGTGCGATCCACCAGGACGCCCCTTCCTATGTCGAGCAGTCGACGGAAGCACAGATCCTCGTTACCGGCATCAAGGTCGTTGACCTTCTCGCACCTTACGCAAAGGGCGGCAAGATCGGCCTGTTCGGCGGCGCCGGCGTTGGCAAGACCGTTCTCATCATGGAACTGATCAACAACGTTGCCAAGGCACACGGCGGTTACTCGGTATTCGCCGGCGTGGGTGAACGTACCCGTGAAGGTAACGACCTCTACCACGAAATGATCGAGTCGAACGTCAATAAGCTTGGCGGCGGCGAAGGCTCCAAGGCCGCGCTGGTTTACGGCCAGATGAACGAACCGCCGGGTGCACGCGCCCGCGTCGCTCTGACCGGTCTGACGATCGCTGAGAACTTCCGTGACGAAGGCCAGGACGTTCTGTTCTTCGTGGACAACATCTTCCGCTTCACGCAGGCTGGTTCGGAAGTGTCGGCTCTGCTCGGCCGTATTCCTTCGGCCGTGGGCTATCAGCCGACGCTCGCAACCGACATGGGCCAGATGCAGGAACGCATCACCACCACAACCAAGGGTTCGATCACCTCGGTTCAGGCGATTTACGTTCCCGCCGACGACTTGACCGACCCGGCACCGGCCACCTCGTTCGCGCACCTTGATGCAACGACGGTTCTGTCGCGTTCGATCGCCGAAAAGGGTATTTACCCGGCTGTTGACCCGCTCGACTCCACCTCGCGTATGCTGGACCCGATGATCGTCGGCGAGGAGCACTACGAAGTGGCTCGTAAGGTTCAGTCGACCCTGCAGCGCTACAAGGCTCTCCAGGACATCATCGCCATCCTCGGCATGGACGAACTGTCGGAAGAAGACAAGCTGACGGTTGCCCGCGCCCGCAAGATCGAGCGCTTCCTGTCGCAGCCGTTCTTCGTTGCTGAAGTCTTCACCGGTTCGCCGGGCAAGCTCGTTGCTCTCGAAGACACGATCAAGGGCTTCAAGGGCCTGGTCAACGGCGAATACGACAACCTGCCGGAAGCTGCCTTCTACATGGTCGGTTCGATGGAAGAAGCCATCGAAAAGGCGAAGAAGCTGGCTGCCGAGGCTGCCTGATCATGAATTGGCGGGCGCGCGGTTCATCCACGCGCCTTGCCGACAATGGTGAAACCGGAACGGCTTTCGCCTGCGTTGTAAAAGACAAGTCCGTGACGCCCGCGTAATTGAAAAGAAGTGAATAGCCATGGCTGACAGTTTCAAATTCGATCTCGTTTCCCCGGAGCGTCTGCTCGTTTCCGAAACGGTTACGGAAGTCGTCATCCCGGCTACGCTGGGTGAAATGACCGTTCTGGCCAATCACGCTCCGACGATGACCACGATCAAGCCGGGTCTGGTAACGGTGAAGTTCGCTTCCGGCGAGACGCACAAATATGTCGTCTTCGGCGGTTTTGCAGATATTCTGCCGACCGGCTGCACGCTTCTCGCCGAATCCGCCGTTTCGGCCGATGATATGTCTCCCGATACGCTGCAGAAGCGTATCGATGCGGCCAAGGCCGAAATCGAAGAGGGCAATCATCACCACGAGCACCTGACCAAGCTTGAAAAGCACCTTTATGAACTGACGAACCTGCATGAGGTTCTCGTCGCTGCTTGAAAGCACCGGGCGGGTTCGAAAGAATGACTGCCCACAAAAAACCTGAAGCAGAAAGCGGCCGTTTCGGTCGCTTTTTTGTTTTCGGTCTCAACTGAGTGAGACCCACGCCTGCTTATGCCAGAAGCCTGTGAATGGCGCTGGCTCGCTTGCAGAACGGCTGAATGGGAGGGGTTTACGCCTGGAGGCCGCTCAGCGAGGGAATACGGAGCGTATCTCAGCCTTCCGTTTCAACACCCGTGATGGGAAACCGATTCCGATTTTCAGCGCAATGGGCTAGATGTGAAGTCGGAAGCAATCCTGCCCTCCGATCGCAAACGGGGCAGCGGCTGGTTTCGTCATGGAGGGAGGATCGGCATGTCGGCAGAGGCAAGTTTCCGGAGGGTCGCGAGAACCGCTTTGCGCGACGGGGCAAGAGCCGAGGGCGAACGCGCGGTGCCTGAGGAAGTGCCGGTGGCCTTTTCTTATGGTGGCAGTACGCATGCCGTGATGATGGCGAGCCCTGCCGATCTGGTCGACTTCGCCGTTGGCTTCAGCCTTACGGAAGGCATCATAACATCGCGCGCTGAAATCTGCTCCATTGAAGTGGTCGAGGCCGGGCAGGGCTATGATGTTCAGGTGGACCTGCAGGATGCCGAAGCCGATGCCCTGCGGGCGAGACGGCGGCACATGGCAGGCCCGGTTGGTTGCGGCCTGTGCGGCATTGAATCCATCGAACAGGCGGTGCGCACGGTGCCAGATCTGAGCGGCGTCGAACTCTTCGTCAACGGCTATGATATTGTTGCTGCGGTGAAAACGTTGAGCGAGGCGCAAAGCCTCAATCGCGAGACGCGGGCCGTTCACGGTGCTGGTTTTTATAGCGCGCACGGTGGGCTGCTTGCCGTGCGCGAAGATGTCGGCCGCCACAACGCGCTCGACAAGCTGGCAGGCGCGGTGATCAACACCGAAATATCTCCGCCTGCCGGCATTGTGGCCGTCACAAGCCGTCTGTCGGTGGAGATGGTTCAGAAGACGGCAATCCTCGGTAGTCCCGTTCTGGCGGCCATCTCGGCACCGACGGCGCTTGCTATTGAAACGGCCGAGCGCGCGGGTGTTACCCTCGTCGCTCTGGTTCGGGGTGAAGATTTTGAAATCTTCACCCGTGCAGACCGCATCGATCTTTAGCGTTCAGGCCGCCGTCTCCCGGCGGCCTGCCGGTTTCCGGGAGCTAGAACTCCGCCCATTCGGCCGCGGCATTTCCATGAGACCGTGGTGCGGCATATCGCGCCTGCGGTGTCGGCAGTCTGGTGATCACGGCCGGTTTTCTGTCGACCGGCCGGGCGGATGATACGGATGTCTCGTGCGATATTCTGAATTGCCGTAGCAATTCATGCAGATTTTCCGCTTCATTGGCGAGACCGTGGCTGGCGGCGGTGGTTTCCTCCACCATGGCGGCGTTTTTCTGGGTGGCCTGATCCATGACGTTGACGGCCTGATTGATTTCCCTGAGGCCGTTTGCCTGCTCCCGGGAGGCTTCTACGATGGCGGAGACATTGGCGTCGATTTCCCCCATCTGTGACTGAATATCCCTGAGGGCGCCACCGGTCCTGCCGACGAGGTCCACCCCATTGGCAACCTGTTCGCGAGAGGTGTTGATGAGGGATTTGATTTCCTTGGCCGCAACCGCCGATCGTTGCGCCAGCTCGCGAACCTCCTGCGCGACCACGGCGAAACCCTTGCCTGCCTCACCCGCACGGGCGGCTTCCACACCCGCATTGAGGGCCAGGAGATTGGTCTGGAAGGCGATATCGTCAATGACGCCGATGATATTGGTGATCTCCCCGGAGGACCGGGAAATTGCGTCCATGGCTGAAATTGCGTGCTGGACGATGTCGCCGGAATGTTCGGCATGTTCTTTCGTCCGCAGCACCAGCTTGCCGGCTTCTCCGGCACGCTGGCTGGCGTCGGTAACGGTGGTGGTGATCTCTTCCAGTGCCGCCGCCGTCTCTTCCAGCGAGGCGGCCTGCTGTTCGGTGCGCTGTGAAAGCTGGTCGGCGGCGATGCGAATTTCACCCGAGCCGGAAGCGATGGTAGAGGCATTATGGGCGATGGTCTGCATGGTGACCTGAAGCTTGGCGACCACTTCGTTAAAATCCTGGCGCAGTTTCTCCATGCTGGGCACGAAGCTGTTATCGAGGCGTTGTATGAGATCGCCCTCGGCCAGCGCGCGCAAGGCTTCGGCAAGAACGGCGATGGCGCTCATGCGCGGGGTTACGTCAGTGGCGAATTTCACCACTTTCACCACCTTGCCTTTGTCATCCAGCACAGGGTTATAGGCAGCCTGAATCCATACCTCCTTGCCGTTCTTGCCATACCGGACAAATTCGTCCGAGACGAATTCCCCCGCCGCCAGCCGTGGCCAGAAATTGCCGTAGGCCGGTGACGCCGCATAGGCAGGATCGCAGAACATGCGATGGTGCCTGCCCTCGATCTCCTTGAGGTCGTAATCGACGGTGGCACAGAAATTCGGATTTGCAGTGATGATGGTTCCGTCGGGCAGAAATTCGATGGTTGCCTGGGAGCGGGAAAGCGCCTCCAGTTTGCCGGCATCTTCCACGGCCCTGATTTTCTTGGCGGTGATATCGGTGGCGATCTTGACCACTTTATAAGGTTTGCCGGAACGGAAAACCGGATTGTAGGAGGCTTCTATCCAGATCACCGATCCATCCTTGCGGATGCGGCGATATTCCTTGGCCTGAAATTCACCGCGGGTGAGAGCGTCCCAGAAGTCCTGATAGGCGCGCGAAGCGACGAAATCTGCGTCGCAGAACATGCGGTGGTGCTTGCCGATGATTTCGGCGAGGTCGTAACCCAGCGCCGTGCAGAAATTCCTGTTGGCGGTGAGAATATTTCCCTTGAGATCGAATTCTATGACCGCCTGCGATCTGGATATCGCATCGAGCATGTTCCGGTTATCTGCACTCTTCCCTAACCCCAGCATTGGATGTCCCCCGAATATCGGCCCACGGCGCGGTTGGCCGCACAGAGGATGCGGTCCGCGCCGTCTCATGTTGAACAACGAACAGGTTTTGCCGCCGATGGCAGCAATGCAGGCAATTCTCGTTTTCTGGCCTAGGTCAGTATCGGACCTGCGATATAGGGTGCCGGTGCGGCACTGATCTTCGGCTTTTAATATTAGATATCTATAATATTAAAATGTTCTTATTTACTAAGTGAAAGAAAAGGAAAAACAAAACCGCCGGAGAGGTGCTCCGGCGGTTGGATCTAACTGTCGATAATCGCGGCCAGCGGGTGTTGCCGCCGGATATGCGGGCTCACGCTGCGAGATCTTCTGCTTCGGTTCCCTTGAACATCTTTGCAAGGTTCAGGAAGCAGATCATGCCATGTTCGTTGGCGATGATGCCTTCGGAATAGGACTTGTCGAAAGAGGCCGAAATTTCCGGAACCGGCTGGACCTGATTTGCCGGGATCGTGAGGATATCGGACACGCGGTCGACCAGCATGCCGATGACCATATTGTGCACTTCGGCCACCACGATGGCGCTTCTTTCGTTGGCGACGGTGCTTTTCATGCCGAGCTTGTGGGCCAGATCGATGATCGGAATGACCGAGCCGCGCAGGTTCATGACGCCGATGACGTCTTTCGGCGCGTGGGGAATGGGCGTGGAAGGCGCCCAGCCGCGGATTTCGCGGATGGTCGTCGTCTTCACGCAGAATTCCTGATCATGCAGGCGGAATGCGATGATTTCGAGCGTCTCACCGCCAAAATTGGTAGAGTTTATCATTGCCATCAGAATTCTTCCCAATGCTCGCTGTGGAGGCCGGCGCAAGTGCACCGACACTTGCATATGCGGGTTTGGCGTTCTGCCTGGTGCCTGAACAGCCGGAAACAATATTTCCGTCTTCAATGGAAGAGTCGTATCATGAGATGGTTTCGCAAACCTAAATGCGACCGGTCTCAATATTCCTTCTCATAAAATATGCCGGCCGCGCCTTCGCCATCGCCGCCCGCTTCGCCACGCAATTTCACGCCACGCCCGACATCGAGGTTGATGATCGCCTTCGCGCCGGATTCGCCGCTTTGCTGCAGCTCGAGATAGGTTCTCTCGTTGAGATATTTGCCGGCGGAAACCCGGGCCTGGCCTTCGGAATCCGTTGAGATATCGAGATCGTCGACACCGAGATTGCTTCTGAGCTTGTCGAACAGCGAAGTGGAGCGACCACCGGCCAGCTGGGCTGCGGCATCCGCCAGCCGGGCGATCTGCAGGGCGGAGAGTTTCGACATGGACTGGCCAAAGATCAGCTGCGCCATGACCTCATCCTGCGGCAGGGCAGGGGCCGAGGAGAAGGCGAATGTCGGGTCGTTGGCATTGCCGGAAACCGCAACCGTGACAGTGGTTGAACCGACCGTCGAGTCCGCCTTCATATCGAGAACCGGAATGAGGCCACCGCCGAAGCTGATATTGCCGGTGGTGAAATCAAGACGGCGGGTGAGAATTTCGAGCCTGCCGCGGCGCATTTCAAAACCGCCGGAGATGACGGGAACGGCAGCCGTGCCGCGGATCGTGAGATTGCCGGTCAATTCCGCATCAATGCCACGGCCGCGCACGAAGATGCCGCTCGGCGCGTTCACCTGCAGATCGAGATTGATGGTGGACGAGCTGCCGCTGCCGCCCTGATCGCCGCCGAGCGCCTTCGCCTGCGCGCGTACCTTGGGCGGGGCGTTCTTGTGCTTGACGTCGATTTCCGTCAATGAGGCGGGGAGTTTCTCCGGAATGGTGATCGCGCTTCTGTCGAGCGTCAGATTGCCGCCCAGCACCGGTGAATTCAAGAGCGGGCCTTTCAGTGTCAGCGTGCCGCTTACCACCGTGGTCACCAGCGTTCCGTCATTGTAACCGGCGCGATCCAGCGTGATCGAAATGTCTGCGGGGAAGCCCGCGCCGCCGGCTATGCCGACGCTGCCGGTTCCCGAGATCGTGCCACCGCCCGCCAGCTTGCCCGCCAGTCGGGAAATGACGGCGCGATCGCGATCGAAGGTGATGGTTGCACCCAGCCCATTGATCGTCAGGTTTCGGCGCACGTCGGTCAGGCGCGTGCCGTCAGTGGTGATGCTGCCGGTCACGACCGGAGCCGTGGCGCTGCCGGAAATTTTCACGTCGATGGCGGCCGTGCCGTCCACATCGAGGCCCTGGGCGGCAGTCTGCGCGGCTACGGCGGAGAAGGGCAGCCTGCCGGTAAAGGCCATGGAAAGCGGGCGATTGCCGGCAATGCCAAGGGAGCCACCGCCCGCAAGCGACATGCCACCCTGACCAGTCACATTCGTATCGATCTGCAGCGTGCCGCCGGCAAAGCGGCCGTTTGCCTTGATGCCGAGCGCGGCAAGTCCCGCGGCGCGGGTCTGCGACACCTCTGCATTCGTCCAGTTCAGATTATAATCGACTGCCGGATCCGATGCGGCACCTTTGGCGCTGACGGTGCCGGATATGCTGCCCGCCGCATCCAGCCCGGCGGCGAAGGCGTTTGCGAGACTGGCGGGAAGCGAACGGATATCGGCGTTGATATCGAGTGACGATCCGGCGGTGCCGTTGACCTCGATACGCCCGTCGCCGGTGATGATGGTCAGGTCGGAGATACGGGCGGTGCCGTTCTGGATGGCAATGGTGCTTGGTTTTTCGAGCCGCACCGCAATGCCCTTGGGCGCGGCGGAAAAGGCGTCGAGCCTCACCGTCATCGGCGCGCCGCCAGTGTCGGCGCTGCCCTTCACCACCAAGGGCGCATTGTCGTAGCGGCCGTTGACGTCGAATGCGGTCGTTGTGCCGGAATGGCCGATAGTGGCATTCAGGCCGGAAATCGAGGCTGCGCCGACATTAACGCTGTCGGCACTGACCTTGCCGTTGATGGCAAGCGCCTGCAGGTCATCGATGGAAATATCGGTGGCCAGCTTCGAGATAACCGTGGTTCCCTGGCGGATGCTGCCGCCATTCGCCTTTATCGTCGCGGCGATCCGACCGTTGGCGTTGCTCAAGGCGATATCGCCGGCAATATCCCCGTCCGCCTGCTGCGCGGCCAGCGCGGCCAGCAGCGCAAGGTCCGGGAAATTGAAGGAGAGATTGCCTGTCGGCAGGAATTGCTGCGAAAATTGCAACTGCCCGTTCAGCAGGTTACGACCCACTGCGACATGCAGTTCGGGGATAGCCGTACCGTTTTCGGTCTGCACCACATTGGCGTTGGCGTCGATCTTCTGCCGGTCGAGGCTGCCGCTGGCGGTGAGTTTTGCTTGCGGTGCCTTGGGATCAGCCTTGCCAGCGGCGCTGACTTTCAGCGCTTCGAGGGTCCGCCCGGCAAGGATCGCGCTTTCAGAACTCAGGGTGACGTTGAAATCCGGCGCGGAGACTGCGCCACTGGCTTCGATTGCAAAATCGGCAATGCCCTTGGCCTGCGGTGTCAGCTTTTCGAGAGCGGGGAATTTGCCCGTCAGGCTGGCGTTCAACGCCTCGTTTTCGAGGCTGACATCGCCTGCCGCCTCTATCGTGCCGGATTTGACGTTGAGGTTCTGCACACTGATGCGCCCGCCGACGGTCAGGTCGATATCGCCTTGCAGGGCGATTGTGGTGTCGAATTTTTCCGCCAGCGCCGGAGGCAGGGTGGCCGGCAGCGCGAAGAGCTGCACGCTGGATGTCAGCCGATTGCCGGCGAGGTTGAAACTTCCATTCAGCGTTCCGCCGACACTGGCGCTTTCCAGCGTCGTGCCGTCAAAGCCGATGGCGGAAGAGGTGAGGCTGAGCGGCGCCCTGATGGTGAGAGGTGCCCGTACCAGCCGGTCGATATCCGGGCTGACGAAGGACGATTGCGCTACCGAGAGGACGGTTGCGATGGTGCCGCTGCGGCTGGCAATGTTGAGATCGGTGCTTTCGGCCGTCAGCTTGACGTCGTCAAGCCGGCCCTGTGGCAGGGCAAGGCTGCGCAATGATGCCGTGGTCTTGAGATGTGCGGCGCCTGCGCCACCCTTCAGGGACAGATCGAGACCGTTGATGAGAGCCTGGACTTCGCCATTCTCCAGCGGCCAGCGGAAATCCACGGGGCCGGCGGTGCCGATGAGATTGGCGGCAAGATCGTTTTGGCCGTTCGGATCGATGGTGCCGGAAGCGGTGAGCAACAAGGTGCCCGTTTCCAGCGTGCTGCTGCCGATTTCGATGCGGCCCTGCGGCGAGAGCGTGGCGTTTGCGTCGAGCTTCGTCTCACCGGCAAAAAGCTGGCGGAAGGCGGGCGGAAGAAGCAGGTCTGGCTGGCCGCCGCCCGCAACCTCGATACGGCGCGTGCCGTCATCTCCAAGGATGTGGCGGCCGGTGAGATTGATCACCTGGTTGCCGGAGACATTGCCGTGGAGCGTGCCGGTCCAGTTGGAAAGCGGCCCTTCGCCGTTCACGTCGATTGCCACTGAGGGTGTGCCGGGAAGCGAAAGCAGCGTGGCAAGGAGACCGCCTTCGGGCTCCTTCATCTCCGCCTTCAGCTTCAGGACATTTTCATTCGGCAGAAAGGCGATGTCGGCATTGACGGCGGCATCCGCCGCATTCACCCGATGCGCCGTGAGCGATAGCCGGATATCGTCGCGTGCGGCCTTGAGATTGCCTTCGGCCGTCAGTTCGAAAGGCGTGCCGAGAAGTGATTGCCCGAGGCTGATATCGGGGAAGCTGAAATTGTCGATACCGATTTCAATCGGTAGCGAGGAACTGCCAGAGCTTTTGGTCGTCGTCTCTTCGGCGGCAAGGGGCTTGCGCTCGACATCGATCGATCCGGCCGACACGTGATCGGCATGAAAGGTTCCCGCAAGAAGCGAGAGTGGCGACCAGTCGACGGCGATCTGGTTCACGCGGGCATAGGGTCCCTGTCGATCCGAAAGGGTGACATTGTCGAGCCGCAGGCGGCCGGTCAGAAGACCGCTGGGGGGAGAGATTTCGATCGTCTGATCGGGCGTCGATACGAGCGATGAAATCTGCTTTGCGGCAATTCTTGCGCCCATCGGCGTAAAACCGACGAACAGAACCGCAAGCAACACCAGCACCACGCCGCACAAGGCAACGTAGCCCAGCCATTTCAGCAATCGAATCAACGTTTTCATCAAAGGTAATCTACACTCTGTTGCAAGGGTGTTCGATGGCGGCGTTTAAAAAGACTGGCCGATGCCAGCATAAATGCCGAAACTGTTACCGCCATCATATTTTTTAAGCGGCGTGGCGACATCGAGACGCAGAGGCCCGAAGGGCGTCGCGTAACGCAGGCCGATACCGGCACCCGCCCGGATATCGGAAAAATCAGGGGTTACATCCTCCGAAACCACACCAGCATCGATGAAAGGCACGATGCCGATCGTATCGGTGACCTTGATGCGCGCTTCGATGGAACCCACGACATAGGAGCGGCCGCCGGTCGCATCGCCTGCTGCATTATAGGGCGATATTTCCTGATAGCTGTAGCCGCGCACCGATCCGCCGCCGCCAGCATAAAAGCGCCGGGTGGTGGGTATGTCCTGCAGGTCGCCGCCGCCGACCAGTACACCGCCGGAGAGCTTTCCGGCCATGATCAGCCGGTCTTCGGCACCAAGTCCCTTGTAGCCGGTAATCGAGCCCTCGAAAGAAGAAAAGAACGTGCCGTTCAGTGCCTCATAGCTCGGCTTGGCAGCCACCGACGCGCGAAAACCTTCGGTGGGGTTGAGCTTGTCGTCACGTGTGTCGCGAACAAATTCCAGCGGTATCGAGGTGGTCAGGTATTCGTTCTTGCCGAAGGCGTCTTCGGTGTCGGCCCATTGTACCTCGAGGCCGGCTGCGGCGGTGTCGGTGTCGTTCAGTTCATAGGCGAAACCGGCCGTGCCCGTCAGCGTCTTGGCTTCATAGGTATCGGGGTGTTCGGTCTTGGCGATCAGGCTCGTCTTGAATGTGGTGCGCGGATTGAACATGCCGGGCTTGGTGAAGGTGATGCCGGCCGAATAGTCCATGCCTTCCACGCTTGACGCTTCGGCGATGCGTGAGACCGATCCTTCGATACGCAGCGATTCCGCCTTTCCAAACAGGTTCCGGTGACCCCAGTAACCCTGGAGGCCGATGCCTTCGGTGGTGGAATATTGGGCGCCGACGCCGAAATAGCGATGCTTGCCTTCGGATACTTCGATGGTCAGCGGAATGGAGCCGTCACGCGCCAGCGTCCCCGCTTCCTTGATTGTCAGGCTGGAGAAGACGCCCAGCTGGCGTAGCCGGTCCGCGGCCTTGCGCAGTTTTTCCGGCGAATAAGGTTCGCCGCCATTGAGGCGCGAATAACGGCGGATGAAGTCGCCATCGACGGTTTTTTCGCCAGTGACGGTGACCTCGCCCAGCGGCGCAACAGGCCCACCTTCGGCCGCCATTGTGATGTCGACCGTATTCGTCGCGTGATTTGCGATCGCTTCGCGCTTCGTCAGCTTTGCGAGTGGCCGGCCTTCCGCCTTCAGGTCGTCGATCAGCTTGTTGCCGGCGCGGATGATCGCCAGAGACCCGGCATCGCCGCCGGTGACGAGGCCGTATTCTTCAAGGTTGCGGCCCGTCACATCGCCTTCAAGGCGGACGCTGCCGAGCGTGAATTTCGGACCTGGCGTTACCGTTATGACGACCGGTACGGGTGCGCTGTGATCGAAGACCGGATTGGGCGGCAGAGCATCCACGTCCCTGCCGGCGACGGTGACCTTGACGATACCGCCATACCGGGCGTTTTCATAAAGCGCCGCGATCAGCCTGTCGCGGTCGTCCCTGGCCTTTATGAGGAGGCCAAGGTCGCCGGAGGCGGGCTTGTCCTTGTCGGCGAGAAGAAGCGAGCTGTTTTCGAGGCTGCCTTTCAGCGCCTTGTCGGCTTCACCCGCATCGAGCGTGACGGCGTATTTGACGGGGTTGATAACCTCCACCTCCGGTTCTTCCGAACCCCAGAGGCGCATACCGAACAGTTTGAAGGCAAAGGCGTCACGGGTAAACGCCGGATACAGGGCGAACGTGAAAGCAACCGCAAGTGCGGTGCCAGCCTTCCGATACGCAATACCTGTCTTCGGGTTAGTTCGTGTTCTTCGCATATGCTGCTTTATGGTTGAGCATTTATTGTCGCTCTAACCCGTTTCCTGTCCGTTAACATTGCAATTTAATCATAAATAAACGGCTTTGAGGACCCTTCGACTGGCGTTTTGCCGCCCTAAACGCAAAAAGCCCCGGATGACCGGGGCTTCTGTGCAACGGTATTTCGCGCAGCGATTAGCGGCAACGTGCCGTGTAACGCTGACCGTACTGGTCGCGATAATAGCAATAGCCCGGCTCGGAAGCGTTGCCGATCAGAGCGCCGCCTACACCGCCGATTGCCGCACCAACAGCCGCGCCACGAACGTTACCCGTGATAGCGCCGCCGAGGACCGCACCGGAAACGGCACCGATCGAAGCACCCTTTTCGGTCTGCGTGCAGCTTGCGAGCGACAGGCCGACCAGCGCAAATATGATTGCCTTCTTCATGAAACTCTCTCCAACGTTACAATGAGCTCTTCGGCTCGGTAGGCGTCCCATATTTATCTGCGGCGACTGCTACCTCCGACCGCCACAGATAACTAACAATTCGATGCCGTTAAGGGAAGCCTCATGTTTCGGGGATTCCTCCGCGCGTAAATCGATTGCGTGCCAGACAACGGGACTAGGCGAAAAAGGTTCCAAAATTCGTGGTTTTTTGATGTGAATCAATTTTGTACTTTTCATCGGCGGCTATAAACGGTTTATTGGAATGGTTCAAAACAACGGCGAATTGACGCAGACGCGGTTAAAGTGGCCCGAAAGGGTTGACGGTCCGGGTGTCGGAGCGGAAAACGGTCTGGTCAATTCTGGAGCATGGCATGGACTTCGAGGCATTTTTCACGACGGAACTGCAAAGCCTGCATTCTGAGGGACGTTATCGCGTTTTTGCGGATATCGAACGCCAGCAGGGTAATTTTCCCCGCGCGACACGCTATAACGCCAATGGCGAGCGCAGGGACGTCACGGTCTGGTGTTCCAACGATTATCTCGGCATGGGCCAGAATCCGAAAGTCATCGAAGCCATGAAAGCCGCCATTGATCACTGTGGCGCGGGTGCGGGAGGCACCCGGAATATTTCTGGCACCAACCACTACCACGTCCTGCTTGAACAGGAACTCGCCGACCTGCATGGCAAGGAAGCGGCGCTGATCTTCACCTCGGGTTATGTGTCCAACTGGGCGACCCTCGGTACGCTTGGCCAGAAAATTCCGGGCCTCATCATCTTCTCCGATGCGCTCAACCACGCATCGATGATCGAGGGCATTCGTTATGGCCGTTGCGAACGGGTGATCTGGAAACACAACGATCTCGAAGATCTCGAGGCAAAGCTCAAGGCTGCCGATCCGAACGCGCCGAAGCTCATCGCCTTTGAATCCGTCTATTCGATGGATGGCGATATCGCGCCGATCAAGGAAATTTGCGATCTCGCCGACCGTTATGGCGCCATGACCTATCTCGATGAGGTTCACGCCGTCGGCATGTACGGTCCGCGCGGTGGCGGCATTGCCGAGCGCGAAGGTCTGATGGATCGCCTGACGATCATCGAGGGAACGCTTGGCAAGGCCTTCGGCGTCATGGGCGGCTATATTACCGGTTCTACGGCGGTCTGCGACTTCATTCGCTCTTTCGCCTCCGGCTTCATCTTCACCACGGCCCTGCCGCCGTCGCTTGCTGCCGGTGCCATTGCCTCGATCCAGCATCTGAAAGCAAGCCCGTTCGAGCGCGCCCGCCATCAGGACCGGGTGCGCAAGCTGCGCGGCCTTCTCGACGCGCGCGGCATTCCGCATATGGATAATCCGAGCCACATCGTGCCTGTCATGGTGGGCGATGCCGCCAAGTGCAAGTGGATTTCGGATATCCTGCTCGACAATCACGGCGTCTATGTGCAGCCGATCAATTACCCGACCGTGCCGCGCAAGACAGAGCGCCTGCGCATTACCCCGACGCCGCTGCATACCGATGCCGATATCGAGCAGCTGGTCGGCGCGCTGCATCAGCTCTGGTCGCATTGCGCACTGGCGCGCGCGGTGGCGTAAGGCCTTAATTCAAATAAAAGCAGATCGGGCCGCGTTTACGCGGCCTTTTCTTTGGTGGAGATCAATTCACGGGCGTGGCGTCGGGCTTCCTCATCCGCTGCGAAGACATCTTCAATCGTGGTGGCGGAGCGGCCGTCATGCAGGCGGTCCATGACCGTTTCGACGATTTCGGCCATGTCGAGGAAGCCGATACCACCCGCGACGAAGGCGTGAAAGGCGGTTTCTTCCGCTGCGTTCAGGGCGGCACCCTGCAAACCGCCACGCTCCAGCGCCATGCGGGCGAGCCGCAGCGCGGGGAAGCGGGCCTCATCCGGTGCCTCGAAATCGAGCCGTGCCAGTTTCGCGAAATCCAGCCGTTCCACGTTGAGACTGCCGCGCCGGGGATAGGTGAGGGCATAGGAAATGGCGGTGCGCATGTCGGGTGAGCCGAGCTGGGCGATATAGGAACCGTCGCTGTAACCGACCATCGAGTGCACGATCGATTGCGGATGGACGATCACCTCCACCTGATCGGGCCGGAGATCGAAGAGGTATTTCGCCTCGATCATTTCCAGCCCCTTGTTGAACATGGAGGCGCTGCCGATGGAGACCTTCAGCCCCATCGACCAGTTGGGATGGGCGCGGGCAATATCGGCCGTGACATTGGCCATTTCGTCGCGCGACCAGGTGCGGAATGGCCCGCCGGAGGCCGTCAGAACGATGCGCTCCACCGCCTGTTTGTGATCGCCCGTCAGGCACTGGAAGATCGCGCTGTGTTCGCTGTCGACGGGGATCAGCCTGCCGCCGCCCTGTTTGACCGTGCGCAGAAAAACATCGCCCGCCGAGACCAGACACTCCTTGTTGGCAAGGGCGATATCCGCGCCGCGCCTGGCGGCTGTCAGCGTCGGGGCAAGGCCGGGCGTTCCGGCAATCGCTGCCATCACCCAGCCGGCGTCCATCGAAGCGGCTTCTTCAAGGCCGGATTTGCCGGCCGCGACTTTTATGCCGGTGCCGGCAAGGGCGGATTTCAATTCTTCATATTTGTCATCTTCGGCGGTCACCACCATCTGCGCGCCGAATTGACGCGCCTGCTCTGCCAGAAGTGCGATGTTTCCCGCGCCGGTTAGCGCCATGATCTGGAATTGCTCGCGGCCGCCCAGCTGATGCACGACATCAAGCGTGCTGGTGCCGATTGAACCGGTGGAACCCAATATCGTCAGTTTGCGTGGCATTTCACTGGCATTCGTCATTTTCGGTCCGTCGGTATCGTGCGGTTCGCACCTTTTAGAGCATGCCGTTCTTCCGAAACCGCTGCACTTTTTCGGGCTACATGCATTAGCCTCTACTCGCGAAAACCAGCCATAACAAGGACAAACGCCGGGCTATTGTTTTTGCGGATGGCAAAGCCATATGCAAGGAAAACGATGAGAGGACTTAGATGCGACGTTTCCTGGTTTCCAGCGGATGGATTTTTGCGGCAAGCCTTGTGCTGGTGCTGGTCTTTATTCCTCTCGATCCACGTCTTTCCGAAAGCGCGCAGGCCCTGCCCGGAACGATTGTCTCCTTCAACCGTGCCATCACCGATTTCGGAACCTTCAGCTGGATGCTCTATTCCACGGGCGCCCTTGCCATTCTTGCCTATGTCGGCGCACGGGTTTTGCAGGCTCAGACCTATGCAGGGCGCTTGAGAACCGCATGGCGGCTTCTTGCCTATTTCTTCCTGACGATCGGCACGGCGAGCATTCTCGTCCATACGCTGAAATTCCTGATCGGGCGGGCGCGGCCGGAGCTTTTTCTGGAAATGGGCGCGTATAGTCTTACGCCGTTTACCGGTGACAATCTCTATGAAAGCTTCCCTTCGGGGCATTCGACCGCTGCCGGTGCGTTTTTCGGTGTTCTGGCCATGCTGGTGCCGCGCTTCCGCTGGGCGTTTCTTTTGCTCGCCCTCGTCATCGGCGTTTCGCGTGTCATCGTTGGCGCGCATTATCCAAGTGATGTCGCCGCCGGGCTGCTACTCGGCATGTGGACGGCCATGGCCTTCGCTTTTATCTTTGCCCGGTCCGAAATGCTGTTTCGGTTCGATGCCTATGGCTGGCCGCAGCCAAAAAATGCAAATCTTCCGGTGACGGATCCACGATAGAATGTTGAACGGGGCGGAAACGGAGAGATGTGATGGAAGAAGCGAAAGTCGCGCCGGAAAATGACGGTAAGGCGGTTCAGCACATCCGGACCTCCGTTGCCATTGCCGGCGGAGGCCCGGCGGGTGTGATGCTTGGCCTGCTGCTTGCCCGCAGCGGTATCGATGTGACGGTGGTCGAGAAGCACGGGGATTTCCTGCGCGATTTTCGCGGCGATACCATCCACCCCTCCACGCTTGAATTGATGGAGCAGCTGGGTTTCATCGACGAGTTCCTCAGCCTGCCGCATACGCGCGCGCCGCGGCTGAGCGCGGTTATCGGCGGCGAGCGTATCATGATCGCGGATTTTTCCCGGCTGCCGGTCCGTCATCGTTTCATCGCCTTCATGCCGCAATGGGATTTTCTCAATTTCATCGTCGGCAAGGCCGGGCAATATGAGAACTTCCGGCTGCTGATGAATGCGCCGGTCACCGGCCTGATCGAGCGCGGCGGGCGTGTCGGCGGTCTGATCGTCAATACAGCGGATGGCGTGATCGAGATCGCCGCGGATCTGGTGGTGGGCGCGGATGGCCGTACTTCCATCGTCCGGAAGGCGGCGGGGCTGGAAATCCAGCGGTTCGGTGTTCCGACCGAGGTGCTGTGGATGCGGCTTTCAAAACAGCCGGGCGATTCGACGGAAACCATGGGTCATGTCGGCTCGCGACAGGGTTTCGTGATGATCAACCGGGGCGATTACTGGCAATGCGGTTATGTGGTGCGCAAGGGCTTTTTCGCGGACATAAAGCTGCAGGGACTTGAGGCGTTCAGGGAGAGGGTGGCGGAAATCTGCCCTTTCCCGCGCGAGAGGCTGGACGAACTTACCAGCTGGGACGACGTGCATCTCCTGACCGTTCGCATCGACCGGCTGAAGCGCTGGTGGAAACCCGGCCTGATCTGCATTGGGGACGCGGCCCATGCCATGTCGCCGGTTGGCGGTGTCGGCGTCAACCTGGCCGTTCAGGATGCCGTTGCTGCGGCCAATGTGTTGGTGCCGGTATTTTTATCCGGCCGGCCCGTTGGTGATGATGATCTCGCCGCAATCGAGAAACGACGATCCTTCCCGACCAAGGCCACGCAATTTCTGCAGCGAATGATGCGTATCGGCCGCAAGAAGGGGCAGGCGGAGGAGGCGGAAAAGCCGAAAGGTCCACCGGCGCTTGTGCTGGCGCTCATGCGATTTCCGCTTCTTGCCCATTTGACCGGGCGGCTGGTCGGACTGGGCTTTCGCCGGGAAAAGATCGAGACGTAAGGCCGCTCAGGCAGGAACGGCGATTTCCTTCTCGTATTTAAGTCCGATGACGGCAGAACCGATCAGCCCCGGCTCGATCCGGCAAATGGCAGGCACGACCAGCGGGCGGTTGAAACGCCGGAGAACGCGGCCCCTGACCGCTTCGTCCAGGGCGGCCAGAAGCTCTCTTGAATTCGAAAGCCCGCCGCCGACAGGCACGATGGTTGCCCCGGTGACGTTGATCACCATCGCGAGTGGCGAGGCGAGAATATCAACGAGAATATCGATGGTTCTTGCGGCCTGCGCATCGCCTGCCTGCCAGGCGGAGATGATGTCCTCGCTGGTCATCTCCTGCTGGTGAAGATGCAGATGCAGCTTTTCCATGCCACGAGCGCTGCCGATGGCATCGACGCAACCTGTGAGGCCGCAGCCGCACTCAAAACGCGGCAGCGCTACCGGCGGATTGCCGGCCAGGGTTGCTGCCACTGGTCCGTGGCCCCATTCGCCGGCAAAACCGCCATCGCTGTTGATGAGCCTGCCATCGATGACCAGCCCGCCGCCGACACCCGTCCCGAGGATGACGCCGAAGACGACGCGATGGCCCTGACCAGAGCCGATTTCCGATTCGGCGATCACGAAACAATCGGCATCATTTGATACGATGACGGGAAGGTTGAGCGCCTTTTCCAACTCGTCTTTCAGCACCCTGCCATGGATGCTCTGAATATTGGCAACGGTGGCTTTACCGGTTTCGGGATCGATGACGCCGGCAATCGACAGCGACACGCAGGCGGGTGTGCCGCCGCTATTGTCGATGACGGATTTGAGGTCGGCCGCGAAGTCCTCGAAACTGGTTTTCGGTGTCGGTATGCGCGGCACGGGGCGAATATCATCCGGGGCATAAGCAATCGCCCCCTTGATGGTCGTTCCGCCAATATCGAAACAAACGATCATTGTTCAGGCTCCGGAACGGGCGGCATCGTGGATTTTTTCTCCGCCGATCCATGTGGAATGCATTTGAAAGTCAGGTGTCAGCACGACGAAATCCGCATCGGAACCGGGCTGGAGTTTTCCCTTGGCCGTCGCACCGATGGCTTCTGCTGGATAAGCGGAGGCCATTCTCAAGGCCTCCTCCAGCGGCGTATTCATTTTCTCATGCATGAAGCGGATGCAGGACAGCATGTCGATATCCGCCCCCGCGAGCGTGCCATCGGCAAGCGTCAGGCGTCCGCCATTGCGATAGACGCGCCGGCCGTTCAGTTCGAAGCCGTCATCATCCGTGCCGATTGTGGACATGGCATCGGTGACGAGGAAGATGCGGGCCGGGCCGTTCTTGGCGCGCAGCGCAATGCCGATCGCGGCTGGATCGACATGGAAACCATCGGCGATCAGCCCGCAATCCAGTTTTCCGTTCGAAAGTGCGGCTCCCACCAGCCCCGGTTCACGATGGCCAAGCGGACTCATGGCGTTGAAGAGATGGGTCACCATGGAAGCGCCGGCATCAGCATAGGCCGTCGCCACATCGAGGCCTGTGTCGGTGTGGCCAAGGCTGACGACAATGCCGGCTTTTCGGAGCGCTGTAACCTGCTCCCTGGTCACGTTTTCAGGGGCAATGGTGGTCAGCACGAAGGCAAGTTCCGCCTTGCAACGGGTCAGAACCTCAAGATCGGCTGCTTCCATCTTTCGGATCAGCGCCGGATCATGGGTGCCCTTGCGTGCGACCGAAAGATGCGGACCCTCGAAATGCAGGCCGAGGAAACCCGGCACATTTGCTTTGCCGGCGGCGATACCCGCCTGTGCTGCTTTGGAGGTCACATCCGGCCGGTCGGTGATGAGCGTGACCATCAGCGCCGTGGTGCCGAATTTTGCGTGGGCGGCGCAGATCCGGGCGATGCCATCCACATCCGGCTGGTTGTTGAACATGACCCCGCCGCCACCATTGACCTGAAGGTCTATGAAGCCCGGCGCGATCAGCAACCCGTTCGCGTCAATCACTTCGGCTTCGGCGGGCACCTTGTCTGAGATGTCGGTGACATGTCCGTCACTGGTCAGCAGTACCTTGCCATCATGCCATACGGCGCCATCGAAAATGCGGGCGCCGACAAATGCCTTTATGCCGCTCATTGGGTTTCCGTTACCTTCTTCAATGCCGCCGGCGCATCCGGGTTGAAGCCGCGCGCGCGCGACAATTGCTCGATGAAGCCGTAAAACGGTGCGATCAGCAACAGGGCGTCGGTCAGCGGGTGGTTGGTCTCGACGAAGGGCAGGGGCTTGGCCGGGTTGCCTTTTGCGGATGTGACGAAAACATTTGCGCCTTTGTGGGCAAGACCCGCGGCAATGTCCGTCACGGAAGCCTCCGCGCGGTCGCGTGCGGCAAAGGCGATGACGGGGAACTTCGGCACGACCAGCGAGACGGGGCCATGCATGACTTCCGCCGAGGAGTAGGCTTCCGCATGCAGTTCGCAGGTTTCCTTGCATTTCAGCGCGGCTTCCGCGGCAATGGCAAGGGCAGGGCCACGGCCGAGCATATAAAGCGATTCCTCGCCCCTCACCGCCTCGGCGATCTGGCTCCAGTCGAGGGCAACGGCTCTTGCGAAATTCTGCGGCAGGGCGCTGACGGCCTTGGCGAGCAGGTTGTCTTCCGTCCATTCGGCAAGGATCGCGAGGCCAGCAACGATGGAGTTGACGAAGGATTTGGTGGCGGCGACCGCTTTTTCCGGCCCGGCCTGAATGTCGATGGCCTGATTGGCGGCGTCGCCAAGCGGAGAAGGCAAAGTGTTGACGAGAGAAAAGGTGAGCGCGCCGCCCTTGCGGGCACTTTGCGCCAAAGCGACGATATCGGGGCTCTTACCCGATTGCGACACCGCGAAGGCGGCTGCCCGTTCCAGCCGCAGTTTCGTCTGGTAGATGGAGGCGAGCGAGGGCCCGAGCGACGCCACCGGCAGCCCGGTCTGCAATTCGATCGCATATTTCAGGAAATGTGCGGCGTGGTCGGAGGAACCCCGCGCAATTGTGACGATAACGGCTGGATCGCGGGCCTTCAGCTGGCTGCCGGCTTCCTGAAAATCATTTTTCGCATTGTCCAGCAGACGGGCGACGGCATCGGGAATCTCGTTGATTTCCTGGCGCATCAGGGTTGTCATCGTTTTGTGTCCTTGGTCGGTGTGTTTCACTCGGAGGTCATCGTCAGTTCGGCGACGAGGTCATAGGCGTCGCTGCGGTAGAGGGCGCGCGATATTTCCATGAGGCGCCCGCTTTCCAGATAGGCCATGCGCTGCACGGATAGTGCGGCGGAGCCTGGCGGAACGCCGAGCAGCAGCGTTTCCTCATCCGTCAGATTGCGAGCGGAGATGCGTTGAATGGCGCGAACGGGGCGGATGCCGTTTTTCTCAAGCTCGAGATAAAGCGAGTTCTCGACCAGCTGCGGGTCGGGTAAGAGATCACCAGGCAGGCTCGTCACTTCAAGCGCGATCGGCTGATCATTGGCAAGGCGCAGGCGGGTAAGCCGCGCCACCATGGCCGATTGCGAAAGGCCGAGCGTCATCATCTCGTCGCCGGTCGGGTAAAACAATCCCCGGTCCAGCCAGCGGGTGCTTGCCGTCATTCCCCGCCGGCGCATGTCCTCCGTAAACGAAGTGAGCTTGGTCAGCGGCTGCTGCATGCGGGTGATGGGCTTGACGACGAAGGTGCCGGAGCCGTGCCTGCGAACCAGAAGACCATCACGCACGAGATCATCCACCGCCTTGCGCACCGTGACGCGGCTGACGCAGGCGCTTTCTGCAATATCACGCTCCGGCGGCAGGGCGTCACCGTGCTTCAGGCGGCCGCCATTGATGGCGTCTTCAATCGTCTGACGCAGTTTCAGGTAAAGCGGGCCGCCGCCTCCCGATTGCAGGTCGTCCAGATTAAGCACTGCCCCGTTCATCCATAACCTCTGTCACAATCGATGTGGCCATGTCTGGCTATATCATACGGGCCGCAATCGGCAATACCAAAATAGAACCATTACCAAATTTGTACGATTAATCGGTGTTTTATTCGGTCGTTTGCCGAATAATCAGGCTTCATGCTTGATATTTTCGCATTAACCAAAAAAATTTTCCAGTTGTGGATATTGCTATAGACGATTGGCATTTTTTTGGTATTGTTTTTGTATCGGTGGCGATCGGCGCTCTGTTGGGCATCCGCGTTGCCGGAAAAAATCGGCTTCTGATTCTCAGTCGGGCGCATGAAATCGAATTTAGCTTGACCGTCTTGAAAATTAATTTCATCGTGACGGGAAATTATCGCAGATAACTGAATGGCCGGCGTAGAAATGGTCACTTCTGCGAAAATGAATTACGAATGAACAGGGAACAAAGTTCATGAAGGTGGGAATTATCGGACTCGGATTCCGTCTCGGTTATCTGGGCTACGTTTTTCATGAAATCGACAAGGATTTCGAGATCGTCGGTTATGTCGATCCCGCTCCGGCCGGTCTGCCGGGTCTGCAGGAAAAGGGCATTTCGGTCGGCAAGGCGTATGACAGTCCCGAGGCGCTGATCGCCAACGAGAAATTCGATCTTCTGATGATCGGCTCGCCGAACCATATGCATCTGGAACATATCCGCATCGGGCTCGAAGCCGGTTGCACCATCTTCAGCGAAAAACCAATCGTCGTCAGCATCGAGGAAAGCCTTGAGCTTGCCCGGTTGCTCAACAAGCATGGCCACGAGCGGCTGTTGGTCGGCCTTGTCCTGCGTTATTCGCCGCTTTACCGCGATCTGCGCGCCGCGCAGGCCGAAGGCAAGCTCGGCGATGTCGTTTCCATCGAGGCTTCGGAACATATTCCGCCCTATCACGGCGCGTTCTTCATGCGCGACTGGCGGCGTTACGAGCATTATTCCGGCTCCTTCATGCTGGAAAAATGCTGCCACGATCTCGATCTTTATAATGGTGTCGTCGGTGCAAGGCCGCGGTTCGTATCGAGCTTTGGCGGGCGCAAGAGCTTCACGCCTGCCAATGCCCCGCAAAATGACGGTATCAACGACATGGAGGTCTACCATCGCAAGCCGAGCGGCTGGATGGGTTCCGAAAGGGTCTTCGACAGCGACGGCGACATCATCGATTACCAGACGGCGATCGTTGAATATGAAAATGGCGCGTCGCTTGCCTTCCATACCAATCTCAACGTTCCCGACGATTTCCGCCGTTTCTGCGTGATCGGCGCCAAGGGCATGGCGGAGGGCGACTTCGTGCGCGGCTTCCTCAACGTGCACAATGCCCGGACCAACGAGAAGACCGTGGCAAAGACCTATTCGGCGGCAACCACGCTTTCGCAGCACTACGGTGCCGACGAACAGATGGCCGAGGACGTCGTCGCCCATATCGTCAAGGGTGCCCCCCTGCCGGTTTCCGCGCTCGATGCGATCGAGGCCGGTATTCTGGCGCTCGCCATGGACGAGGCGCGTCATGGCCGCAAGGTGGTCGATCTCCAACCTGTGTGGGATGAATATGACTTGGCGCTCCATGGGCGGCCGAAATCCCCCGCCGCGAAGTCGGCTTGAGGGGGCTGCGCGATGGATGCAAAACGTAGCGCAGTCGTCTTCGCCTGGTGTCTTCTTCTGCCGGCGCTTCTATATATCGCTCTAATCGTCGCCTATCCGCTCGTGGATACGTTCATCCTGTCGTTCACCGATGCGTCGCTTAAAAAAGTGACGAATTGGGTCGGCTTCATCAATTACGAGAAGATTTTCAACGCGACGTTTGCCGATGTCATCACGCGGACCTTTATCTGGACGTTCTTTTCCGTCTCGATAAAGATGATCATCGGCACATTTGGTGCAGTGCTTCTGAATTCGGCGGTACCTGGCCGGGCACTGTTTCGTATCCTGACAATGCCGCCATGGATCGTGCCGATGGCTATCGGCATCTTCATGTGGGGCTGGATGTATAACGGCCAGTTCGGCATGATTTCCGGTGTGCTGCAGAATCTCGGTCTGGTAAACGGCCCGGTCGCGTTCCTTGCCTATGGCAATACGGCCTTCTGGGCAACGATCGTCACCGATGTGTGGATCGGCGTGCCGATGGTGACGCTCTATCTGCTGGCCGCCATCCAGTCCATTCCGCAGGACCTTTACGAAGCGGCGTGGACGGACGGGGCAAGCCGCGCCTATCGTTTCCGCCGTATCACGCTGCCGCTGATGTTGCCCGCCATGATCACCATGTCGGTCCTGTCCCTGATTTCGACCTTCAATTCCTTCGATATCATCTGGATTCTCACGCGTGGCGGTCCGAACGGCGAAACCACAACCATGATCATCGATACCTACAAGACGGCGATCGGAGCTTACAAATATGGTGAAGGTGCCGCGCGCGCTGTGCTGATCTGCATCTTCCTGTCGATCTTCACCTTCTTTTATTTCCGCATCACCAGCCGTTTCTCGCAGGAGGCCAGCCGATGACCGACAAAAATGCGATGATCAACCGCTACAGGTGGTATGAAGTTGTCGGGATCTATTGCGGCGTCGCTGTGTTCCTCACCTTCGTGCTGGCACCCTTCGTGGAAGGGTTTCTGGTTTCGCTGAAACCGCTCAGCCTGCTGTTTTCGTCCCCTTACAAGTTTTGGCCCGAGAATGGCTCCTTCGAGGCCTACCGGACGATGTGGGTCAGCGTGCCGGGTTTTGCGCTTTATATTTTCAACTCCTTTTTCATCGCGGGGAGCATTACGCTCATCGTTCTGGTACTCGTGATACCCGCTTCATACGCGTTTGCCCGCTTTAACTTCAAAGGCGCGGGTCTGCTGCTGGGAATATTCCTTGCCGTGAAGATGTTTTCGGGCGCCGTGCTCCTTATTCCATTGTTTCGCCTCATGCGCTCCATTGGTGTATTGAATACCTACTTCGCGATGATCATTCCCGGAGTCGCTTTCATAATTCCGACGGGCATCCTGCTCCTCGTGACCTATATGCGCCGCATACCCCGAGAGTTGGAGGAGGCGGCTTATGTCGATGGCGCAAGCAGGCTCTACACCCTGCGTCGGGTTGTCTTGCCCATAGCAACGCCCGGCATAGCGGTCGTCGCAATCTCATCGTTTATCGAGGCCTATGCGCAGCAATTCATCTACGCGCTGACGTTCAACTCCAAGACCGAATATATGCCGCTGCCAGTGGGTCTTTTTGCCTATTTCGGCCGGCAGGAGGTCGTCTGGAACGAACTTATGGCAGCGAGCTTCGTCGGTATCGCCCCAGCGATGATCGCGATTTTCCTGATGCAACGATATCTCGTCGGCGGGCTGACCGCAGGCGCGGTGAAATAATCAACAACCGGAACGACTACCAAAAACGGGAGACTACTATGGCACTGAAACATTACGGATTGGCGCTCTGCGCTTTCGCACTTGCCGGTTCCACCGCCCTTGGCACGGTGACGGCGCATGCCGCTGACAAGGAGATCAGCTGGATCTATTGCGGCGACAAGATGGATCCCATCCATGAAAAATACATCAAGGAATGGGAAGGCAAGAACGAGGGCTGGAAGGTCGTGCCCGAAGTCGTCGGCTGGGAGCAGTGCCAGGACAAGGCCACTACGCTTGCCGCCGCCGGCACCCCGGTCGCCATGGCTTATGTCGGCTCGCGCACGCTGAAGCAGTTCGCGCAGAATGATCTCATCGTTCCGGTGCCGATGACGGAAGACGAAAAGAAGAGCTACTACCCTAACATCGTCGACACGGTCACCTTCGAGGATACACAGTGGGGCGTGCCGGTCGCGTTCTCGACCAAGGCGCTCTACTGGAACAAGGACCTGTTCAAGCAGGCCGGTCTCGACCCGGAAGTGCCGCCGAAGACCTGGGCTGAAGAAATCGCTTTCGCCAAGCAGATCAAGGAAAAGACCGGCATTGCCGGCTATGGCCTGCCCGCCAAGACTTTCGACAACACCATGCACCAGTTCATGCACTGGGTTTATACCAATAACGGCAAGGTCATCGATGGCGACAAGATCACCGTCGACAGCCCGCAGGTCGTTGCAGCGCTTACCGCCTACAAGGACATCACGCCCTATTCGGTTGAAGGTCCGACGGCCTATGAGCAGAACGAAATCCGCGCCATCTTCCTTGATGGCAAGGTTGGCATGATCCAGGCCGGATCGGGTGCCGCAACCCGCCTGCAGGAAACCAAGATCAACTGGGGCATTGCCACGCTGCCGCTCGGCCCCGAAGCCAAGGGTCCCGGTACGCTGCTCATCACCGACAGCCTCGCGATCTTCAAGGGAACCGGTGTCGAAGAAAAGGCGACCGAATTCGCCAAGTTCATCACCTCACCCGGTCCGCAGGGCGAATACGAGTTGCAGGGCGGCGCTGGTCTCACCCCGCTGCGTCCGTCGGCCAAGGTTGATGAATTCGTCGCCAAGGACCCCTTCTGGAAGCCGCTGATCGATGGTATCGCCTATGGTGGTCCCGAGCCGCTCTTCACCGACTACAAGGGCTTCCAGGACGTGATGATCGAGATGGTGCAGTCTGTCGTCACCGGCAAGGCAACACCGGAAGATGCCGCGAAGAAGGCTTCCTCCGCTCTCGAGCAGTATAAATAATCCGCATCGGCATGGTTGCGGGCGCGTGTCGTCCGCAACCGGCTATTTCGCCGCGAGAATGATCGCCGCCTTCATGGACGCGTCCTCTCGTGTTTTTTCAACGGTTCCGATCCGACACGGTTTTCCCCCGTGTTTCGGAACGTCTCTGAACGCAGCCTGATGTCGGCTGGTGACGGGAGAGGCAAGTTTTGGGTCAGCTTTATCTCAACAACGTCCGCAAGAACTATGGACATTTCGAAGTCATCAAGGGCGTTCAGCTCGACATCAGGGATGGCGAGTTCGTCGTTTTTGTCGGCCCTTCGGGATGCGGCAAATCCACATTGCTGCGCATGATCGCCGGCCTTGAGGATATTACCGCGGGCGACGTCGTCATTAACGGCGTGAAGGTCAATGAATTGCCGCCGGTCAAACGCGGCATCGCCATGGTCTTCCAGTCCTATGCGCTCTATCCGCATATGACGGTTTTCGAAAACATCGCTTTTCCGCTGCGCGTCGAAAAGATGGAAGAGAGCAAGATCAAGGAAAAGGTCGAGGGGGTTGCCAAGATCCTGCAACTCGACCAGCGCCTGCAGCAGCGCCCCGGCATGTTGTCCGGCGGCCAGCGCCAGCGCGTCGCGATCGGCCGCGCCATCGTTCGCGAGCCGAAGATATTCCTGTTCGACGAGCCGCTGTCCAACCTCGATGCGGCACTTCGCGCCGACATGCGCATCGAACTTACCAATCTTCACCGGACGCTGCAGGCGACGATGATCTATGTCACCCACGATCAGGTGGAAGCCATGACCATGGCTGACCGCATCGTGGTGCTGAACGCCGGCGAAATCGCCCAGGTCGGTGCGCCGCTCGAGCTTTACCACAAACCGGCAAACCTGTTCGTGGCCGGTTTCATCGGCAATCCGAAAATGAATTTCCTGAAGGTCACCTGCAAGTCCGTCAGCGCCGAGGGCGTGACTGTGGAATATGAGGGTCAGACGGTAACGGTACCGGTGGAACCTCGCGCCGGCCTTGAAGGCAGGCAACTGACGCTTGGCATTCGCCCGGAACATACCGGTCTGGAAACGGCTGACCTGAACGTGAAGGTTGCGCCCAGCGTCATCGAGCGGCTGGGGGTGAACACGATCGCTTATGGCGTCGCCCCTACGGGCGAGAACTATTGCGCGTTGCTTTCCGGTTCCGCGCCTGTCGTCGTTGATGAACCGATCGTCACCGGCATCAAGGCGGCGGATTGCCACCTTTTCGATGAAAGCGGCATTGCGCTCGAACGGCGTGTCGACCTTTCCGTCCTCAAGCTGATCCAATAAAGGGCAGGAGCCGGGCCATGACATCCGTTTTTCCGTGCCCGGCTTTTTCTGACGCGATGCGTTTTTGGCGGTTTTCATCCGTCTCCGCCAGACGCAAAAACAACGCCGGGCTTTCGGCCCGGCGTTCGCAACGTTCCCGTATGTCTGCTCTGTCAGGCCATGGGATTGGGCATGTAACCGGTGAAACCGCTGATCTTCCAGCGTCCCTCATGCAACCGGCAATAATAGAGCGTCTGCCATTTCATGACGTCGAAGCTGCCGTCAGCCTTGCGAAGTCCTCCGTCGAACTTCTTGCGAACCAGCGCGGTCTCACCTTCCACTTCGATCTCCTCGAGCGTTGTGGTCGTGAAGATCGCATTGCGCGGATCTTCGGCGAATTGCTGGGTCTGGAAATCCTTCGCCTGTCTCAGCCACTCGTCGCGATAGGCGGTGAGCGAAGGGAAGGACAGGCGCCAATTGTCCGGGTTCGAATCCCGATTGGCATTGATGCCGAGAAAACCGTCCTCGACGAAATCATCCGCGACCTTGGACCAGTCCGCGGTGAGGAAAGCGTCGATGTCCCGCGTCACCAGCATCTCCCAGATGGAATGACGGGCAATGTCTGTTTCGGGAAAGGGGTTTTTGAAGGGGTCGCGCATGATTTGTGTCCATTGTTGAAATTATTTTCAGGATTTGGAGATTTCTCTGGCGAATATTGTTGGCATATGCTCATCTTGCAATCAACAGAGAAAATGATTTTCATATCAAGGATATGCAGCGTGTCGTCATCGGGATGGAAGGCGGTCGATTCATGGGTGTGTACGGTTGACGGGCGTCCTGGATTAGGGTGCATCGGTAACGGGGCCAAGGCTTGAGTTTTGGCGGAACGGAGACCGGTGAGCATGGATATTTTCGCAAGAATACAGGAAGACAGGGGACAGTTCTCGCAATCGGAACGGCGGATCGCCGATATTCTGGTTTCGGACTTCGAATTCGCCGTCAACGCATCGATCATCGAGCTTGCCGCGCGCGCCGAGGTGTCCCCGCCGACAGTCACGCGGTTCTGCCGCAGGCTTGGTTGCCAGAGTTTTTCGGATTTCAAGGTCAGCCTCGCCAAGACCGCTTATGTCGGTATTCGTTACCTGACTTCGGAACCATCGAGCACCGGACCGTCGGATGTTGCCGAAGAGGTGCTTGCCAAGGCGCAGGAAGCGCTTTTCCTGCTGCACAGGACGCTCGATCCCGCCCTTGCCGAAAAGGCGGCGATCAAGATCGCCAATGGTGGCATGATCTACGCCTTCGGTGCCGGCGGCAATTCCTCGATGATCGCCTCGGAAATCCAGAACCGGCTGTTCCGCCTTGGCCTGCGTGTCTCCACCAGCGCCGATCACAGCATGCAGCTGATGATGACGGCCGCTGCGCGCAAGGAAGACGTGATTATCGGTTCGTCCTTTTCCGGTCGCAACATGGAGCTGGTGAAGTGTTTCAGGCTGGCGCGGGAGATGGGGGTCTCCACCATCGCGCTGACCCAGAGTGACACGCCGCTTGCCGTGGCTGCGGATATCGTCGTTGCCGTCAATGTGCCCGAGGGAAACAACATCTTCCGCCCGACCTCATCGCGTTACGCCTATTTGGCGGCCGTCGATATTCTGGCGACGCTTGCCGCCTATCACCATCGGCAGAGGTCGATGGTGACATTGCGCCACATCAAGCAGCAGCTCGTGGAGCATCGCGATTCGGATGACAAGCAATTGCTCGGTGACTGAGCAAGGACAATGAAAAAACAGGGCTGCATTGCCTGATATCCCGCACCGTGACGGGTTGGAAAGCTTCAAGGGAGTGGTAGGAGATGAAGGACAGGAAAGACCAGCTTGCCGTCGTTACCGGCGCGGCAGGTGACATTGGTCGGGCGATTGCGGCAGCACTTTCTGAAAGCCATGCGAAGGTGGTGCTCGTCGATATCGATGCCGACGCCTTGTCCAATGCGCTTTCCCAGCTTTCCGGTCCCGGCTTCGTTGCGAAGACCTGCGATGTCACCGATCCGCAGGACCTTGCGCGGCTGGCCGCCGAGGTTTCGGAACTGGGTGATGTCGCGACCCTCGTTAACAATGCGGGTGCAGCAAGGGCCGTCAGCCTGCATGACACGACCGCCGACATATGGCGCAGGGATAATGCCCTTAATCTGGAAGCGCCGTTTCTGTGCTTCAGGGCTTTCGAGGATGCGCTGAAGCGGACGCGGGGGTCTGTGGTCAATATCACCTCCGTCAACGGTATGGCGGTGTTCGGCCATCCGGCCTATAGCGCGGCCAAGGCCGGGCTGATCCATCTGACGAAGCTGATCGCCGTCGAATACGGAAAATTCGGTATCCGCTCCAACGCCGTGGCGCCCGGAACCGTGCGCACGCAGGCATGGGAAGCACGGGCGGCCAGCAATCCGCAGGTCTTCGAGGAGGCGAAGCACTGGTATCCGCTGCAACGGATCGTGCGGCCCGAAGATGTGGCCAGCGCCGTCGCATTTCTGGCCGGTCCACAGGCACAGGCCATCAGCGGCGTGTGCCTGCCGGTCGACTGCGGGCTGACGGCGGGGCAGGCGCCGCTGGCCCGGACTTTTTCGCAGTCTGAACACTACTGATCGAAGCCTTTCACGGGCTCAATACGCAATGGAGGGGAGCATCATGGCGCTCGCAAATTACCGTCTCGAAAATTCATGGCATCCGCTAGCAGAGTCCGCATCCGGCGGCTTTACGTTCACGCTCGTCAATCTTTCCCGTGAGCCGCTGAAGGATTTTCGCATCGTCTATACGTCGCTGACGCGGACGGTGGACAAGCCGGTTTGCGGCAATGCCGTTTATCTGCGCCGTAATGCCAATTTCCATGAATTTGCGCCGCCCGCCGGTTTCGTGCTCGAAGCGGGGAAATCCTGGCGCTTTACCGTCGATGGCCTCCTGAGGCCCGCGCGGCATCGCACCGACGGGGCGAAATCCGCCTATGTCAGCCTTGCCGATGGCACACATCGCGCCGTTGATGTCGGCGATTTGATGCTGGATGGGCGTCACAGCGAGCCGGCTCCGGTGCTGCTGCCGGAAGGAAAGCTCGACCTGCCTTTCGCCATCCAGCCATGGCCTGCTGAAATCAATGCCGAACCGGGCGAGGGCTTTCCTGTCGCGCTTTTCCCGACGGAAGACGCAAGCACGGAAGAGGTTCTTGCGGTGGAAACCGTGCTTTCCCTGTTCCGCAGGCTTTTTGCCGTGGGACACGTGCCGTTCAGCCTTGCGCCGGTTCATGAGGGAAAGCCGCTTCATTTCAAACAGCATAGCGGGCTGGAAGCCGAAGGTTATCGTCTCACCTTTTCCGGAGAAGCGGTTGTTGTGGAATATTCGGCCGCTGCCGGTCTGCAATATGGCCTGACGGTTCTGGCGCAATTGCTGCATGGCGCGCGCATCGATCCCCAATTCCGGTTCCCGGCGTCCGGCAGCATCAGCGATGCGCCGCGTTACAGCTGGCGCGGCTGCCATCTGGATGTCTCGCGGCAATTTTATCCGACCGGCGATGTCGTGCGGCTCATCGATATTCTCGCATGGCTGCGCATGAACCGGTTCCATTGGCACCTGACGGATGACGAGGCATGGCGTCTTGAAATCAAGGCCTATCCGCTGCTGACCACCGTGGGTGCGACCCGTGGTCCGGATGCACCACTTCTGCCGCAGCTTGGCAACGGGGCCGAACCGGTTTCGGGCTATTACACCCAGGACGACGTGCGCAGGGTCGTTGCCCATGCGGCCGCGTTGAATGTCGAAATCGTGCCGGAGGTCGATATTCCCGGCCACAGCACGGCGGCTCTCGTCGCCTATCCGGAATTGACGGATGGGCAGGAAGCGCCCGACAGCTATCGCTCGGTGCAGGGATATCCGAACAATGCGCTCAATCCGGCCATCGAGCCGACCTATGAGTTCCTCGGCAAGATATTCGACGAGATGGTGGAGCTGTTCCCGTCGCGGCTGATCCATATTGGTGGCGATGAGGTTGCGGATGGTTCATGGCTGGCCTCGCCGCTTGCCAAGGCGCTGATGGAAAAGGAGGGGCTGGATGGCACCTTCGGCATCCAGTCCTATTTCATGAAGCGCATTCAGGGGATGCTGCATGAACGAGGCCGCCAGCTTGCCGGCTGGGACGAGGTTTCCCATGGCGGCGGTGTCGAGCCGGCTGGAACATTGCTGATGGCATGGCAGAAGCCGGAAGTCGGTCTTGAGCTTGCAAAACAGGGTTATGATGTGGTGATGACGCCGGGTCAGGCCTATTATCTCGACATGGTGCAGGATGAAGCTTGGCAGGAGCCGGGTGCAAGCTGGGCCGGCACAGTTCCGCCTTCGCATACCTATGCCTATGAGGCCGTCGGCGAATTTCCCGAGGAATTAAAGGAGCGGATGAAGGGCGTTCAGGCCTGCATCTGGTCCGAACATTTCCTCAACCGCGCCTATTTCAACCATCTGGTTTTCCCGAGGCTGCCGGCCATTGCCGAGGCGGCATGGACGCCGAAGGCGCAGAAGGACTGGCTGCGGTTCTCCGCCATCGTTCCCTTGAGCCCGGTTTATTAAGGGGGGAAGGTGCCATGCGTATTGCCGTTGGTGGAATCCATACCGAATGCAGCACCTATTCGCCGGTGCTGATGGGCGAGCAGGATTTTCGCGTCTTTCGCGGCGCGGAGCTTCTGGAGGCCGAATACTTCAATTTTCTTGGCGAAGGTGGGGTGGACGTGCTGCCGCTTCTGCACGCTCGTGCGGTGCCGGGCGGCCCGGTGTCGCGGGTGGCTTATGATGCATTCAAGGCGGAGTTTCTTGACCGTCTCAAGGCTTGCCCGCCGCTCGACGGGCTTTATCTCGCCATGCATGGCGCGATGAATGTCGAAGGCATGGATGACGCAGAAGGGGACTGGATTTCCAGCGCCCGCGCCGTCGTCGGGCCGGATGTGATCATTTCCGCGAGCTACGACCTGCATGGCAATGTCAGCCAGACGATCATCGATCAGCTGGATATATTCGCCGGCTACCGAACTGCGCCACATATCGATGTGCGCGAGACGATGGTGCGGGCTTGGACGATGTTGCTCAAGGCCCTGAAAACGGGTGAAAAGCCCGGTGTGGCTTGGGCGAAAATTCCCGTTCTCCTGCCCGGTGAAAAGACGTCCACCGAAGATGAACCGGCCAAAAGCCTTTATGAGGTTCTGCCGGGCTATGACACCCGGCCCGGTATTTGGGACGCGAATTTTATGATCGGTTACGTCTGGGCGGACGAGCCACGGGCGACGGCCTGCGCGGTGGTGACGGGATCGGACCGAGAGGCCGCACAGGCCGTCGCGGCCGAAATCGCGCAATCTTACTGGGACGCCCGGCAGAATTTTCGTTTCGGTCCTGTGACGGAGCCGCTTGAGGCCATTCTGGATATTGCGGAAAAGACGGCTACCAGCCCGATCGTTCTCGCGGACTCAGGCGACAATCCAACCGGTGGCGGGGTCGGCGATCGTGCCGATGTTCTGGCGGCGCTGATTGCGCGCAACTGGCAGGGTGCTCTTCTGGGCGGCATAACCGACCGGCCTGCGGTCGAAACCTGCTTTGCGGCTGGCGAGGGTGCGAGCCTTTCCCTGAAGATCGGCGGTAGTCTCGATCCGCAAAGCCCTTCGGTCATTGTCGAAGCCAAGGTCCTGAAATTGGATAATTCCAGCGCTGCGGATCAGCGGCAGGCGGTGGTAGGTATCGGCGGCATCACCGTCATTCTGGCGGCGCGACGCAGGCCCTATCACATGATTTCGGATTTCACGCGTCTCGGTTTCGATCCGAAGGCGGTGAAGCTGCTGGTCGTCAAGTCGGGTTATCTTTCGCCGGAGCTTGCGCCGATCGCCAATCCCAACCTGATGGCGCTGACGGAAGGCGTTATCAATCAGGATATCGAAAACCTTCCCAACCGCCGCCGGGACGGGGATTTTTACCCCTGGAAGCAGCATTTCGACTATATCCCCAAGCCCATCCTTTCGGCCCGCTGGCGATGACAGCGGTCCGGTAGCTTTTATCCAGCGATCCGGCGGGGCCGGATCATCTCAGGCGAATATCCATGCCGTCGGCTCTTTCCATCGTCATCAATAATCCGTCGATCCGCATCGGGGCGCTCGCCATCCTGTTTTTCGGATTTTCGAATGCGGCGACCGCACCTTATCAGGCCGTCATCGGCATTCGCGAAATCGGGCTCAGCAACACCGTTTATTCCCTGCTGATGCTGTTTGCCGCCATCATCAATGTCAGCGCCAGCGTGCTGATGGGCATTGTCGCCGACAGGCTGGGCGAATATCGCAAACCCATGCTGTTCATCGCGCTGTTCGGTGTCAGCGGTTATATGCTGGTTTATCTGGCCGGCAATGCCACGGCCTTTGTCAGCGCGAAGCTCATTCTCCTGCCGATTTTCGGGGCGATGAACTCGCTGATCTTCGCGCATGTGCGCGCCGATGCCCGCAATCTTTCGACGGGCGACATGATCGCGGTGAACTCGATCATGCGGGCGACAATCTCGCTATCATGGGTGCTGGTGCCGGGTCTCGTCGGCATTTTTCTCATCAGTTCCGGCAACATGCTGACGGCCTTCCTTTTTTCCGGCCTCTGCGCACTTGTCTGTTTTCTGCTCGTGGCCTTCTGCCTGCCCCGGGCGGCCACGCCGGCGGTGGCGAATACCGAAGCGCGTTTCGGCCTGCGTGCCTCGCTTGCGGAAATCGGATCGCGGCGAGTATTGTTGCGGATCATCGCCATTGCGCTCATCTGCTCGATGCTGCATCTCAATGATTCCATACGTTCGCTCATCATAACCGGTCAGGCAAAGGGCACGGTCGCGGATATCGGCATCGTGGCGGGCATCGTTGCCGCGCTGGAAATCGTTTTCATTCTCTTGTGGGGCTGGATCGAGAAGAAGGTGCCGCAAACGCTGACGCTGGCGGCGGGAGCGGTGCTTTATGCGGTCTACCTCATTCTGCAGGGGCTTGCGACGGCTCCCTGGCATATCTATGCGCAGACCGTCATCAGCGCGCTGGGGGCCGCTGCCATCATCAGCATCCCCATCACCTATCTGCAGGAGTTGATCGCGGACCGGCCGGGGCTCGGAAGCTCGCTGATCGCGGTCAATATCTTCCTCGGCGCAGGTCTTGGCGCTTTGATTTTTGCCCTCGGAACGATGGTCTCCACTTATTCGGGCACCTCGATATTGGGGGCCATCGTGGGTCTTGGCGGTGTTTATATGCTCTACACGCTTGATGGGACGGGTCGCCGCAGGTAGAGCGTCGGACCGAAAAGTGTGGACGGTTTTCGGATGGTCCGGCGCGAAAACGGGACACATTCAAATGAAAGAGGTTAGGATGATTCTCGAGATTTGCGTGGACGATGTGGCCGGTCTGGAAGCGGCGGTCCGGGGTGGGGCCGATCGGATCGAGCTTTGTGCTGCGCTATCGGGTGGCGGTGTAACGCCGTCCGCCGGCTTCATGCAGCGGGCGGCGTTCTGTGGAGTGCCTGTCAGCGTGATGATCAGGCCACGTGCCGGTGACTTCGTGTTCACGCGTGACGAAGCGGATGTGATGAAACGCGATATCGACGCGGCACGCGCTGCAGGCCTTTCCGGCCTGGTGCTCGGCGCATCGCGTGGCGACGGCTCGCTTGATATTGCCTTGCTTGAAGAGTTACGCGGCCACGCAGACGGGCTGGATATGACTCTGCACCGCGCTTTCGATGTCGTTCCGGATATGGATGAAGGGCTGGAGGCGGCCATCGCGCTCGGTTTCCCGAGAATTCTGACCTCCGGCGGCGCGCGTTCGGCGCTTGAAGGGATTGAGGCGCTGGCGCGTCTATCCGAGAGAGCGGCCGGTCGGATCGTCATCATGCCGGGTGCTGGCGTGCGTCCGCAGAGCGTGCAGGCATTGCTGGATCGCTTTCCGATTACCGAGATTCACGCATCCTGTTCCGCCGTCCCGCCTTATGACCCGGAAAGCCGGGTGGCAAAGCTCGGTTTCACCGGCGATGGCCGCAAGGGCACGGATGAGGCGGCGGTTCGCGAATTAAAGGCGATCCTCACCGCTCATCATAAAGGCGGCGCAGAACTCTAGCCGTACCGGCCGCGCCATCGAGATCGAGGTGGATCGTGTCCGGTCCGGGTAGAGCCAACGCCGCGGTGATGGCTTCGGCCATGGATTGCGCGGAGATATCTTTCTCCTCCAGCACATGCGCGAGCCCCAGCCGTGCCAGCCGTTCGGCACGGGCGCTCTGTTCGGTTTCGCCCCCCACCGCGAAGGGGATGAGGAGCGAGCGGCATTTGGCCTGAAGAATATCGCAGACGGTGTTGTAACCCGCCTGTGAAACCGAAAGCCGTGCGCCGGCGAGCAGGCTCGCGAAATCCTTGCGGAAACGGAAGACGGAGACATTGTCCGGCGCCTCAGCCGAGATGGCATCGAAATCCGCTTGTGGCATGTTGGGGCCGGTGATGAGGCACCAGCTTTTGATAGCGTCCAGCAGCGGCGCGGCCTCAAGGGCGGCCCGGACAAGGGCTGCGCCAACCGCGCCACCGCCTGCGGAGACCACGATATCGAATTTCTCCGCCGGTTGCGACGGTGGCAGCGGGGCAACAAGGCCGGTATAGACGATGCGCTGGCTGATTTCGCCGGCAAGGGGGAAGGTGTCCTCCAGCCGGGCGAAGCCGGGGTCGCCATGCACCAGCACCGCATCGAAATGTTTTTTCACCAGCGACACGGTTTCTTCGTCCCGGCCCGGCTTGGTTTTTTCCTGCAGGATGTCGCGCAGCGATGTCATGACCAGCGGGCGCGGTTCGCTGTCCTCGATCTCGTCCAGAAGTGGCAACAATTCGAAACGCACCTGCCTGCGGCCGAAGGGAAAAGCCTCGATGATGACGATATCGGGTTTCGCACCGTGATAGGCGCCGATCAGCATGTCGGTTCTGAGTTTCCTGAAGGTATCGTCCACTGGCTTGCCGGAACTGTCGACAAGACCGGAAAAGTTGCCGTCGCTGACCGCGATCGGCGGCAATTCGACATGGCGGATGCCTTCGCCCGGAAAGCCCGGAACCGGGGTGCCGCCTGTCACCAGAACGACATCGAAACCATTCGCCTGCAGGGCATTGGCAATGCGGCTGGCGCGGGCGATATGACCGATGCCCAGAAGATGCTGGACATAAAAGAAGACGGAGGGGCGCTTTTCCGTGTCATTCATGGCGTCTTTTCCCACTCGGTCTCGAACAGGGCCTTCAGTTCGGCAATGCTGGTGCGGTGATCGAAGGCGGTTCGAACGCGGTTTTCGGCGGCAGCGCCCAGACGCTGGCGCAATTGCGGATCGGTGATCGCGCTGCGCAGAGCCTCTGCGAAGGCTGCGGGGTTTTCCGGCTCCGTCAGCAGTCCGTTTTCGCCAGAGACGAAAAACTCCGGAATGCCCGAAATATTGGTGGAAATGCAGGTCAGCGCCTGACTGGCCGCCTCGACCAGCACATTGGGAAGGCCGTCTCGGTCGCCATCGCTGGTGATGCGGCAGGCCAGCGCAAAGAGATCGGCTTCACGGTAGTTCTCCAGCACCTGCTTCTGGTCCATGGCGCCGGTCCAGACGATCCTGTCGGCGATGTCGAGTTCGTCGGCGAGTTTCTTCAGCGCTGCCAGTTCATCGCCGCCGCCGATATGGGTGAAGCGCCAATGGATATGCTGCGGAAGAGACGCCAGCGCCTGTAGCAGAATATCGATGCCCTTTTTCTTGACTGCCCGGCCGACACTTAAAATCCGGACCGGGTCATCCGCGTCGGATCCGTCTCGTGCCGGACGCGGTGCGTCGAAATGGGGAAAACGGGTGAGATCAAGCCCATGATAGCTCAGATGAACATTCCGTTTTGCTCCGGAAAGGGTTTGCAGGTGTTGAAAACCACCGGCGGTGCAGGTTACGGCCCAGCGGGCGCTTTGCAGCTTGGCGGCAAGGTCGCGGTCGTTCGAGGTCCAGATATCCTTGGCATGGGCGGAAATCGTCCAGGGTGTGCCTGTCATGAGATGGGTATAGGCGGCGACCGAGGCAGGCGTGTGGATGAAGTGGACATGCAGCCACTCGGCATCCGCAGGCCATTCATGCGCCAGCACGGCGGCCTGCCCGAAACGGCGGAAGCGGTTGCGGCTGAGATCATGCGGCAGATCGCTGAAGAAGCGGCGAAGCGCGCTGGTGAAGCCCGGTTTCTTGCGGCAGGCCCATAGCGCCTTTAAAACCCGCAAGGGTTCTTCATGCAGATATTCCGGCAGATAGGTGACGGGTGCACGGATTTCATCATGAACGGGGTGGCGTTTTTTATCCGTCGGCCGGCGCATTGACATGAGTTCAAGTTTCAGCCCGGCCTTTTCAAGCCCCAGAAGTTCCTGTGCTATGAAAGTCTCGGACAGGCGCGGATAGCCCTTGAGGAGCACCACGATTTTTTTTGTATCTGTCACGTTGCGCGTGTCTCTTTTGAAGCGGTGTTGGTCGGGGAGCCGGTCACGCGGTCAGCGTGATCGGCGCCTTTTCGCCCTCGGGCGGCAGCCATTCGGCGATCCGGCGCGATATGTTTTCCAGACCGTCGAGCTTGAGATTTCGTGAATTGACGGAAGGCGGCGCGCGGTTCGGCAGCGCTTTCAGAGCCGCGGCCATCTTGGCGGGATTTTCGGCGTCTTCTGGCAGAAGCATGTCGAAAAGACCAAGCTCCGATGCGCGGCTGGCGCGGATAAGCTGCTCTTCCCGCGGCACCGTGCGCGGCACGACGAGGGCGGGCTTGTCGAAGGACAATATTTCGCAGACGGTGTTGTAGCCGCCCATCGACACGACGGCCTGGGCGCCGGCGACGAGATCTTCCATGCGGTTGTCGAATTCGATGATCTCTATATGCGGAATATCGGCGACGCTGCTCATGAAACGCTGACGCTGATCGGCCGGCATATAGGGGCCGAGAACCACCAGCGCCTTGTGCGTCAGTTCCTTGTCATGGCGATAGGCGTTGATGACATCGTCGATCAATTCGCTGCCATCGCCGCCGCCGCCGGTGGTGACGAGAAGATAGTCACCTTCCGGTCGATGTGACACGGTTTCGGCCTGCGTTTTGGAGCGCTGCAGGAAGCCGACGAAATCCATCTTGTCGCGAACGGTCTCAGGAACATCAAGGCCCGTCAGCGGGTCGTGGAAATCCGGTGGGCCGTAGACCCAGACATGGTCATAGAACTGGCCGATCTTGGTCATGACGTTGTTGCGCTTCCACTCCGCCTCGAGCAGTTGCGGCGCATCCATGACATCGCGCAGGCCGATGACGAGCTTTGTTCCCTGCCCCTTGAGATAGGCGAGCGTTTCCTCCACCTCGCCGCGCAGGCCCATGGGCTCCTTGTCGACGATGAAGATGTCAGGCTTAAAGCTTTCGGCGGTGTGATAGATGATGGAGCGGCGCATCTTCAGGGTTTCCTGAAGATCGATATGCCTGTCCATCGAGGTATATTCGCCGTTGCGCAGCTTGATGACGCTCGGGATTTTCACGAAGTCGACGCGGGCGCGATAATCGAAGGCGCCGGCAATCGTCGCGCCTGAAATGATGAGGACGTTGAGGCCGCGATAATCCTCCACCAGCGCATGCGCAATCGTGCGACACCGCCGCAGATGCCCGAGCCCGAAGGAATCGTGGCTGTACATGAGAATGCGCGCGTCGTTTAAACGGGAGGTCATGGGCCACACCTCTTGTTGCCTTTCACGGTAAAGGCGATGGCGGAAGGGCAGTTCATCAAGGCGTATTCCATTTTATCTGAAGGGGTCCGCAGCATCACGTAGTCCGTCACCGAAGAAATTAAAGGCCAGAATGACGAGGACGACCGGGATCGTCGGTATGAGAAGCCATGGATATAGCGCAATGACGCTGACGCTGCGCGCCTCCGTGAGCAGAATTCCCCAACTTGTGATCGGCGGGCGAAGACCGAGGCCGAGAAAGCTCAGGGCGGTTTCGCCGAGAATCATGCCCGGTATCGTCAATGTGGCCGAGGCGATGAGATGCGACATGAAGCCGGGAATAAGATGCCTGCCGATGATGCGCGGTGTGCCAGCACCCATCAATTGTGCAGCCAAAACATAGTCTTCCTCGCGAAGTGCCAGCAGTTTCGAGCGCACGGCGCGCGCCAGCCCCGTCCAGTCCAGCATGCCGAGAATGATGGTGATGCCGAGATAGACGAGGATCGGGCTCCAGGTCACAGGCATGATCGCCGCAAGCGCCAGCCACAGCGGAATGCTTGGAATGGATTGCAGGACCTCGATGATGCGCTGGACAATCAGATCGAAGGTGCCACCGCGATACCCTGCCAGACCGCCGATCACAATGCCGAGAACGAAGCTCATGGCGACGCCGAGGAGGCCGATGGTGAGCGAAATGCGGGCGCCGTAAATGATGCGGGACAGCACGTCGCGTCCGAGGCGATCCGTGCCGAACAGGAACATTTCACCGCCTTCTGCGGGGCAGACGAAATGGGTCCTGCCCTCGAACATGCCCCAGAAACGATAGGTATCGCCCTTGCAGAAGAAACGCAGCGGCTGGATATCCGTCGGCACATCCCGGTAGACGCGTTTCAGATTGTCCATATCGAGCGTCATTTCCCGGCCGTAAACAAAGGGGCCGACAAATTTGCCGTCGTTGAAGAAATGAATGGCCTGAGGCGGGGCGTAGATATGTTCGATATTGCGGGTGTGGAGATTATAGGGCGCGAGGAATTCGCAGATCAGGATCGAGAGATAAAGCACCAGCAGAAAGGCGCCGGACCAAACCGCGATCTTGTGCTGGCGGAACTGCCACCACATGAGTCGCAGTTGCGACGCCTTGCTGAAGGCCGCCATTCCAGAGGTATTGGGCTCGATCAACGATGGATCGAAAGGCGCGGTCGATACGTAATGGGGCAGCGCTTCGCCCGGTTTCGGGATGGATGAAGTCATTTGACGTTACCACCTCCGAAGCGGATTCGCGGGTCGAGTATGGCAAGGGCGATATCCGATACCAGAACGCCGATCACCGTCAGGAAAGCGAGGAACATCAGGAACGAACCGGCCAGATACATGTCCTGGCTCTGCAACGCCCGGATGAGCATCGGGCCGGTGGTTTCGAGCGACAGGACGACAGCGGTGATTTCCGCGCCCGATATGATCGCGGGCAGGATCGAGCCGATATCCGAGATGAAGAAATTCAGCGCCATGCGCAGCGGATATTTGGTCAGCACCTTGAAGGGGTGCAGCCCCTTGGCACGGGCGGTGACGACATATTGCTTCTGCAATTCATCGAGCAGGTTGGCGCGCAGGCGGCGGATCATGCCGGCGGTGCCGGCCGTTCCGATGATGAGGACGGGTATCCAGATATGTTCAAGGATCGACTTGAACTTCGCCCAGCTCATCGCCTGGTTGAGATATTCCCGATCCATCAGATGGCCGATGGATATGCCGAACCAGATATTGGCGAAATACATCAGGATCAGCGCCAGCATGAAGTTGGGAATGGCGATGCCGAGCAGGCCAAGGAAGGTGAGCCCGTAATCTCCCCAGCTGTATTTATGCGTGGCGGAATAGATGCCGATCGGGAAGGCGATAAGCCAGGTAACGATAATGGTGACGAAGGAGACCAGAACCGTCAGCCAGAGGCGATCTCCGACCACGTCACTGACCGGCAGCTGATATTCGAAGGAATAACCGAAATCACCGACCAGCATGCCGGTGGCCCAGCGGAAATAACGGATCGGCGCCGGTTGATCGAAGCCATAGCGGACGCGCAGTTCCTCGATTTCGGCGAGGTTTGCCGTTTCGCCCATGGCGCGCAGTTCGGCGACATAACTTTCGAAATAATCGCCCGGCGGCAATTCGATGATGGTGAAGACCAGCATCGAGATCAGGATCAGCGTGGGGATCATGACGAGGATGCGCTTTAAAATATACCGCAGCATATCAGGCGTCTCCGTCGTACCAGAAGGCATCCGGCATATAGACGCCGAGATAGGATGTGGGTTCGTAACCGAAAAGTGCCTTGTCCGGCACGTTTCGCATGCGTTTTACGTGGACGACGGGTTGCAGCGCGCCGTTGACGATGCCGATGGAAAACACCTGCTGCGTATAGATCCCAAGCATTTCCAGCCAGATCGCCTCGCGCTCCTCCTCGGTGACGCTTCTGCGCCATTTTTTGAGGAGATCGAGCAGGTGCGCTGCTTCGGCCAAGTCCGGCTCCTTGCCTTCGCGGCCGCCGGAAAGATAATGCACGCCCCAGACGGGCCATTGCAGCTGGTCGTCGCCGGTGGGGGCAAGGCCTGAAGGCAGCATGTCCGGTGTGGGCACGCCGTTGTCCATGCCCATCCATACCGACATCAGCACTTCGCCGCCCATGGCGCGCTTGCGGAAGACATCGCGCTGGGTAGGGCGCACGGAAACCGCCACGCCGATATGCCGCCAGTGATCCGTCACCAGTTCCATCACATCGGTTTCGAGCGTGCTTTCGCCTGTCGTCTCGACAATGATATAGACCGGACGGCCGTCCGGCAGAAGCCGGATGCCGGCATTGTCGCGTTTGTCGAGACCGGCCTCATCCAGCAGCCGGTTGGCCGTCGCCCGGTCGAAGGCGCTCCAGGCGTCCGCAAATTCCTGCCGGTAAAGCGGACTTTCCGGCAGAACGGTATCGGCGCTCTCCTTCGCCAGCCCGTAAAAGCAGACCATGTTGATCTCATGCCTGTTTATCGCGAGCGACAGCGCGCGGCGCACGCGCACATCCTGGAAACAGCCTCGCCATACCGGGTCGGCGCAATTGAGATTGGGCAGAAGCGCGATACGCGACCCCTGAGAGCGCTTGTATAGATTGACCTTCAGCGGGAAACGCTTTTCCGCATCCTTCAGGAAGGTGTAATCGGCAAAATCGAGGCCGAAATATTGCAGGTCGCTGTCGCCGGATGCCGTCTTGGCCGAAATGATATCGGAGGACGTGACGTTGAGCAGGAAACGATCGAGATAGGGCAGCTGCAGACCGTTTTCGTCGACACGATGGTAATAGGGATTGCGTTCGAAGACGAACTGTTCGGCCGGTGGTGCTGTGGTGTTGCGCCAGGCATCCAGCGTCGGCAGGTCGGGGTTTTCCGGGCGGACCTGCCGTGACATCTTGATATGCAGCCCGCTCCAGTCATCCGTCTTGTTTTTCTTGATGAGCTTGGCGAGGTTTTCCGCCGTCTGATATTTGACGTGGAACTGTTTCATATAGGCGGCGGGCAAAAACAGCCTCGCCGGGGAGGCTGCTGCAAGCTTCGCCAGAAAATCCGGGTTCGGACTGTCCCAGCTGTAACGCACGGTCAGCCGGTCGATGACTTCGATCAGGGGCGGCTTGTCATTGACCAGCAGTTCGATGGGGGGGCCACCCTTGTGGATTTCCCTGTTGAGAGCGACATCCTCCCAGAAATAACGGAAATCCTCTGACGTGAAATCGCTGCCGTCGGACCATTTGTGGCCTTCGCGCAGCTTGAAGGTGAAGATGCGCTCTTCCTGGATGTCGTAGCTTTCCAGAATGTCCGGATGCAGCTCGAATTTCTCGTCATAACCGACAAGGCGGGCATAGTTGCTGATCGGCATGAGCCGGATGTCGCGCTGGCCGCCGATCAGCATGCGTACCGAGCCGCCGTGTTTTCCCGGCTCCCGGCCAAGCGATTTCATGTCGATGACGCGCGGATTTTTCGGCAGGCGTTCTGCAACATCCGGCAGTTCGCCCTTTTCCCGCTTTTCCTTGAAATAGGCCGGATCGGTATAGGCGGCCCGCGCATAGGCCGGCAGGAAGACGGAGGCCAGCAGGGCAAGAGTGGTGCGGCGCGTGATCAAGGGCGAAGCTCCCGGATGTCGGCATTGCCGTTGGCAAGGACGAAATGGCCGTCGCCGAGATCGGCGGAAATCATCTCGCCGTCACCCTCGTCGCGGAACTGCTTGCCCCAGTCGAACTTGCCGGTTGCACTGATCTTGCCGATGGTGCGGAAATCGAGGGGACGGTCGAGATCGGGGAATGGCACGGCTGCCAGCAGGGATTTCGTATAGGGGTGAACCGGAGAGCGCATCAGGAGTTCCCGCGGCGCAAGTTCGACGATGCGGCCTTCGCACATCACGGCCACGCGGTCGGCCATATAGTCCACCACGGCCAGATTATGCGAGATGAAGAGATAGGTGAGGCCGAGATCCTGCTGAAGATCCTTCAGCAGGTTGAGAATTTGCGCCTGTACCGAGACATCGAGAGCGGAAACCGGCTCGTCACAAATGAGAAGCTCGGGACCGAGCGCCAGCGCTCTTGCGATGCCGATACGTTGCCGCTGGCCGCCTGAGAAACTGTGCGGATAGCGGTTCAGCGCGCTTTCGCCAAGACCGATGGCCCTGACGAGGTTGCGGACCTTCTCCGCCCGGTATTTCGCATCGCCCCGCCCATGGATTTCCATCGGTTCGCTCAGGATGTTGCCTACGGTCATGCGCGGAGACAGCGAGGAGATCGGGTCCTGAAAGACCATCTGTATCTTCGAGCGCAGTTCCTTGAGATCGCCGTCTCTCGCATTGAGCACGTCGATATTGCCCTGTGGGCGGTGGAAGGTGACGGCACCTTCATCCGGGCGAACGGCGCGCATGAGGATCTTGCTGACGGTGGTCTTGCCGCTGCCGCTTTCGCCCACGAGCCCAAGGCATTCCCCCCGGCGGATTTCAAAACTGACGCTGTTGACCGCCTTGGTGGCGTTGGCGTCGCCTTTGCGAAACCAGCTGGATTTGCGGGTCGTGAAGGTCTTGCTGATATTGTCGACTGTCAGAAGCGGGCCGGGTGTCTTGTTCACCGCCGCGGTTTTCTTGCCGACAAGGCTTTCATGATCGACCTTGATTTCACGCAGTGCCTTCAGCCTCTCGCCGGGCTTCATGTCGAAATGCGGTACAGCGGCCATCAGGCCCTTGAGATAGGGATGGCTCGGCGCCTTGAATATGTCATCGACTGTGCCGGCTTCCATGATCTCGCCCTGATAGATCACGGCGACCTCGTCGGCGATGTTCGCGACGACGCCGAGATCATGGGTGATGAGCAACATGCTCATGTTCAGCCGGCTTTGCAGATCACGCAGCAGCTTGAGAATTTGGGCCTGGATGGTCACGTCCAGCGCCGTCGTCGGCTCGTCGGCGATCAACAGGGCAGGGCGACAGATCAATGCCATGGCGATCATGGCGCGCTGGCGCATGCCGCCGGACAATTCGAAGGGATACATGTTCACGACCTTCTTGGGCTTGGAAAACCCTACGAGATCGAGCGTTTCATACATTTTTTCGGCGCGCTCTGCCGGCGACAGGATACTGTGGATTCTGAGCGCCTCATCGATCTGGTTGCCGATGGTGTGCAGCGGCGAAAAGGAGGTCATGGGCTCCTGAAAAATCAGCCCGACGCGGTTGCCGCGTATGGAGCGGATTTCCCGGCCGTCCTTCGGCAGTTGCAGCAGATCGACGGCACCGGCGGCGGTATTTTCCGGATCGGTGAACAGCACGCGGCCGTTGACACGTGCGGTCTTGGGATGGATGCCCATGATCGTCTGGCCGATGACGGATTTTCCGGAGCCGGACTCTCCGACCAGTGCTGTTACTTTTCCCGGAAGAATACGGAGGCTGGCACCCCTGACGGCATCAATCGTGCCACCCATAAGAGAAAACGAGACCCGCAGATTTTCAATACGGAGCAAATCTGCGCCTGCGCTCATGCCAAAGGGTTCCTTGCCGTCTCTTTATCGTTGCCTTGTGACAATTGCTCAGGAGGGCTTAAAGCAACGTTATCGCAGGGTTTGTTGTCTGTCTATGCTTCTGAAACATCGAATTGTTTAGCAAATTCAAAGCCGGCTTCCGAAATACAGTGGCTTGCCTGACGGCTCCCGTTTCGTGATATGTTAACGGGCGCTTTTGAACGAGGATTCATGTCCGACAAGAAATATTACGATGCCCAGCTGCAAATAGCCCGTCAGTTGCAAAATGATGGCCAGTATGCGGAGGCGCATGCGCTTCTTCTATCTTTAGTTGCGGCAAAGGACGGATATCTGATGGGCGAACGGACGGTGCTTGGCCTGCCGCGCAGGCTGCACGCGGCGCGGCTGCGTCTTGCCAAGGCTGAAGGCGATATGGTTGCCAAGATCGGCTATCAATATACGCTGGTGCCGCCGCCGCAGCTGCTGGCGAAATATGCACGGTTTTCCCCACAGGAGTGCCGCACGATCGGCCTTAAAAGCAGAGAGGATGTGCCGCGGCTCATTCACCAGATATGGATCGGCGAAAAAGCCCCGCCGATATCCGTGGAGGCTTGGGCTGCCCATGCCGCAAGGCATGGATATGACCATCACCTCTGGCGGGAGGCCGATCTTGAGCGCGAAGGCGTGTTTTCCAACGCCGTCTTCAAGGCCATGCTGGATCAGGGGGACTATCCGGGTGCGGTGGATGTGGCCCGTTATATCGTGCTGGAGCGGTTTGGCGGCATCTATCTCGATTGTGACTGGTATCCGGCGCGGGACGATGTGAGTTTCGATGCATTCCTGCCTCTGGCGGGGTTGACGGCATTCGATGAAAAAACGCCCCGTGACACGGGGCAGGGCAGCATGCTGCTTGCCAATTCCTTCATCGCTGCCCCGGCCGGACATCCCGTTTTCCGCAGGATGCTGGAGGCCTTTCCCGGCATCCTCGAAGACATGCCGCGTGCGCCGGCCTGGTGGTCGACCGGGCCGTTGATCTTCACCGTTATTGCCCGGGCGGGAAGCATCAGCCTTGCGCCGGCGGGATTTGTCGCCGCGTCCCTTGCCGACCGCGCGCCGTTCGAGGACGTGGAAGCGGTCAGGCGGGAACTCGCCGCTGAGGCGAGCGGGTTGCTGATCGCCTGGAAGTCATGGTGAGATTTCGTCGACGAGGTCTTTCGAGGAACGCCACAGGGCGGCGGGGTGCCGGTTGGTTACTTCGAAAAGCCGCCTCAGAAAGCCCCATACGGCGTCATCATGCACGAGATGATGGGTAAGGATGCCCGTTGTACCGCCGTTTTCAACGGTGCGTATGATGCGTGCGGCGGTTTCGGCGAAAAGGATATCGTCGTCGCGACCGCCACGGTTGCCGTGCCAGTCGATCACATCGACATGGGTGTTCAGGCAGGGCGGGAGGGTGGCCTTCTCCGGGCCGAAAACGGACAGGGCGCGATATCCGAGCCCCGCCAGTTCCTCGATGATACTGGCATCCACGCGGTTCCACGGTGGCACGAGCATCGGGACGAAACGCCCGCCATGCAGGTCGTGGAGCTTGTCCAGCCCGGATTGCAATTCGTCAAGTACGAGGGAAAGTTCGCGGTGCGTTCCGAGTTCCTGTTTCTTTTCGCCGCTCCCGGCATAATTCGTGTGCGACCAGCCGTGCACGGCGACATGGGCGATATCCGATGCGTCGAGATGCTGCGCGAGCCTGTTCGTTGTCATTTCGGGAATGACCGCGAGGGTGACCGGAACGGAAAAGCCGCGGCAAAGATCAAGCAGCGTATCGAGTGCGGATGTCGGTTCCACCGCATCGTCGTCCCGAAGCCAGAGATCGGCCTTTATGCCGCGTCGATCGCATTCGTCCAGTGCCGCAACGAGTTTTTCCAGACTCATGATCTTCGCGCCTTTGCTTGCAGCAGGATATGGTTCAGCGTTGTCGCGGCGTTTTCCAGAGATCGTTCATTGACGACGAACCGGCGGGCCGCTTTTGCCAGTTCCTCGCGCTGCCTGTCGTTGCCGAGCAGGGTTCTGATCGCGTCGGCATAGGCGGCTTTATCATTTTCCGGTGTCAGTAATCCTGTGATGCCGGATTTTACCACTTCGGGAACGCCGGCCACTTTTTCGGCCACCACCGGCAGACCGGCGGCCTGTGCCTCAAGATAGGCAAGACCATAGGCCTCACCGTGGCCTGGCCAAACATAGAGGGATGCTTTTGACAGAAGCGTGGCGATTTCGGGTGCGGTTTTTTCTCCGTGCCAGACGAGGCGCTTATCGGGAAACGCGCTGAACATGGCCTCTACAGCCGCGCGTTCCGGCCCGTCACCGATAACATCCAGTGTCCAGTCGAGGTCGTGCGGCAACAGGGCGAGCGCTTCGGAAAGTGCGCGATAGCTGTCCAGCTTGTCGCCCGTCCGCATCATGGCGATGGTGACGAGTTTTGCCGGTGTCGGATGTGGAACAATTTCAGTAAAATTTCCGGCATCGATAAAGGGTGACAACATAGCCCAGTGCAGTGCCGGTTGAGCGCGCAAAAGTCCTTCACGATCCCGCTCGGTGAAGCAGATATTGACGGCTGCTGCATTCAATGCGGCTAGCAATCCGTCCTGTATCGCCTGCCAGCCCATGGCATTGCGCTTCGGCGAATAGGAGGCCTCGGCGGTGACGTAGGGAATACCGAACCGTCTGGCGAGTTCCGGCCCGAGCAAATCCGGGGCCTTGTAATAGGGATGGTAACAGAACCAGAGGTCCGGTGGCCCATCCCGCCGCCAGCGATCGGTGATCGTTTCGATTTCAAGTTCGACGCTGCTGGTGAGCGAGCGCCGTGCGGGGTCGTCCGCCTGTTTCAGAAAGCTGCGCAGTTCGGAGGCGACGAAGACCTCGTGACCGCCCATCGTCATTGCCCGCATCAGCAGGCGGGCCATCAACCGGTCTCCGGAGGGAACGGGATGGTTGGGCGATTTGAGCGGCGAATAAAAGGCGATCTTCATGCCGAAGGTTGTGCGTTGGCCGCAGCATCGGCGTCAACCGGAATTTGAAAGGGCCGAGCCTTGACAGCCCGGCCATTCTTGCCCAACTGAAAGGCATCTTTTGCACATGCGCGGAGCGTGACACGCTTTGACTTCCCCAGATATCTTCCGGAACCTGCTTTCCAGCATCGAAAACAAAAGCGCCAGGGCGGGTGTGATCGGCCTTGGTTATGTCGGCCTGCCGCTGGCCATGACGGTGGCGAAAGCCGGTTTCAAGGTCGTTGGCTTCGATATCGACCCCGGTAAAATTACCGCGATCGACGCGGGCCGCAGCTATATCGAAGCGGTGTCTGACGAGGTGCTGGCAAGCGTGAGGCAGGATGACCGTTTCGTCGCTACCTCCGATTTTGCCAGACTGGCCGAATGTGACGTGATCGCGATCTGTGTGCCGACGCCGCTGACGAAATATCGCGAGCCGGATCTCTCCTATGTCGAAAAGACCTGCCGGGAGATTGCCGCCTATCTGCGCAAGGGGCAGCTCGTGGTTCTGGAATCGACCACCTATCCCGGTACGACCGACGGGGTGGTGAAGACCATTCTGGAAAGCAGCGGACTGGCCTCCGGCGTCGATTTCTTCATCGGCTTTTCGCCGGAACGGGAAGATCCCGGCAATCGCGATTTCGAGACCTCGACCATTCCGAAGGTCGTTGCCGGCGACGGCGAGGCGGCCGGAAAACTGATGACCGCCTTCTACGGTTCGGTGGTCAGGAAGATCGTGCCCGTTTCGACAAATGCCACGGCCGAGGCGGTGAAAATCACCGAAAACGTCTTCCGTGCCGTCAATATCGCGCTCGTCAACGAACTCAAGGTCGTTTACGAGGCCATGGGTATCGACATATGGGAAGTGATCGACGCTGCGAAAACCAAGCCGTTCGGTTTCATGCCGTTTTATCCAGGTCCGGGTCTCGGCGGCCACTGCATACCGATCGATCCGTTCTACCTCACCTGGAAATCACGGGAATATGAATTGCCGACGCGGTTCATCGAACTTGCCGGTGAAATCAACACCGGCATGCCGCGCCATGTTATCGGGCGGGTTGCGGAAGCGCTCGATATCCATTCCGGCAAGGCGCTCAGCCGTTCGAAGGTTCTGGTCGTCGGCCTCGCCTACAAGAAGAACGTGCCCGATATTCGCGAAAGCCCCTCGCTGAAGCTCATCGAACTTATCCAGGAGCGGGGTGGCGAAGCAGCCTATTATGATCCGCATGTGGCGGAAATCCCGAAAACCCGCGAATACAGCCACCTGATGGGCATGAAATCGGTGCCATGGGACAGACAGACCATCGGCGCCTTCGACGCCGTTCTCGTCGCGACTGATCATGACAATGTCGATTATGCCGCTCTTTGCGAATGGTCGCCGCTGATCATCGACACACGAAATGTTTTCGCGCGGCGGGATATTGCCGCAAAACACATTATCAAGGCCTGATACGGACGGATCATGAGCAGACTAGACAGTTTCATTCGCCGGTTGACCGCGCAGCGGGATATTCTCAATCACCTCGCGGCCGATCTCGAATTGCCAAATGAGGGGGTGCTCATGGAAATCGGTCTCGGAAACGGGCGGACTTTCAATCATCTGCGGGAACTGTTTCCCGACCGTCGCATCATTGCCTTCGACAGGGCCATGGGTGCGCATGCCTCGTCCGTTCCGGCGCAGGAGGATCTTGTGATCGGCGAGATATCGGAAACCGCTCCTGCTTTCATTGGCGCGGATGCGGCGATGGTCCATGCCGATATCGGCACGGGTTATCCGGAAAAGGATGCGGTTACCCTGACATGGCTGCCCGAGCTTGCCGCGGGCATGCTGGCGAAAGGTGGCGTTGCCGTCAGCGGTCTGCCTCTCGATCATCCCATGCTGAAGCCTTTGCCGGTGCCGGAAAGCGTGCCGACGGACCGATATTTTCTCTATCGCAAGATTTGACGTCATGCAGCCCCGGCAGCGGAAACGCCGGGGTGGTTCAGAGATAACGTTCGCTTTCTGCTCTTGAGAGCAGGAAAACCTTCATCTGCGAGTTACGCCCGCGAATGGAGATCTGTTCGCTTCTGAGATCGTCAATATCCTGACCCGCCTGAATGATGGCCGGTTCGGAGACGACGATGGCGGCACCGAATTCCTTGGCCTTGGATTCGAGCCTGCTTGCGACATTGACGGTGTCGCCTATGGCCGTCAGGGTTTTTGCGGCGCCGTATCCCATAACGCCGACGATGCTCGGACCGGAATGAATTCCGACAACAACCTCCAGACGGACGGTGAACTGTTTCTCCAGTCCCTCATTCAGGATTGCGATATCCCGCAATATCACCGCCGCCGCTTTCATGGCGTTGCGACAGGCATGTTCCGCGTCCTCGCCAAGCCCGAAAAGGGCCATGGCGCCATCGCCGATGAATTTGTCGAGATGGCCACCCGCCTGCTCGACGGCCTGGCCGACGATGGTGAAATAACGGTTCAGAAGGAAGACGACGTCATAGGGCAGTTTCGCTTCGGACAGCGTGGTGAAGTTGCGCAGATCGCAGAAGAGGATGGCGATTTCCTCTTCCCGGCCGGGGCGGGCCGGCTGCGCGTCGGCTGGCAGGTCGCTCTGCTGGGGCGGCGAAACGAGAAGTGCGACGCCGAGATCGCTCGTGGGGCGCAGCTGACAGCCGAGCCGCACGTCCGAATCGGCGTGGATGCGCCTCAATGTGGTTTGTTCGATGTCGCCGGGCGGTGGAAGCGGGCCCTTGCTGTCCAGTATCTTGACCCGACAGGTTGAGCAGCGTCCCTTGCCGCCGCAGACGGAGTAGTGCGGTATGCCCGCAAGCCGGCTGGCCTCCAGAATGCTGAGCCCGGCTGGCACACGCGCCTGCGCACCATGTTCATAGCGGATTTCGATTGCCGTCAGCCGCTGCCGCCAGCTGCGCACGCCGCGAAGGGCGAAGACCAGCATTACCGCACTGGCAAACAATGCCTCCACCGTTCCGGTGACGAACCTGATCTGCGTCTCCATCTCGCGTTGCAGCGGTAATTCGTCTTTCTGAATGGTATTGTCGACCAAACCGGGAGGAAGCGCGTATTTTTCGTCGATCTCCGCCAGCCATCGGCCCGCATCGCTGAAGCCCAGCAGTGCCAGAAGCGGCAACATTACCGCCACCGTCATGAAGAGCCCGGCTATGCGCGGATACCAGTCCCGGTAACGCAGCCAGAAATAAAGGCCGATACATCCGTGGACCCAGATCACGATCAAGGCGAGGCTTTGCCAGGCACCTTGTATCGGATTGTTGATCCACAGCCTGCGGATGACCGAATAATAACCGACATCAATGCCATAGAGCATATGCGACACGCGGATATTGACGGCGTGGCCGATGATCAGAAACGGGATAGCCAGGCCGAATATGACCTGAAGCGCTTCGCGGAGCGGCATTCGCAGCGTCCTGCGCAGATAAAGCGAGCGCAGAACAAGGCAGACATGCACCAGAACCGAACCATAAAAAAGCAGGCTGCTGACGGGGTTGAGCCAGATCAGGCTGAACCATTTTCGCGCCCGTTCGGCGGTGTCGATGGAGATGAGGGCAAGAGAGTGATTGAAAAGATGGGAAAATACGAAAGCAAATATGATGAGGCCGGATAAAATCCGGGTGCGTCTCAAATTGGTCTCCGAAAAGAAACGGATCATGCAAATCCCATCATGTGGCCATTCGGTACAGAATCATCATCTGGTGTGACGTCTTAGTGCGTTGCATCTCATGGCAATATCGTGGAGCAACGCGATCCGCTACGGTCAATTGTGCGTGTTCGAATGTCCGTGCGAGCCGGAATTGTCAGATTCGGCATGCGAGTACCGTCAAATATTCGCAAGCATCAGGAGGCTGTCGCGGTCAGATCTGGATGACCTGACCGTCCATCGCCGCGAAGGCGCCGTCGAAAAGGGCCTTCGCCTGTTTCTCGATACTGTCCAGTTCCTCGTCGCTGCGGCTTGGGGCATGGTGGATGAAGCCGACATTTTTGGCGTCGGCCAGTTTGGCGAGACGGAGCGCCTGTTGCCATGATGAATGGCCATAACCGCGATAAAGGCCCATTTCATCATCGGTGAACATGGCGTCATAGAGGAAAAGATCGACATCCCGGATCAGATCGAGCACGGTTTCGTCAATGCTACCCGGCTCGTGTTCGGTATCGGTGATGATGGCGAGGGATTTTCCTTCCCAGTCCAGCCTGTATCCGACGGCATTGCCGGGATGATTGAGCATACCGGTCCTGATTGAAAGGCCAGGGCGTGGGGTGAGCGTGTCGCCGGGCATGAAGTCCCGTGTGGCGATCTTCGCGCAGCAAATCTCCAGCGGCACGGGAAACCAGGGTGGGCTCATGAAGTCCTTGAGCATTTCCCGCGTTGTCATCGTGCCGGCAAGATGGCCCGACCAGATGGCGACGTCGTTGCAGCTGTTATAGAATGGCTTGAAGTAGGGAAATCCGACAATATGGTCGTAATGACAATGCGAGAAGAAGAGGTCGACATCCGTGATGCCTTCCGCCCGTAACGCCAGACCGGCGGGATGAAGGCCTGAACCTGCATCGAACAAAAGAACGTGATCTCCGCATCTTACCTCGATGCAGATGGTATTTCCGCCATATTTTCGGAAGTTTTCACCTGAAACAGGAAGCGTTCCCCGCGCGCCCCAGATCTTTACCCGAAAATTTCTATTACTTTCCCGACTTGCTGTGTCGGAATCGAACGCCATGACACACCCCAATAACAACGGAATCTTGCACGCTTTCCTCCCATGAAGCCCGTTGTCTCTATAGATTCTTATATCCGCCGTTTTTTGGCGGATGCCTTTACCCCTTATTCAGTCAGCATTTCATTTATATTGCAATGGTGCGACATTTATTTTTCCAATATCGCCCTTCAGGGTAGCAAGGAATTGCAGCTTATGTTCTGGCGCTTGCGCGCGCTTTGCTGAGTTCCGCCGTCGTCTGTGTCAGGCGTTCGGCGAGGACGCGCATGACTTTGATGGTAATATCGGGGAAATCGGACATCAGCTTGAAGAACTGCTCCTTGCCGATGCGCAGGGCTTCCACATTGGTGGAGGCGCGCACGGTGGCGGTTCTGACGCTGTCGCAGAGGATGGCGATTTCACCGACGATGGCGTTGCCGGTCATCTCCGCCACTTTCAATGTGCCCGACGGTGAATCGACCAGAACATCCACCTTGCCGGTCAGAAGGACATAGGCCGCATCACCGACATCCCCCTGCCGGAACAACACGTCGCCGGTGTGATAGGACACGCGGTCGGATGCGAAAGCGAGCAGTTTAAGTTTCGACGGTTCCATTTCCGAAAAAAACGGGACGCGTTTCAGCATTTGAATTTCGTCTTTAAACAGCATTGCCTTACCCTATTCTTGTTCCACCTCGGCCGCGTTCTTGGACTTATGTTGCGACCATGTCCTTGAATGTACCGTTTTCCTCGGCGAGAGTCTCGTAACTTCCGTCGGCGGTAACCAGTCCCTGGTGGACGACGATGACCCGGCCGAACATGCGCGAAAGGCTTGCGTTCGACAGAACCCATATGATTGACGGGTTATTGTTGTTCTGTTTCAGGAGTGTGATGACCCGTTCGACAATTTCTTCCTGTTGTCGTGGATCGAGGCCGGGAAGGGGGCGATTAAAGACATAATAGTCGGATTTGCGGATGAGCGCCCGCGCTAGATTGAGCTTCTGGCGCTGGAGCGGGCCGAGCCGCTTGCCGCCGGCACCAAGATTGAAATCCAGGCCGACCGCCAGAACACGCTCATACACGCCCTGTTTGCGCATCACATCCGCCACGATGCGGGTAATGCGCCGTGAGGCATCGGTATAACGATGGCTGACCTTGCCGAAGAGAATATTGTCCAGCAGGCTGGTGGCGCTCATGTATTTCGTCGGATCGTAGATCTCGATCACGTTCTTCAGACTGTCGGGCAGGTTTTCATGGAACATGTGCCGGACTTCGACGATCCTGTTCATGATTTCCGGCGACAGCAGACCGAAACGCTGCCGGGGCTCGATGTAGAAGAAGCTCAGCCGCAGCATCGCGCGCTTTTCGCTTTCATTGGCATCATCGAAACCGCGTCCCTGCAGGCGCTGCAGCATTTGCTGATAGACCGGGATGTCATCGGGCGTCATGAATGTCAGCTGCTGGAAGAAAGGGTGGTCGCCCGGCAGATCGGCGAAGATTTCGACGATGTTTTCGGCGATCGTGTATCCCATCTCGAACAGGGTCTTGACGAGGCCGGTTTCGCGCATCAGGGAGCGGAAATAGTCGCTTTCGATGATGGTCCGGATCGTCTGGGAGGGGTCCCGCATGGTACCGAACAGCAGGTTTTCGCCGACCGTCGCCTCGCTGTTGTAGCTTTCAAGCTCGAAGGGCGCGATGAGGCCGCTCAGATTTTCCTTTTCCAGTTCGGCGCGTAGCACATGCCGCAGTTCCACGATGCGGGCGGCAAGATGCAGGTCTGTCAGAGGATCGATCGACGAGCGCAGCGCAAATTCCAGAATATCCTGTGACAGTTCCACGCTATCGAGGACGGCGAGAATGGCCCTGATGAGATTTTCCGGCCTGCTGTCGCCGGCGGGGCTCGAAGCGTAGTCGATCCATTCGCTGTTTATGTCGATCAGCGGATTGCCGGCCATCTTGGCTTCGCGGATTTCCCACTTGCGGTGTTCCAGCGCCGCACCCTCGTAATTTTTGTCCGCGAGCGGGGCGTGCTTCAGGCCGTAGAGCAGATTGTCCATCAGGCTGGCATGGAAAAAATAGCTGTCCGAGGAGACATAGGAGATGCGACGTCCCGTCAGCGATTCCGGCAGCTCCAGTATGTCGACATCGTTGATGCTGATCTTGCCGGAGGCTGGCCAGAGCGTGCGACCGATCGCATCCGCAAGGGCTTCGCCCCCCGCGCCGCCTACGATGGCGATGACTTCACCCGGCTCGATCTTCAGCGACGCCTGCTCCAGAAGCCGGCTGCCACTGTCGTCTTCCAGTGTCAGATTGGTGACGACGATTGGTCCCGTGATGGCTGCGACGGCTCCCGGCGACAGTTTCTGCACGTTCGGTTCGATCATGTTCGGGGCGTTGAACTGTTCGAACACCTGCTCGTATTTCACCTGCACGTCCTGGCGCGCCTGATCCCAGTCGATCAGTTCCTTCAGCGGTCCGGGCAGTTCCTTATAAGCGTTGATGACGGCGACCAGCTGCCCGACATCGAGGCTGCCCCTGAGGGTGAGATAACCGCCGAGCGCATAAAAGAAAAACGGGGTGAGCTGTGCGAGGAAGTTATTGATGAATTTGACCAGGAACTTCCACTGGTAGAGATCGTAACGGATCTTGAAGATGTCGCCGAGCCGGTGCGAGGCATCGGCGCGCTCGTAGTTGGAGGTATCATAGGCGTGGATCGTGCCGATACCGTCCACCATTTCGCCGATGCGTCCGGCAAGCTGGCGGGCGCTCAGCTGCCGCTGGCGACCGAGTTCGATGAGGCGGCGGCGCATCTTGGGAATGATGCCGACCTGTATCGCGGCCATGAAGGCTGCAATCAGGCCCAGCCAGAAATTCTGCACGAGAATGAAGAAGAGCGCGGAGAGCGCCTGCCCGCCGAGAAGCGCCGGCTGCACAAAGGCATCGCCGGTAAATCCGCCGAGCGGTTCCACCTCGTCCTTCACCATGCTGGAAATTTCCGCGCCCTTGACCCGCTTGAAATGCGAGGGCGGGAACCGCAGGATCTTGTCGATCAGTTCGAAACGGATACGCCGCAGCAGGCGCTCACCGAGGCGGCCCTTGTAGGTATTGATGTAATATTTGAAAAGGCCGTTGATGATGACAAGCGCAAGGAAGGTCAGGCTGAGAGCCATCAGCATCGACATGCGGTTGAGTTCAAGCCCGGGGAACAATGTCACGGTGCCCCAATAGGGAATATCGACCGTGAGATGCATGAAAAGCTGTGTCGCGTTCGCCCCTTCGAAGCCGTCACCCTGAATGGGGCCGTTGACGATCTGTTTGGGCAGATCGAAGGCGAGGAAATAGGGGATCATCGATAGGGCGACGATCAGCAGGATGAAAAGCTGCTGCCGCCTCGTATGCGACCAGATGTAACGCGTAAGGCTTTGTTCCATATAAAACTTCTATGACCTGGCGGGGCGGGCCCGGCGTGTTGGTTTGCACGGTGTCAAGACGATCAGGCTGCCGGGTGGCGGAGTCTCCTCCTGCAAATAGGTACGTGACTCGCTATTTATCAGTATATTCAAGCGGTTTCGAGCAAAATAGCATCTGCGGCGAGGCTTGCCGGCCACACTGAAGGATTGTTTTTGCAACCTGTGGGCCGCACCTGAAATAAATGCCACGGTATTTTTAGAATTATCTAATGTTATTGTTTTTGGTGTAGAACAGGCGCTAAGAGACTTGGGTATAGTGATCCCGTAATGGTTGAGCCGGGCACTGGCGCAATAGTGGCAAGGTCGATGGCAATAGATATTTCAGCGCGTGCAGGCAGTGAACCTTCCCTCGACGCATTGCAGCTTTCCGATATTGCGGTGGATGGCATGATTGCGCACCCCGTTTCGTTTGAAGGGCTTGCGGGTATTTTTCATCCGGCGCGCAAAGACCTGAAGCGGGATCGCGCGGTGCTTTTCGTCAGCCCCTGGGGCATGGAAGAGTTGTGCAGCCGCAAGTTTCAGCGGGTTCTGGCCGAGCGGCTGGCCGCTTCCGGCGTTGCCAGCCTGCGGTTCGACTATCTCGGTGCCGGCGATGCGCTCGATCCTGAAGATGCCGGCCGGATGGCGGACTGGTTTTCCGATACGCGGGCGGCGCTGGACTATCTGACGCGTCTTTCCGGCTGTTCCGGAGTTGTCGTTGTCGCGCAGGGTCTCGGTTGTCCGATCGCCGCGCAGGCGCTTGCCGGGTCTGCGGCTGTCGATTCCATGGCCTTTCTTGCACCGGTCGTTTCCGGCCGCGGCTATCTGCGCGAGCTGGCGATGTGGTCGTCCATGATCGATGACGGCCTTGGACTTCTGCCCGGGCAGCGTCTGGCGGAGGCCGGGGCGATTGCCGGAACGGCGATGCCGGCCGGTATTGCGGATAGGATCAAGAAGGTGAACCTCTCCGGTCTCGACGCCATTCCGGCGCGCAGTTTTCTCGTGCTTTCGAGACCCGGCCGGGTGACCGATGGTGATTTCGCCAGACATCTTGCGGCCATCGGCGGTGAGGTGGAGGAGGCGGAGTTCTGCGGTTATGATGATCTCGTTTCCAGCCCGACACTTTCGAAAATATCCGGCGGGGTGGTGAATCGACTGGTGGATTGGGTCTTGTCGCAGACCCACGCCGGGAACCCGGCAGCCGTCCCGGAAGATTTCATTATCAATGATCCGCAGCGCGGTCGGGGCTTTTTCGAACAGCCGGTGCAATTTGGCGAGGGTGGGCGGCTTTTCGGCATTTTTTGCGGACCGGACGATCGGCAACCGATTTCCTCGGTCCTTCTGCTCGGTGCCGCTTATGACAGGCATTCGGGTTGGGGCAGGCTTTCCGTGCAGACCGCCCGGGCGCTTGCACGCGAGGGTGTCGCTTCGCTGCGCTTCGATGCGGCCAATATTGCCGATAGTCCGCCTGTCAAAAACAAGCCGGATCAGGTTCTTTACGATGCCGCGCAGAATGACGATGTCGCTGCCGCACTCGATTTTCTCGGGCGGCGCAGCAACGGGCCCTTCATTGCGGCGGGCCGGTGCAGCGGTGCCTATCTCGCTTTCAACGGCGCGCTTGCCGATGATCGGATCAGTGCCGTCGCGGCGGTCAATCCGGTGGTTTTCCACTGGCAAAAAGGTCGCTCGGTCGATGAGGCTTTGCACAAGCGGCCGCGCTCCTTTGGGGAATACAGCCAGCGCTTTCGACAGGGAGCGACATTCAAGCGCCTCGTCAGCGGCGATGTCGATGTGGTCAGCGCCGGGCTGAACATCGTCAAGGCGACGTGGAAGAGGCTGTCGACAAAAACGGCGCGGCTCTTCCGTCGGGGTAGCGAGGAAGGGCGCGCTGTTTACAGCGCTTTCGATTCACACAAGGCCAGGGGCACCGCCATCAGCCTGCTTTACAGCGACAATGACGACGGGCTTGAGCATTTCCGTTATTATTTCGATGCCGATGGTGGTGGGCTTTCCACCTATCGGAACGTATCGCTGACCATCATTGCGGATGCCGATCACAACCTGTCGACGCCAGAGGCGAAAAAAATCTTTATCGATGCGGTGAAACGGCTGGCTCTAAAAGGAGAAACGCCGGCCGGAGCCCAGTGATATCACCTCGCCGGAAGGCGGTGTTTCGGCTGCCGTGGCCACCGGCACAAGGTTTATTTTTTTGCTCTCGCCGGGTGCGAGATGGAACCAGTTATCCGAGGCGCCATAACCTTCCGCCGTGACATGGACGGATTGCGCCAGACGATCCGTACCGATCTCAAGCGACCAGATGCCGCTGGTTTCGCTGACCCCCAGTTGCAGGTTTGCGGAATACAGCGCCTTTTTCCGGCCGAGAGGAAAATGGAATGCATCGGCAATGACCCGCCCGGTTGCGACATTGCGAAGCCGTGCGACGGTCACATCATGGGATGGCGGGCCGAAACGATAGGCATAGGTCGTATCGAAAAAGGCGCCGAACAAGTCGGTTGCGGCAATCGTCTGGCTCTGCCTCGGCGAAAGCGCCAGCGGCCTTTTGGCGTGGACGACGGGCTGTGTGCCGTCGCGCAGGCAGGTGAGTTCCAGCATGGCCTCAAAGCTGTCGCCGGTCTCGTTGACGAGATGAATATCCAGCCCGTTGGTGCCTTCGTCGGAGAGGCTGACCTGTATCGGGCGGAACGCCCGCTTCAACGCGTGCCAGACGGATTTGGGTCTGCCGGCGGCATCGATGACACCCCAGCCCGCGCCGGGAACGAGATCCTGCAGGGTCCAGACCAGCGCACCCTGGCAAGGGGAGCCGCTGCGCCGCCACTCGCCGAAGGTTGCTTCCATGACCTCGGCGGTCGCGGCCCGCGACATATCGAGATAAAGGCTGCCATCCTCCCGCCGCAGAACGTCCGGTTCGACCTCGTAAAGCAGCTTCAGATAATGATCACGAACATCCTCGAAATCCCATGAGGCACCGCGGTCGCGCGGGGTGCGGGCTTTCCATCGCGGATCGTGCACGGCCACGCCGGGAAGATAATGGTCCAGCGTTTCCTGTTCGGGAATATTGGCGAAGGCGAGGCACTCGGCGGCAAAGCGCACCTCGGCGCGGCGGGCATCCTCCAGCGGGCGGCAATAGGCGCCCACGCCGTAATAATGGCCGACCCCGGCGTTGGGAAAAAATGGCAATGCGCCGCCGGAGGGGGAATTGGCGACATAGGCCGCGCCCGGCCTTTTCGCGGCAACCAGTTCTGGCAGGATCTCTTCGGTAAGCGCTCCCTTCCATATCTGTTCCGGCAGACCGAGCATCGCGCCCTGCTGGTACATTTCGCTGCCGCCGCAGAAAACGGCGAGCGATGGAGAAAGCGCAGTCGCTTCGAGGAATTGCGAGATTTCGGCCACGATATGCTGGCGGAGGGTATCATCCTTTGCCGGGTAATCGAAATTGGCGAGCATGGCATCCTGCCAGACCATGATGCCGAGTTCGTCGCAGAGCGCGAAGAATTCCGGTGTCTCATAAGCCATGGTGCCGCCGATACGGATCATGTTCATGCCGGCTTCGGCGGCTTTTCTAAGCCATGGCTCATAATCCGGCCGTGTTCCCGGCAGGCGCACGATATCGGACGTCGTCCAGACCGCGCCGCGGCAGAAGACGGGTTGCCCGTTCACTTTAAGCCCGAAACCCTTGCCGTCCCCGCCATGATCGATCTCTATCCGCCGGAAGCCGGTGCGCCCGAGCCGATGCTGTTTGCCGTCCAGCTCCAGAAGGATCTCATGGAGCGCCGGCCTGCCATGGGTTTTCGGCCACCATGTTTCGACATCGGGAATATGGAGTTCGCCGGAGAGTTTACCGCCTTCATCCGTGGAAAGATCGGCACTGTAACCGGCACAGCTTAGCCGTGCCGATGTTATGGCGCGGCTGGTTTCAAGGGCGATGCTGACGGTGCCGCGCCCGGCGGCGTCCAGCCAAGACCCTAGTGTGCAGAGTACGCCGTCCTGCCTTATCAGGCTGATGGGTCGCCATGGACCGGCGGCATGGATTTCCGGGCACCATCCGGGCATGTAGCCCAGTGCAGTGGTGCGGATCAGCCGCAGGCCCTGCGTGTTCATCATCTGCGGGCGCCAGCGGGCGCGCGGGCCGGTTTTTTCGAGCCTTGGAGCAAGAGCCCTGAAGCAGATCGAAAGTTCGTCCGCGCCCGTCAGATCGACAGGCACTTCCAGCCTTTCGAACATGCTCTGGCTGGCGGCGATCAGTTCACCGTTAAAGAAGATTTCGGCAATGGTGGAGAGGCCATCGAAGCGCAGTGTGGCCCGCTCCCGCGCATCGGAAATCATCGTCAGCCGATACCAGGCGTCCCTGTCATTGAGGGCGACGGGGGCAAGGCGATCGAATTTCCCGGCCGCTTCCAGAGCTTGGGCTACCGTGCCCGGAACGGAGACGTGAAGGCTTTCAAGCGATGCCGGAATGTCGGATGGGGTCTCGCAGGCATCGGCCGGCGTCAGTGTCAGCGTCCAGCCTTCACTCAGCAATTCCTCGCTTTCGCCCGGAAGATAGGTCCTCACGCGGCCTCGCTGGCATCAGACAGTTTGGCCGCAAGGCTTTTCATCAGACCATCCCATGCGTCCGCTGCCGGATCGAGCACGGAGGCCAGCGCATCGAATTTGCGGCGCGTGACAGCGCGGGCAAGCTGGAACTGCACGGTCTTGGCGACCTCGGAGATGCGCAGCGCGTGGTCTCGTGCTTCAGAAAAACCATCCTTGTCCAGCCATTCGAAATGGCTTGCCGCCAGTTCGAAATTGGCGCCGAGTTGGCGCAGCGTGTTGAAGGCATATTTGTGGAAAAAGCCGAAGGGCCTGTCGGCAACCTTTTCCACCTGCGCCGGAAACACGGTTGAAAAAGCTCTGACCGGATTGGCGGATGGCCGCCGCGAAAAATGAAATCTCAGCAACCGCTCGGCCGTCTTGCGAATATGGGTCGGCGAGGGATTACCGTCTGCGAATTTCGCAAATTCGGTGTAGGGCAGGAACGGTGGGTCGGTCTCGGCCAGATGGTACTGGAACAACCCGTCGAAATCCTCGCCGGACAGATGGAAAAAGCCGGCATTGTGGAAATAGTCGAGTTCCCGGTTCGCCAGATCGAGCCGGTTGATGGCGACGGTGGTTTTGCCGTGCTCCTTCTGATAGCCCACCCCATGGGTGTCGGGCATATAGAAGCTGTCCATCTCGACCAGGCAGATGCGGCCGCGTTCCAGCTGCGTCTCGATGTGGTTTTCCACCCGGTCGAAGATCGCCAGTTCGGTGGCGCGAACGCCATAAAGCGCTTCGAGATCTTCCAGCGGCACCTTGAAGAAGGTGAACTGGTCACCCTCAAAGTCTTGCGTCAGGGTGAAACCGAACATGGCTTCCGGCGGCAGGCCTTTCGAGGCCAGAACCTCGATCCACAAATCAATGTAGCAATTGGTCTCCGGCCACATTCGCTCGGAAGAATGGAGCGGATGTTGCACATAGTTCTTGGGATCAAGGCCCGGAAAAATCTGCCGCATGGATAATCAGCCCCAGAGGGTTTCCACGACCTTTGCAGGCCATTTCTTCACATCCAGACCATGATGCGCAAACAGCGCCAGAGCGATACGCTCAAGGCCGAAACCGACGCAGGCGGTATGGGCGACATCGCCATTAGCGAGGTTCAGACCCCATTTCTGGCCGAAGGCATCCTGATGGTAGTTGAAGCTCATGCAGGCTGTCGGGTTGGTCGTCGATGTGACCGGGATCAGCAATTCGAATTTCAGGTTCTGATCGCGCTGGTTGTTGGCGAGCATCTTGCCGGCACGGCCGAAGAAAGGATCGTTGGCGATATCGATGGTGACGTCGAGCCCAACCGCTTTCATCATCTCCACGCCACGGTCCATCCAGGTCTGGCGGAATTCGGTGACGTCGGATTCGGTGCCCATGCAAACATATTCGCGCATGCGGAAAAGCTGCTGGCGGGCCGGATCCTTGGAGGGCTCATGGCGGAAGCAATAGGACTGGATGTCATAGAGACCACCGTCGGCAGGCAGCGCGCCGCGCTTGGCGATCGTCGGATAAAGCGGATAGCAGGCTGCCGGCGTCAGCACGATGTCTGTTGCTTTCTGGTCCTTGGTCCAGTCGCCGCCCTCATCCATGGTCTTCAACAGGCTGACATGGTCGAGCTCACAGCCGCAGAAGGAATGAACCGTGCCGGCCAGCTGCGGGAAGCTCTTCATGTAACCGCTTTTTTCAAAATGGGCGCGGTTGATGCCGGGCGGAAAGCGGATCGCTTCGGCGCCATCGGCGCCGCCCGTGCGGTCGATCAGCCGCTCGAATGCGGCAATCACGTCCTCGAACTGGCCGCTGCGTCCATAAAGGCCGTCCACACCCGTTTCAATCAGCAGGCCTTCTTCGAACAATCGATCGAGAAACGATGTTTGCATGTCCATGGTCTTATCCCAAGAGGCTGGTGTCCTGCTTGTGAACCAGCAGGAGATTGGCGGAATTACCGAGAATACGGTCGTTGGAAATCATCAGCCTGGCGGAATGCGCATCGCGCAGATGCCGGCCGAGGCTGTAGGGCGTGCCGTTCTTGTAACCCATGATACCGCAGACCAGCATGGCGTGGTCGATGATCTCAAGAATGGTTTCCGAAGAGCAGATCTTCACATTGTTCATGGCAACAGCAAAGGCCATGGACATCAGCTTTTCCGGATCGCTCTTGGTGTCCTCATAAGCCTTGATGCCGGCAATGATGTTGGATTTCACCACCTGCAGCTTGGTGGAAACCTCGGCAAGGCGGATCGCGCCGGGAGGGGCGGTGCCGGGCGACTTGCGGGCCGCGGCCCTGACGAAGGATTGCGCGCGCAGCACCGCGTCGGAGGCGATGCCATACCATACGGCGCTCCACAGGAGATGCGAGCTTGCAAGCATGGATTGCGCGGCGATTTCCGCGAAAGGCTTCGGGAAAATCTGCGCCGCCGGCGCTTCGCCACGGAACAGGAAGCCGTCCGAACAGGTGCCGCGCATGCCGAGCGTATCCCAGATATGGGTCTTTTCGAGCGTGTACTGGTTTTTCAGGAAAACGGTCATCACCTGATCGGCCGGCGCGGCATCCTTGTGGGCGCGCGAGGTGATGAGGATCGCATCGGCATTGCTGCCGTAGGAAATGACGGTGGCATCCTTTTCCAGCCGGCAGAAGTCGCCATCGACCTCGATCGCGCAGATGGAGTTGCGCAGATTGCCGCCGATGCCGCCTTCCGTGGTGGCGGAGCCGAGCAGAAGCTGTTCACCGGCGATGCGGCGCATGAAGCCCGCATGCCATGCGCTAGCCTCGCCGTGTTCCACCAGGCTGGACAGCTTGATGTGATGCATGGCGAAAATCATCGCTGTTGCCGAACAGGCCTGGCCGAGTCGGGCGCAGATATCGGCGATTTGCTGCAGGGAAGCGCTTTCGCCGCCCAGCGAGGAGGGGATCTGGATGCCCAGCAGGCGTTCCTGCCTCAAGGCATCGACAGCTTCCTCAGGGAAGCGGCCGGTGACATCCACCTCGTCCGCATGTCTGGCGGCAATGGCCGCGACACGGCCCGCGCGCGCGGACAGAGTTTCATCCTGCGGCGCAACGGTCACGTTCATCAGGCAGCCTCTTTACCATCCAGAATAAGCTTAACGGTGTCTTCAATGGCCTTGATGCTGGCGAAGGACTTGCGGTTCAGCAGGTTATCGGGAAATTCGATGTCGAAAGCTTCTTCGATTCCCAGCATCAACTGCACGGATGCAAAGGAAGAAAGGCCTGCCGCATAAAGATCGGCTTCATCTGCAATCGTATCGACCGGGGTTGGAAGCTGGCCGAATTTGGCCAGTATTTCACGTATAGTCGCGTTCATTCCGACGTATCTCCCATAAATTTCACATCTGCATAGTTTGTGCTTATCGTTACGTGGCAAACGATAATATTCACCTAAACCGTTAGGTTAATTACAACTAACGGCAGCATGCGCCATTCCCGCACCTTTGCCAAGCGGTGATCGGCAGCCTTGACAAAAGCCGGGCGGTGTTTTTTGCTGTGGCCATTCACCAGGGGTGTCCCGTCAAGGGGCTGAGATTCTGCTTTCATGCGCAGTGACCCGTTGAACCTGATCCAGTTCATACTGGCGTAGGGACGGTGCAAAGACCTGATGTCGGGCGGGCGCATGGCGTTTCGTGTCGGCAGCCAGGTATTTTCCATCATTCCGGCTCGAACTGGGTCTCCACTGTCAAACTTTGGAGCCTCAAGATGAATATCGCTGCCAAGACTATCCCGCTGTCGGTTACCACCGGACCGCATGCCGCCTCCACGAAAATCCATAAACTGGGAATCCTTCATCCGCATATCCGCGTGCCGATGCGCGAGATCGCGGTGCACCCGACGGCGGGCGAACCGCCGGTGACGGTCTATGATTCCTCCGGCCCCTATACCGATCCCACACATCCCGTTCTGATCGAAAAGGGTCTGCCGCGACTGCGTCACGACTGGGTCGTGGCACGTGGTGATGTCGAGGCTTATGAGGGCCGGCACGTTAAGCCGGAGGATAACGGCTTTGCCACCGGCGAGCGCCTGACACCGGAATTTTCCGTGCGCCACCAGCCGCTGAGAGCCACGGCAGGTAAAGCCGTGACCCAGCTTGCCTACGCGCGAGCCGGCATCATCACGCCGGAAATGGAATTCATCGCCATCCGCGAAAATCTCGGGCGCGAGGCGGCCAAGGAGAAGCTGGTGCGCGATGGCGAAAGCTTTGGCGCGCATATCCCTGACTACGTGACGGCCGAATTCGTTCGGCAGGAAGTGGCGTCGGGCCGGGCCATCATTCCTGCCAATATCAATCATTCGGAACTTGAGCCGATGATCATCGGCCGTAATTTTCTCGTTAAGATCAACGCCAATATCGGCAATTCCGCCGTCACTTCCTCCATGGCGGAAGAGGTGGAGAAGATGGTCTGGGCAATCCGCTGGGGTGCGGATACCGTCATGGACCTTTCGACCGGGCGCAACATCCACAATATCCGTGAATGGATCATCCGCAACTCGCCGGTGCCGATCGGCACGGTGCCGCTTTATCAGGCGCTGGAGAAGGTCAACGGCATTGCCGAGGATCTGAATTGGGAGGTGTTTCGCGACACCCTGATCGAGCAGGCGGAACAGGGCGTGGATTATTTCACCATCCATGCCGGCGTGCGGCTGCATTACATTCCGCTCACCGTCAACCGCGTTACTGGCATCGTCTCGCGCGGCGGCTCGATCATGGCCAAGTGGTGTCTGCATCATCATCGCGAAAGCTTTCTCTATGAGCATTTCGACGAGATTTGCGACATTTGCCGCGCCTATGACGTCTCCTTCTCGCTGGGCGATGGCTTGCGTCCCGGCTCGATCGCCGATGCCAATGACGCTGCGCAGTTTGCGGAACTGGAGACGCTGGGCGAGCTGACGCAGATCGCCTGGGCGAAGGATTGCCAGGTGATGATCGAAGGCCCCGGCCATGTGCCGATGCACAAGATCAAGGAAAATATGGACAAGCAGCTGAAGACCTGCGGTGAGGCGCCCTTCTATACGCTCGGGCCGCTGACCACCGATATCGCGCCCGGTTACGACCACATCACGTCAGGCATCGGGGCGGCGATGATCGGCTGGTTCGGCACGGCGATGCTCTGCTACGTCACGCCGAAGGAACATCTCGGCCTGCCGGATCGTAACGATGTGAAGGTCGGTGTCATCACCTACAAGATCGCCGCCCATGCCGCCGATCTTGCCAAGGGCCATCCGGCGGCGCAGGTGCGGGATGACGCGCTGTCGCGCGCAAGGTTCGAGTTCCGCTGGGAAGATCAGTTCAACCTGTCGCTCGACCCGGATACGGCGCGGTCCTTCCATGATGAGACCCTGCCGAAAGAGGCGCACAAGGTTGCGCATTTCTGCTCCATGTGCGGGCCGAAATTCTGCTCGATGCGGATTTCTCACGATATCCGCGCCGAGGCGCAGAAGGAGGGGCTGGAGGCGATGGCCGCCCGCTTCAAGGAAGGCGGCGAGCTTTATATGCCGCTGCCGACGCCTGCGAATGCCGAATAAAATGCGCGTCCTTGTCAAGGGAACGGGGGTCGCCGGATTAACGGCGGCCTTCGAGCTGGCGCGGAGCGGCGTTGCTGTCGAGGTGTTGGAGCGCAATTCCGAGCCTTCTCGCGGGGCGTCGTTCTATGCGGGCGGCATGCTGGCGCCCTGGTGTGAGCGCGAAAATGCGGAGGAAGCGGTCCTGACGCTCGGCAAGGTGGCGCTTGACTGGTGGGACGAAGCGGCTCCCGGCCTTGTAGTCCGCAATGGCACGCTGGTGGTCGCGCCTGCCCGCGACAAGGCGGAGCTGTCTCGTTTCGCATCGCGGACCAGTGGTTATCGCTGGGTGGATGAGGGTGAAATCGCCGCTCTGGAGCCTGATCTTGCCGGCCGGTTCCGATCCGGACTTTACTTCCCGGGCGAGGGACATCTCGATCCGCGCCTTGCGCTGAAATCGCTGCATCAGCGGCTTTGCGCCATGGGTGTGCGGTTTCATATGGGCGTTTCGGTGGATGAACAGCGGTTCGACCGGGTGGTGGATTGCACCGGGCCTGCGGCGGTGGGAACGATTTCCAGCCTTCGCGGTGTGCGGGGAGAGATGCTCTATCTCGGCACGCCAGAGATTTCCCTCTCCCGTCCCGTCCGACTACTGCATCCGCGCATTCCGCTCTACATCGTGCCGCGCGAGCCCGGCCGCTTCATGGTGGGGGCGACGATGATCGAGACGGAGGATGCCGGAGCGATTTCCGCCCGTTCGATGATGGAATTCCTCAATGCCGCCTATACCGTGCATCCGGCCTTTGCGGAGGCGGAAATCATCGAGACCGGCACGGGCGTGCGCCCCGCCTATCCCGACAATCTGCCTGATGTCACGCAAGAGGGCCGGATCATCTTCATCAACGGCGCTTACCGGCATGGCTTTCTGCTCTCGCCGGCGATGGCACGGCAGGCAGCCGGGATCGTCTGCCAAACTCTTATTCAAAAGGAACAGGATCATGAAACTTCTGGTGAATGGCGACGAGCTTGATCTTGCCGCCGAGACGCTGGCCGGCCTGCTTGCCAGCCTCGAATATGAGGGCGAGTGGCTGGCGACGGCGGTTAATGGCGATCTGGTGCATTCGGAAGAGCGCGCCGATTATTTGCTGAAAGCTTTCGACCGCGTCGAAATCCTTTCGCCGATGCAGGGAGGTTGAGGCCATGCTGACGCTTTATGGCCGCGAGGTCTCGTCCCGTCTTCTGCTCGGTACGGCGCGTTATCCGTCTCCCGCCGTGCTTGCCGATGCGGTGCGGGCCAGCAATGCGGATATTCTGACGATTTCGCTGCGTCGGGAAATGGCGGGCGGCAAGCAAGGCGGTCAGTTTTTCGAGCTGATCCGCGAACTGGACCGCCATATCCTGCCCAATACCGCCGGTTGCCACACCGTGAAGGAAGCGGTGTTGACGGCGAAGATGGCGCGTGAGGTGTTTCGCACCAACTGGATCAAGCTCGAAGTCATCGGTCATCACGATACCTTGCAGCCGGATGTCTTTGCGCTGGTGGAGGCGGCAAAAATCCTCTGCGACGAGGGTTTCGAGGTCTTTCCCTATACGACTGATGATCTTGTCGTGGGCGAAAAGCTGCTGGAGGCCGGCTGCAGGGTGCTGATGCCCTGGTGCGCGCCGATCGGCAGCGCCATGGGGCCGCTCAATCTGACGGCACTGAAATCGATGCGGGCGCGGTTTCCCGATGTGCCGCTGATCGTCGATGCCGGTATCGGCCGGCCGTCACATGCGGTGACGGTGATGGAGCTTGGCTATGACGCCGTTTTGCTCAATACGGCGGTTGCCGGGGCACGTGAACCGGTCGGCATGGCGGAGGCTTTTGCCTGTGCGATAGAGGCTGGCCACCGGGCATTTCTGTCCGGGCCGCTGGAACCACGGGATATGGCCGTTCCCTCGACACCTGTTATCGGGACGGCGGTTTTCTCCTGATCGCGGCTTTTGCCAGAGGCGGGGCATGTCTCCTTTTTGCGTTGACAGGGCCCTGCCGCGGCGGGATACCGGGAGAAAAGGGGGACGGCATGGCGACACGCAACAATCTTCTCACGGATATTGACGGCGTTTCGGTCGGCAATGTCACCGATCTCTCCCTCGGCTCCGGCGTCACGGCGATTGTTTTCGAAAAGCCCGCCATCGCCTCCGGCTCGGTTCTCGGCGGTGCGCCCGGCGGGCGCGATACCGGGCTGCTCGACCCGGCGATGACGGTTGAAACGGTGGATGCACTGGTGCTTTCCGGCGGTTCGGCCTTCGGGCTGGATGCGGCGGGCGGGGTTCAGGCCGGGTTGCGGGAGATCGGCCGCGGGTTGCAGGTAGGCTCCACCCGCGTGCCTATCGTGCCCCAGGCGATCCTGATGGATCTGCTAAACGGCGGCGACAAGGAGTGGGGTCTGCATTCGCCTTATCGCGAGATGGGATATGCGGCCTTTAAGGCGGCAGGTCGCGAGACTTTCGAACTCGGAACGGTGGGCGCAGGAACGGGCGCGACGACAGCCACCTTCAAGGGTGGCCTCGGTTCGGCCAGCGCCATCAGTTCCGGCGGTTATAAGGTGGCGGCCATCGTCGCGGTCAATGCGCTGGGTTCCGCGACTGTTGGCACAAGCCGCCATTTCTGGTCCGCGCCTTTTGAAATGCAGGGCGAATTCGGCGATTGCGGTTTTCCGGAACGTTTCGAACCGGACCATACCGCGCTGCGGCTCAAAGGGGTCAATCTCACTGCGACGACCATCGGCGCTGTCGTGACCGATGCGACACTTACAAAGGCGCAGGCGCATCGCCTCTCCATCATGGCGCATGACGGGCTGGCGCGTGCGGTTCTGCCCGCCCATTTGCCGAGCGACGGCGATACCATGTTCGCGGCGGCGACCGGCGACAAACCGCTTGAAGGCGGCGTCCATTTCGCCGAACTCTGCCATCTCGCCACAATCGTGATGGCGCGGGCGGTGGCACGCGGTGTCTATGAGGCGACGGCGCTGCCGGTGGCGGGCGCCCAAAAGGCCTATTGCGATCTTCATGAGCAGGATCGTTGAGCGATGAACGAAACGAGAGCACCACTGAAACCCGTTCTCCGCATTGATTTTTCGCCCGGGGAGCGTCTGGGCCACGGCAAAATCGAGTTGATGGAGCTGATTGTCGAGACGGGGTCCATTTCGGCCGCCGGGCGGGCCATGGATATGTCCTATCGCCGCGCATGGCTGCTGGTCGATGCGCTGAACCATATGTTCATGCAGCCGGTGATCGAATCCCAGCGCGGCGGCAAGCAGGGCGGCGGGGCGGTGTTGACCGCTTTTGGGGCCGAGGTGCTGGAGCGCTATCGCGGCATGGAAAAGCGGATGAACGAGGTCTTGCGTCAGGATATCGACTGGCTGGAGACCAACCGCAACCCCGATGATGCCGTCAATAGGGATCGAGAGCCGCCGATTTTATGATGGCATGTACCGGCTTCCCGGGCTCCAGTTGCAGGCGTTCTCGCGAGAGATCGGTGATGCGCGACTGGATGATATCGCCACCGCAATCCACCTGAACCGTCACCATGCCGTCCTCGCTGACCGAGATATCTGCAATATGGCCTTCGAGAATGTTGAGCGCGCTGAGGCCTTCGGGTTTCACCAAAGCCAGCATGACATCGCGAGCCGGTATAAGCACCCGTGCAGGGTTGCCGGGTGTTCTCATTTTTGCCGGAACCTGAAGCAGCGCTGTGCTGAGCCTGACGGCGGCAAGCCCGTGCCGTGCATCGAAGCTTTCGATGTGCCCTGACAGGATGCTGCCCGCTTCCCGCCGCTCCAGATGGCTGCTGAAATCGGGTCTCCCCAGCACATCGGCCGCATTTCCCTGCGCCTCCACCTTACCGTCTCTCATCACCACGATGCGGTCGGCAAGGCGGGCGACTTCCTGGATGGAATGGCTGACATAGACGATCGGAATTTTCGTCTCGTCGCGCAGCCGTTCGAGATAGGGAATGATCTCAGCCTTGCGCTGTTCGTCCAGCGAGGCGAGCGGTTCGTCCATCAGCAACAGTCTGGGGGAAGAAAGCAAGGCGCGGCCGATGGCAACGCGTTGTTTTTCGCCGCCTGAGAGTTTGTTCGGACGGCGCTGCAAGAGATGGCCGATGCCGAGCATGTCGACGATACGGTCATCCTGTGCGACCTTCGTTTTGTCTGTGGTGAACCATCTGCCATAATTCAGGTTCTGCGCCACGCTGAGATGCGGGAAGAGCCGCGCCTCCTGAAAGACATAACCAAAACGGCGTCTGTGGGCCGGCAGGAACAGCCGGTTTCCGCTATCGGCCAGTACTTCGCCGTCGAGCGAGACTTTTCCTTCATCCGGCCGCAGCAGGCCGGCAATGATGCGGATCATCGATGTCTTGCCGGAGCCGGAGCGCCCGAAGAGTGCGGTCACGCCGCCTTCGGAGGCAAATGACGCGTCAAGTTCGAAGGAGCCGAGGCGGTGGTGAGTTGAGACCGAAAGCGTCATTCCATGCTCACCCGTTTGCCTATGATACGGGCCAGAAACTCCGAGACGAGCAAGGCGAGCATGGAAATCACGACGGAAACGATGGTCAGTCGCAATGCACCGGCATCGCCGCCGGGCACCTGCGTGAAGGTGTAGATGGCGGCGGAAAGCGTCTGGGTCTCGCCCGGAATGTTTGAAACGAAGGTAATGGTCGCGCCGAATTCGCCCATGGCCTTGGCAAAAGCGAGGATCATGCCGGCGATTATGCCGGGGAGCGTCAGGGGGAGCGTGACGGTGAGGAACACCCAGAACGGGCTTGCCCCGAGCGTTCCCGCTGCCTCTTCCAGCTTGCGGTCCACCGCCTCGATGGAGAGGCGGATGGAGCGCACCATCAGCGGAAAGGCCATGACGGCGCAGGCGAGCGCTGCCCCGGTCCAGCGGAAGGAAAAGACGATGCCGAAATAAGTATCGAGAAATTGCCCGATGGCGCCCCTGCGGCCGAAGAGAACAAGCAACAGAAAGCCGGTGACGACGGGCGGCAGAATGAGCGGCAGGTGGACGATGCCGTTCAGCAGCGACTTGCCCCAGAAGCGGCCGCGGGCCAGCGCCACGGCCACCGCAATGCCGAAGGGCAGGCTGGCAAGCATGGCGATGGAGGACACCCACAGGCTGAGCCTGATCGCCGTCCATTCTTCAGGGCTGAGTGTCCACCAATGCAATGCCATATCCTGCAATCGTCAAGTTTCATGGCCCACCGGGAGGTGGGCCTGAGACAAGCTTATTTCAAAACGGTAAAGCCTTGCTTTTCGAAGAAGGGCGTTGCCTTGGCCGACTTCAGGAAGTCCAGATAGGCCTTTGCTGCCGGGGACTTTGCTTCCGAGAGAATGGCGACCGGGTAGATGATCGGCGGGTGGCTGTCTTCCGGGAAGGTGCCGACGATCTTCACACCCGGATCGGCGGCTGCGTCGGTCTGGTAAACGATGCCATAGGGCGCTTCACCGCGCGAGACGAGCAGCAGGGCGGCACGCACGCTTTCCGCGCCGGCGACTTTCTTTTCAACCGAAGACCAGGCACCGAGCTTTTCAAGAGCGGCCTTGCCGTATTTGCCGGCGGGAACGGAATCGACCGCGCCCATGGCCAGACGGCCATCGCCCACCAGAGCAGCGAGATCGAAGCCCTGCTTGATATCGACCGGCTTTGCCTTGTCTGCGGGAGCGACGAGAACGATGCGGTTGCCGAGAAGATTGGAGCGGCTGTCAGCGTCGATCAGCTTCTTTTCGGCGACATAGTCCATCCATGCAAGGTCGGCGGAAATGAAGATATCGGCCGGTGCGCCCTGCTCGATCTGCTTGGCGAGCGCGGAGCTTGCGGCATAAGAAACGGTTGCTTCGTTGCCGCTGTCCTTCGCCCATTCGGCATTGATGGCGTCGAGCGCGTTTTTCATGCTCGCGGCGGCGAAGACAGTAACCTTTTCGGCGGCATGAGCCGGCACGGCCACAAAGGAGGCCGCCACCCAGAAGGATGTGGCGGCGGCAATGGTCTTGAAGAAGCTGCGACGCAAAAGTCTCATGGTCTGTTACCCCCGTTTCGAGATATTCCAATGAATATATCGATAGGCCTATAGGGCAATCATTATATTTTCAAGGATATATCGATGGGATAGGGAAAAGGCCGCAGCTTTGGCTAATGTGCCTGGTGAAAAGAGTTCGAGGATCTTTCATTCGTCATGTTTGGGCATGCCCGCAACATCGCAGGCATAACAATACCCGACCCATTGGCCTGTGCCCGCAATCCGATCAGAAACGTTCGCCGGCAAAATGGGCGATCTGCGCGCCTGCCTCGTAATAGGCTTCCTTCACCGCACGGAAAGTCTGCGCTTTCGGCTCGGTCAGCGGCAGAGGCAAATCGTTTTCGGTGACCTCACCCAGAATATGCTGCGCGATTACCTTGCCAAAGGTTGTGCCCGGCGCGATGCCGCGACCATTATAGCCTGAAAAGCCGACGACATTTTCAGCGAATTTGTGGAAGCGCGGCACGGCATTGTCGGTCATGCCGATCTGGCCATACCATTCACATTCGAATTCCGTATCGCCGAGCTGCGGGAAAAGCCGTTTCAGCGAGCGCTTCGCCCAGGCCCGGTGGATGGCGGCGCCGGTGCCGCGCAGAGCACCGACACTGCCGAAGACCAGCCGGCCGGCCTTGTCCATGCGGAAGGATGAGAGGATTTCCTTCGTATCCCAGCAGCCTTCGCGGCCGGGCAGGATGCTTTTTTGCAGGTTGTCGCCGAGCGGTTTTGTGGCGAAGTTGAAATAGGGCAGGTAGACCTGTTCATCGCGAACGATTTGCCATGGGCCGGTGCTGTAGGCTTCGGTGGCCACAACGATCCAGCTGGCGGTTACCGATCCCTCCGGTGTCTTCACCACCCATTTCCCGCCGCTGCGCTCGGTTGCCACCACGGGGCTTCCGGTATGCATTCGTGCACCTGCCTTTTGTGCGGCGGCAGCCAGGCCGCGAACATAGGCAAGTGGCTGGATCGTGCCGGCGCGTGTGTCCAGAAGCGAACCGGAATAGGCAGTGCTGCCGGTCCGCCTGGCTGTTTCCCCGGCATCGAGAACACGGACGGGTGCGCCTCTCGCGGCCCATTGTTCGCAGCGTTCACGGATTTCGGTAAGCCCCTTCTCGCCAACGGCACAATGCAGCGTACCGTTTTTCTCGATCTCGCAGGGGATTGCGTGTTTTTCCACCAGTTCGCGCACGAGAAGCGGGGCATTGCCCAGCAGGTCGAGAAGGCGTTCGCCATAAACCTCGCCCAGCACACCCGGCAGCTCTTTCGGCATGACCCACATGCCGCCATTGATGAGGCCGACATTGCGGCCTGAGCCGCCGAAGCCGATTTCCCTGGCCTCGAGAAGAACGACGTCCACGCCCTTTTCCGCAAGATGGAGGGCGGCGGATTGTCCGGTGAAGCCACCGCCGACAATCACGACATCGGCAGCTGCAGCACCTTGCAGCGCAGGCGTTACGGGTGGCTGCGGGGCGGTCTTTTCCCATAGGCCGTGCGAGCGGGGGTCATTATACATCGTTCCACCATGTTTCGGGCCAGTTCATTTGATTTCTGTATGAGTGACAAGCCCTTGTTTATGAGACTTTACAAGCGGCTCCACCTGTTGAATATCGACATATCGTCAAGAGTTCATTCCGTGAGGGAATATGGTTCTGCCGCCGCGTCGCTTTTTGCCATCGCTTTCGTTGCTGGCAGCCTTCGAGGCCGCTTCGCGCGCGGGTAGCGTTACGGCTGCGGCGAGGGAACTTGGCCTCACGCAGGGTGCGGTCAGCCGGCAAATACTGGCGCTTGAGGAGCAGCTCGGCGTGGCGCTGTTTCTCCGCGAGCGGCAGACCATCCGGCTGACAAGGGCTGGGGAGGGTTATGCGCGGGAAATTCGCGAGGCCCTGCGGCGCATATCGACGGCTTCGCTCAATCTGCGCGCCAACCCGGATGGCGGTACGCTCAATCTCGGTGTTCTGCCCAGCTTCGGCACACGCTGGCTCGTGCCGCGCCTTCCCGATTTCCTCGCCCGGCATCCGGGCGTTTCGGTCAATCTCCTGACGCGGTCGTCGCTGTTCGATTTCCGGACCGACACCGTCGATGCGGCAATCCATTTCGGACTGCCGCACTGGCCGGGCACCGAACTGGTTTTCCTGATGCATGAAAAGGTCATTCCGGTGTGCAGCCCGGCCTTCAAGGAGCGCTATGGACTTTCAGGGCCGGGCGATCTGCTGCGTGTGCCGCTCTTGCACATGACAACCCGACCGGATGCCTGGGAACAATGGTTTCGCAGCCATGAAGTGCGTTTCGATAATGTGCATGGCATGCTCTTCGATCAGTTTACGACGATTGCGGAGGCGGCGAGCGCAGGCGTCGGTGCGTCGCTCATTCCGTCCTTCATGATCGAGGAGGAGTTGCGAAGCGGCCGACTCGTGGCGGCGGTTGCGGGAGAGGTGGAGAGCGAGGAGGCCTATTATCTTGCCTGCATGCCGGATCGTGCCGGTTATGCGCCGCTCGAGAGTTTCCGGCGCTGGGTCGTGGCCGAGGCCGCATCTGGAGCGGGTGACGGGACGGTTGAGTTTTCGGCGTAAACCGGTGGGCGGTCTTGCAAGACCGGCGCTGGTCAGCCAATAGTGCGCCATGACGTGTGGCAGCAGAAGCCACGCACCGAAAGTTCTAAATACGGGAGATGTCCGTGAAGCCCATTTTTGTTCAGCTTCAATGCGAGCCCGGCAAGACCTATGATGTCGCCGATGCCATCTATAAAACGGAGCTGGTTTCCGAGCTTTACTCCACCAGCGGAGAGTATGATCTGCTGTTGAAAATTTACCTGCCGCCAGAAGAAGATATCGGCAAGTTCATCAACCAGAACATCGTCAATATTCCGGGAATCGTTCGTTCGCTGACGACGCTGACCTTTACCGCGTTCTGACGCGAACAAGCCTTGATCCACCGATATCATCGCCGGGAAGGCGCTGATCGGCTTTTGCAGCGATATAGGGCACTTCAATTGACCAGGGTGTATATTTTTCGGGGGAGAGCTTTGCCGGGCTTTTCAACGCATCGGATCAGAGTGCTCTGATGCACCGTGAATGGGGTGAGCCACGGCGGCAGATAAATTGTCATGCAAAATAAAAGCGCGCCATCGGCCCGCAATTTGGGGTCCGATATTTGGCGCGCTTTGGTTTTGACGGTTCCATGAGCGGGCGATGATTTTCCCGCATCAGGCCGCGGCCAGGTTCCGGTTGCGCACGAGATCGCGAATGGCGATCCGCACGTCGTCGGCGCTGTCGAACTTCTGTTCGTCCAGGTCATGAACGTGGAACTTCACCGCGATGAACTTCAACCGGTCGTTGTCCGGGATGACGATGCCGACGGGTTCGCCAGCGAATTCAATAACTTGCTTCTGCATAGATATACTCCCGCTGTGGCTACTTCACACAGCATGTTGTCGAACTGATTTTCAGGAAATTGAGACCGTTAAGTCACATTCGACAGCAGCGGGAACACGTGGATTTAAATCCAGCATTCCAGGATTCAAGACCAAGGATTGCGTTGATGTTGATATGTTTTGACATGACACACTCCCTGTATTGGTGTTGATCCGGAATCAGGAGACTCGTTCTCCAGTTCCACACTGATAATCCAGACCAGCACTAAAATCAATGCTGATTGTTATAGGTAGAATATTTTTCTTTATGATGACAGGAGAGGGGCGGAATTGTGAAATTTTTGTTTTCTTGCCCCGTCACCTCGAAAAGCCCGGCGTCGCGGGCTTTTTATGCTTTTTTTAAGCGTCGCCAGATGCCGCCGGGGGGTAGATGTGATCGTTTCCGTTGAAATCGGAAACGGAATAACAGCCATCGATTGTCTTTTTGGCCGCATTTCTGCCAATAGCCGCCTTGCCGTGGCCGCCCGGAATGTCGAGGACATAGGTGGGCTGGCACAGGCCGGAGACATGTCCGCGCAAGGCGGAAACGATTCGCTGTCCCTCTTCGATCGTCAGCCGGAAATGGCTGGTGCCGGGCGCGAGATCGGGATGATGCAGATAATAAGGCTTGATACGAGCCTCGACAAAGGCGCGCATCAATTCGGCAAGCGTTGCCGGATCATCATTGATGCCTTTCAGAAGCACCGTCTGGCTGACCATGGCTGTGCCCGCATCGATCAAACGTGCCGCAGCACGCCTTGCCGCCTCACCGAGTTCCCGTGCGTGATTCGCGTGCAGGGCGACATAGGTGGTCTTGCCGCTCGCCTTCAGCGCATCGATCAGCGCCGTGTCGATACGTTCGGGGTCGACCACCGGCACGCGGGTATGGAAACGGACGATCTTTACATGGGATATGTCTTTCAGGCGTGTCATCAGGTCGGACAGGCGCCGCGGGGAAAGTACCAGCGGGTCACCGCCGGTGAGGATGACCTCCCAGATCGCCGGGTTGGCCTTGATATAGTCGAATGCGGCGTCCAGTTCCTCCGGGCTCATCATGCCGTTGCCCTGAGGCCCGACCATTTCGCGGCGAAAACAGAAACGGCAATAGACGGGGCAGACATGCACCGCCTTCAGAAGGACGCGGTCGGGATAACGGTGAACAATGCCGTGCACGGGGCTGTGGGCGTCGTCGCCAATCGGATCGTCGCGCTCTTCGGGAAGATGGATGAGTTCGGCCGGGTCCGGCACGAATTGCCGGGCAATGGGATCGTGCGGATCGCGATTGTTAATCAGATCGGCAATGGCCGGCGTGATCGCCAGCGCATAGCGCTGCGTCACCGGGCGCAGGCCTTCCAGCGCTCCGGCCTCGATCAGCCCCGCCTCGACAAGCGCTTCGGGTGTCTTGATGGTTTCAGGCCTTGTCATCGCCCATAGTCCGCAACGGGTGCCCACATGACGAGATCGATGCGGGGTGCCCCGGTGGCCAGCATCACCAGCCGGTCGAAACCGAGCGCTATGCCGCTTGCCGGTGGCATGATCGCCAGTGCTGCGAGAAAATCCTCGTCCAGCGGATAGGTCTCACCATAGACCCGCTGCTTCTCGGCCATTTCCATTTCGAAACGCCGCCTCTGCTCGGCAGCGTCGGTCAATTCGCCGAAGGCATTGGCAAGTTCCACGCCGCAGGCATAAAGCTCGAAACGTTCCGCTACCCGTGCGTCCTTCGGGGACTTGCGGGCGAGGGCCGCTTCACTGGTGGGGTATTCATCAAGGATCGTCGCGCGACCGAAACCCAGTTCCGGTTCCACCCGCTCGACGATGACACGGCTGAACATGTCCGCCCAGGTGTCGTCCCCGGCCACGCGGATGCCGGCATGGGTGAGGCTTGCGGCAAGATGTCGGCTGTCGGTTTCGCCGTTTCGGCCGATGGTGGCCAAAAGGTCAATTCCCGCATAACGCTCGAAGGCTTCGGCGACGCTCAGGCGTTCCGGCTCAAGGAAGGGATCGACGCTGCGGCCACGATAGGTGAAATGTTTGGTCCCGGTGGTTTCGGCCGATAGCGCCAGAAGATTGGCGCTGTCCTTCATCAGGCTCTCATAGGTTTCGCCGACCCGGTACCATTCCAGCATGGTGAATTCCGGGTGGTGCAATGGGCCTCTTTCCCGGTTCCTGTAAACATGGGCGAAACAGGAAATGCGTTTTTCACCTGCGGCGAGCAGTTTCTTGCAGGCGAATTCCGGCGAGGTATGGAGATAGAGCGGTACGGCATCGCCGCCCGGCGTCAGACCCTCAGTGGCAAAGGCGTGCAGATGCGCCTCATTGCCGGGCGAAATCTGCAGGGTGGCGGTATCGACCTCAAGAAAATCGGCACGGGCGAAATAGCTGCGGAATGCCGACTGGATCGCGTTGCGGCCAATGAGAAAAGCGCGGCGGTCGGCGTGGACATCGGGCGTCCACCATGGCGACATTGTCTCTTTGCTTGCGCGCATCTTCTCTTCTTTTCCGTCTTCTCTGTGGCGTCCCATTGCGGATAAATAGCCCGCAAAACGCCTGATCGCGTCATTTAAAGCAATTCCGGGCGGAAAACCGCTAGGCACTCTTCCGCGAATTGCTGTAGAAGGCTGGCAATTCGCGCGGATTTAAGGTAGTTGCGCCCCAGAAAAAAGACAAAACGTCTGCCGGGGCCGGTGCTGCCGCGCAGTCCTTTACGACGCATTTCATCGAGTTACAAGGAAGTCATATGGTCAAGGTTATCGCCTCATCCGTCCGCAAGGGCAATGTTCTCGACGTGGACGGCAAGCTTTACGTCGTTCTCACCGCGCAGAACTTTCACCCCGGCAAGGGTACGCCGGTCACGCAGGTGGACATGCGCCGCATCGTTGATGGCGTGAAGGTCTCCGAGCGCTGGCGCACCACCGAACAGGTCGAGCGCGCTTTCGTTGAAGACCTGAACTTCCAGTTCCTTTATGAAGACGGCGAAGGCTTCCACTTCATGAACCCGGAAAACTATGACCAGGTCGTTGTCGATGTCGAGACGATGGGTGACCAGAAGGCCTATCTTCAGGAAGGTATGACCTGCGTTCTTTCCATCCACGAAGGCAATCCGCTGGCGGTTGAACTGCCGCGCCACGTCACGCTGGAAATCACGGAAACGGAACCGGTCGTGAAGGGCCAGACGGCTTCTTCCTCTTACAAGCCGGCAATTCTCTCCAACGGCATCCGCACCATGGTGCCGCCGCATATCGATGCCGGCATCCGCGTGGTCATCGCCACGGAAGACAATTCCTACGTCGAGCGCGCCAAGAACTGAGCCTGACGGCTGGGTTAAAGAAAAGCACCGGGTGACCGGTGCTTTTTTGTATCTGGACCAACAAAAAAGCCCGCGTCGAGACGCGGGCTTTTATTTGTCTTGCTGGCTGGGCTTACATGCCCTTGGCGGCAGTCCGGGTCGGACCGGCCTTCTTCGGGGCCGTGGTCTGGCCAACGGCGTAACCGCCGCCGAGCGCCACGTTCAGCGATACATAGTCCTGCGCGGTCTGCTGTACAGCCTGTGCGAGGCTTGCCTGCGCGGTGGAAACCTGACGCTGCGCATCGAGAACGTCGAGCAGCGAGGAGGCGCCATCGCGGTAGCTGGCCGTCGAAAGCTGCAGCGCTTCCTGATAGGAAGCCACGGTCTTGCGCAATGCATCGGCCGTGCGCTGATCGCGAGTGACGGCGGCCAGAGCGTTTTCAACTTCTTCCACGGCGGTCAGCACCGTCTGCTTCCAGACGAGATATTCTTCGCGTGCCTGGGAATTGGCGAGGTCGATATTGGCGCGGATGCTACCGCCATCGAGGATCGGAAGAACGAGGCTCGGACCGAAGGACCAGCTGTTAGCCGTTCCCCTGCCGCCACCGCTCAGGAAGTTGTAGCTCGGGGTGATGGAACCACCGAGTTCGATGCTCGGATAAAGCTGGGCTTCGGCAACGCCGATCGAGGCGACCGCGGCGGCGAGATTGCGTTCTGCAACGCGGATGTCCGGACGGTTGCGAATGAGGTCGGCCGGAATACCGGTGCGCGGAACGCTGCGTGCAACGGGCTGGCGTGCACCCTTCTGCAGTTCGGAAATCAGCGACGAGGCGGGCAGGCCGAGCAGGGTGGCGATGCGATGGGCCGCCTTGCGGAAGTTGGTTTCAAGGCCCGGAATATCGGACAGCGTCGAATTGACCAGACCTTCGGACTGGACGACATCGAGGCGCGAAGCCGCACCGGCTTCCAGCTGCAGCTTGGTCAGATCCAGCGTTTCGCGACGGGACGCCAGGTTCTGGCGGGCAATCGCCAGGCGCTCCTGATAATAGCGCACGTCGATATAGGCTGCGGCGACCGACGAAATCAGCGTCAGGCGCTGAACGTCAACGGTGGAGTAAGCGGCATCGAGCGATGCATTGGCGCTTTCCGTTGCCCGGCGATAGCGACCGAAGAGGTCGAGCAACCAGGAAACGCTGAGGCTGCCCGAAGACACGTTGGTGACGGGAACGTCACGGTAGCTGCCCTTGGTCTCACTGGTCGTGTGGCTGCCATTGGCCGTCAGGCTCGGCAGACCACCGGCGCCGGCCGAGATCACCTGGGCTTCCGCCTGGTTGATGCGTTCGATCGCCTGCATCACCGTCAGGTTCTGCTTCAGGCCGGTCGAAACGTAACCGTTCAGGCGGCTGTCATTGAAGGCTGTCCACCATGCAACGCTGCTGATGTCGCCATTACTGGTTTTTCCGGCTTCCGCAAACTTTCCCGGCAATTGAACTTCGGGCGTCTTGTGGTCAGGTCCAACAACACAGCCTGAGAGCAGCAGCATTGTCAGGGGAAGAGTAGCGCGAATAGACAGCATATAATTTTCCCAATTCTTAGGTTGGCTTACCGAGCGCGGCTTGCTGACAAATGGGCTACGCGGTCGATATGCCGTAGAAACGTGCATTTGCCAAATCGGCGACATTTCTAGCAGCGTATTAACGGTTGGCACAGCCCATTTTTGTTTTGTTAACGCCTTGAAAGGCGACGAATGATGACGAAAAAGGACGGAACGAAGAAAATTCCGAGCAGTGTTGCAGAAAGCATACCACCCAGCACCCCGATACCGATTGCATTCTGCGCGGCAGAACCCGCTCCGGTTGCGATTGCGAGAGGCACGACACCCAGGATGAAGGCGAGCGACGTCATGATGATCGGGCGCAGTCGCAGCTTCGCTGCCTCCAGTGCTGCTTCCACCAGACTTAACCCATGCTCCTGCCTCTCCTTGGCGAATTCGACGATCAGGATCGCGTTTTTCGCGGCAAGGCCGATGGTCGTCAGCAGGCCCACCTTGAAGTAGACGTCGTTCGTCTGGCCGAAGAAATGGGCCGCAGTCAAAGCGCCGAGGACACCCACCGGAACGGCCAGAATGACCGAGAAGGGGATCGACCAGCTTTCATAGAGAGCGGCAAGGCACAGGAAGACGATCAGTACCGACAACGCATAGAGCATCGGCGCCTGTGATCCGGAGAGACGCTCCTGATAGGAAATGCCCTGCCACGCAACGGTGTAGCCACCCGGCAGGCTTGCCGTCAGGCGTTCCATCTCGTCCATGGCTTCACCGGAAGCGACGCCTGCACCGGCGGTGCCTTCCAGCGAGATCGCACCCGTGCCGTTGAAACGGGCAAGAGACGGCGGAGCGTTGATCCATTTCACCTCGCTGAAGGAGGAGAAAGGCACCATCTCGCCGTTGGTGTTGCGGGCATACCAGAACTTCAGATCATCAGGCTGCATGCGATAGGGGGCATCACCCTGGACATAAACCGGCTTCAGCTCGCCATTCAGAGTGAAGTCGTTGACATCCCGGCCGGCAAAGATCGTCGACAGCATGAGGTTCACGGAGGAGAGATCGACGCCCATGGCCCCCATCTTTTCCTGATCGAGAATGATCTTCATCTGCGTTTCATTGTCCTGACTGTCGCTTCGAAGCGAACTGATCTTCGGATTGCCGGTGGCAAGCGCGATCAGTTCCTTGGACGAAGCGGTCAGGGCGTCGGTGCCGTTACGGCCGCTATCCACGAGATACATCGAGAAACCGCTCGATGTGCCCATGCCCTGAATGGCCGGCGGCAGAAGCGGGAAGACCTGCGCATCGCGGAAACCGAAGAAGGTGCCCATCGCACGCTGCACGATGGCGCCAGCGTGCTGATCGGGTGCGGTTCGTTCGGAGAAATCCTTCAGCTTGGTGAAGACGATGGCGTTGTTCTGACCGGAGCCGCTGAAGCTGAAGCCAAGCACGCCGAAAACCGATTCGACATTGGCGGCTTCCTTTTCGCGGAAGTAGCTTTCGACCTGCTTCACCACCTCGTTGGTCCGTTCGATATTCGAACCGGTTGGCGTCTGGATGATCGTCAGCAGCACGCCCTGGTCTTCCTGCGGCAGGAACGAGCTGGGCAGCTTGCTGAAGAACCAGGCGCAGCCGCCGATGACGATCGCGAAAATAATCATCACGCGCAGAGGCCGTTTCAGCAGATAACCGATGGAGGAGACATAACCATCCGTCGTCTTGCCAAAGCCGCGGTTGAACCACGCGCCCGGTCCGCGCTGCTTCTTGTGGTGGTCGATCGGCTTCAGCATCGTGGCGCAGAGCGCCGGCGTCAGAACGATGGCGACCACTGCCGAAAGCAGCATAGCCGAAACGATGGTGACCGAGAACTGCCGATAGATGATGCCCGTCGACCCACCGAAGAAGGCCATCGGAATGAACACGGCGGTGAGCACGAGCGCGATACCGATGATCGCACCGGTGATTTCACCCATCGATTTTTCGGTCGCCTCGACCGGTGACAGACCCTCTTCCGACATGATTCGTTCGACGTTTTCGACAACCACGATGGCGTCGTCGACGAGCAGACCGATGGCGAGAACCATCGCGAACATGGTGAGCGTGTTGATGGAATATCCCGTCAGCGCAAGGATGCCGAAGGTGCCGAGAAGCACGACCGGAACCGCGATCATCGGAATGAAAGTGGCCCTGAGATTCTGCAGGAACACCAGAAGCACGACGAAGACGAGGATGATTGCCTCGATCAGCGTATGCACCACTTTTTCGATCGACAGCTTCACGAAAGGCGTCGTGTCATAGGGATATTCGATCGCGACGCCTTCCGGCAGCGAGCCTTCGACGTTGGCCAGCGCAGCTTTCACGCGCGCCGCCGTGTCGAGGGCGTTTGCACCCGTGGCGAGGTTGACTGCGAAACCGGCGGAAGGACGACCGTTGGAGCGTGAATCGCCGCCATAGGTTTCCTGGCCGATCTCGATGCGGGCCACGTCGCTGAGACGGACAGTCGCGCCGTCCTTTTCAACCTTCAGGATGACCGATTCGAAATCGGCGACAGTGGTGAGCTGGCTCTGCGCCGTCACTGTGACGTTGAGCTGCTGGCCCTTGACTGCGGGCACGGCACCGAGCGAACCGACCGAAACCTGGGTGTTCTGGCTTTCGATGGCGCTGGTGACGTCGGCCGTGGTCAGCTGGTATTTGTTCAGTTTGAACGGATCCAGCCAGATGCGCATTGCATATTCGGAACCGAAGACGTTGATGCTGCCCACGCCTTCGAGGCGCTTGATCTGGTCTTCGACACGCGAGGAGAAGACGTCGCCGAGATCGGCGGAGTTGCGCTTGCCGTCGGTCGAGATCAACGCGCCAACCATCAGGATGCTCGATGTGGAGCGGCTGACCTGGATACCCTGCTGCTGCACGGTATCGGGCAATTGCGACTGGACGAGCTGCAGCTTGTTCTGCACCTGAACCTGCGCGATGTCAGGCATGATGCTGTTGCCGAAGGTCAGTGTCACTTCGGCGCTGCCCGTCGAGGATGACGACGTCATGTAGGTGAGGTCGTCGAGACCGGTCATGCCGTCCTCGATGATGGTCGTCACCGATTTTTCCACGGTTTCGGCGCTGGCGCCGTTATAGGTTGCGCTGACACGCACCGTCGTCGGCGCAATATCGGGATATTGCGAGATGGAGAGCGTCGCGATCGCCAATGCGCCGCCCAGCATGATGACGATGGCGATAACCCATGCAAAAACGGGGCGCCGGATGAAGAAATGGGCCATGGCAGTCCTGCCTTACCTTTTACGAGCTTCGACCGAGGGTTTCGTGCTCATGCTTATTTCGAGGGGGCGGCGGCAGGCGGAGCTTGCTGCGGCAGAACGACGATACCGCGATCGTCGATGGTCACTTCAACGGGCGCGACTGTCGCGCCATCGGCGATCCACTGGAAGCCGTCGACGATGAGCTTGTCGCCATCCTTGACGTTTTCCGTCACCAGCCAGGCGTTGCCCGACTGCTGGCTGGACGGGAAGGTGCGTGTTTCCACCTTGTTTTCCGCAGTCACGAATTTCGCGGTCAGTTCGCCATTGGCGTTACGGCTCGCCGCGCGCTGCGGAATGCGGAAACCCTTTTCCTTGCCGATGGTCAGTGTGGCGCGGACATAGGTGCCGGGCAGCAGCAGATCGTCCGGATTGTCGAACAGGGCACGGATGGAGAAGGTGCCGGTGGTTTCGCTCACCGCCATGTCCGACATGTCGATCTTGCCGTCATGCTTGTATTCGGTGCCGTCTTCCAGCGTCAGGTGAATACCGGTCTCCTTTGTATCGCCGCCGAGCTGGCCCGACGAGATCGCCTTTTTCAGACGCAGAAGATTGGTGCTGGACTCCATCAGATCGATATAGATCGGGTCGATGCGGCGCAGCGTCGTCAATGCCGTCGTCTGGTTTGCCGTTACCACGTTGCCGATGCTGAAGGCGGTTGCGCTGGTGATGCCGTCGAAAGGCGCGCGAACCTTGGTAAGGTCGAGGTTGATTTCAGCCGTTTCCAGCGCCGCCTTGGTCTGGGCCACATCGGCTTCGGCCTGCAGCAGCGTCACCTTGGCGTTTTCATATTCGATCTGCGTTGCGCCGCTGTTGACCAGCCGCTCGTAACGGGCAAGGTTTGCCTGGGCGCTCGGGATGCTGGCTTCGGCCTTGGCCACGTTTGCCTTTGCCTGCGCTACCTCGGCCAGATAGGTATTGTCCTCGATCTGGTAGAGAATATCGCCCTGCTTGACCTCGCTGCCTTCCTTGAAGGGAATTTCGCGGATGATGCCGGTGACGCGGGGGCGGATTTCCGCTGTCTGGAACGCGCTGGCACGACCGGGAAGAACGGTGGTCAGAGGATATTCGCTGTTCTTCATCAGGATGATGCTGACCGGTGACGGCGGACGTTCGCCACCCGGCGCGGCGGCCTGGCCGCTCTCGCCGCCATCGCTGCATCCCGCCAGAATTGCGGTCACGCACAGAGAAGCAAATAGGGGTAAAATACGTCGGCTCATTGTTCTTCCCTGCGTATCGGTCGCATTCAACTATAAGCGCAATGTCGCTCGGCGGATGCGTGTCCGGGAGAACAGATGAGACGACACAAAGGCCTTTTGGGGCCTTCTTCGTTCATTCCTTCCGGACCGCCATGCGCATAGAAGCGCAGGCTTTGGCGCTTCGCAAGCAGTTGCGAGAAGGTGACGTAAATTGGGAATCGTCACTTAGCAAGCGGATTGCGCAATCCCGCATCGATTAAATCGACCAGTTGATCGCAACGTGTTGCCAAATTGCCGATGTCTTCCCGTGCGATGAGCACCGGGTGAATGACGCTTGTCAAAGCATGGAGCACGGTTTCCGCAAGTGGCGGAATGTCGGCGGGCGCATAGATTCCGGCATCGATACCGTCGCTGATGATGTCGGCCAGCAGGCTGGCAATGACGGCCTTATAATAGTCGCCACACTTCATGTCCTGCTTGGCCGTCATCAGGATCATTTCGAAGATATAGGGATTGTCGTTGAGGTCCTGGTGGTGCTGCTCCATCAGGGTGCGGGCGAGGTGGCGCAACCTCGAAAGCGGCGCGTGATTTTTATCCAGCGGCCGGATGTCCCGCTCGAATGCGCCGATCTGCTCGAAGGCAATGGCGTCGACAAGGGCGTTCTTCGAGCTGAAATTCTTGAAGACATTGGCGGGCGACATGCCGAGCGCGGCGGCGATATCGGCGATTGCCACGGCATTGAAGCCGCGCTCGCGAAAAAGCTCTTCAGCCTTGGCAAGAATGTCCCGCCGCGTTTCCTCGGCGGAACGGCGAGGCCGGCGTCTGACAGGACGGTCGTTCTTCCTGTCGCCTTTTCTCGCCTGTTCGATCGTTTTGCTCACGGTCAGACTCCGGGGAAGAACGGCTCCAGATTCCGGCGTACTCTTGCCAGCGGCGTCTCGCCGCTATCGTCGGGAACGAAGCGCTCTCCGGTGATGCGTTCGTAGGCATCAATATAGACCTTCGAGGTTTGCAGCACGAGGCCCTGCGGAATTTCGGGAACATCGTCCTTGTAGGGGTCGCAGCGTTCGGCAACCCAGGCTCTCACGAAATCCTTGTCGAAGCTCGCCGGCCGTGTGCCGTTGCGGAAGCTTTCCTCGTAGCTGTCGGCCATCCAGTAGCGGCTGCTGTCCGGAGTGTGGATTTCGTCGGCCAGGATGATCGTACCGTTTTCGTCCGTCCCGAATTCATATTTCGTGTCGACGAGGATAAGGCCCTGCTTTGCGGCAATTTCCTGTCCGCGCCTGAAGAGTGCCAGCGCGTAACGGGACAGGGTGTTCCATTGCTCCTGCGTCAGGAGCTTCTTCTCCACGATCTCTGCCGGCGTCAGCGGTTCGTCATGGCCGCCATCGAAGGCCTTGCTTGTCGGCGTAATGACCGGCTCTGGCAGAATCTGGTTGTCTTTCATCCCGTCCGGCAGGCTCATGCCGTACATCTGTCGCTCACCCTTCTTGTAGAGGGTCAGGATCGACGTGCCGGTGGTGCCGGCCAGATAACCGCGGACCACGACTTCGACCGGCAATATTTCAAGCCTCTTGCCGATGACGACATTGGGATCGGGGTAGCTGACCACATGGTTGGGGCAGATGTCCTTCGTCTGTTCGAACCAGTAGCGCGCTGTCTGGGTCAAGACCTGCCCCTTATAA